>CAYGQQ010000093.1:0-11942 GCA_964352105.1 uncultured Rhodobacterales bacterium | reverse complement strand
TCAAACCAGTTTGCTGGGCATTTCTGCCGCGTTACAAAATCGTGTAGATGCGCGCCATTTTCCTTTCGCAATTCTTCACTATCTTATGGCAGGTAGAGCCGCTTAAAGGATCGTTATGTCGAAATCGCCGTCAGGAAACCGACCACGCGTTGTTGTGGTGACTGGCCCGTCCGGGGCTGGACGCTCCACGGCGATCCATGCGCTGGAGGATCTAGGCTTTGAGGCAATAGATAATTTGCCGCTTTCCCTGATCCCGCGCTTGTTTTCCGGCCCGCCGCTGGACCGCCCTTTGGCGCTGGGGGTTGATCCGCGCAACCGTGATTTCACCACCAATACTGTGATCGAGCTGGTCGACAAGATAACTGCCGATCCTGATCTGGACACAGCGCTGCTCTATCTTGATGCGCGCGATGATGTGTTGATCCGCCGGTTTTCGGAAACGCGGCGGCGCCATCCCTTGGCTCCGGAAGATGCCCCACAGGAGGGAATCGCGCGGGAGTTTGAATTGCTGGCCCCCGTAAAGGCGCGCGCGGAATTTCTGATCGATACCTCTGATCTGAGCCCCCATGACCTGCGCGCGGAGATTGAGCGGTGGTTTGGTGTCACCGGGGAGCCGACTTTGGCGGTGTCGGTACAATCCTTCTCCTACAAGCGTGGTTTGCCGCGCGGGCTTGATATGGTTTTCGACTGCCGGTTTTTGAAAAACCCGCATTGGAACAAGGCGTTACGGCCGCTCGATGGGCGAGACGATGCAGTTTCAAGCTATATTGCCGAGGACGAAACCTTTGCGCCCTTTATGGAAAAGCTGACCGATCTGTCCGAGTTTCTTCTTCCCGCCTTCAAGGCGGAGGGCAAAAGCCATCTGAGCATTGGATTTGGGTGTACCGGGGGGCAACACCGATCTGTTGCCGTCACGGAAATTCTGGCGGAAGACCTTGCAAATAAAGGGTGGCAGGTGTCTATAAGGCACCGGGAACTTGAGCGGCGGGCGCGTGGCGTCGGTACAGATAAGCAGGGTGCTTAACGCGTGATTGGGATTGTTATCGTAGCGCATGGCGGGCTGGCGAAAGAGTATCTTTCGGCGGTGGAACATGTCGTGGGCAAACAGCCCGGTATCCGCGCGATCACCATTGAAGAAAACCACGACCGCTCCGCCAAACAGACAGAGATTTGCGCAGCAGCAGATGCTGTTGATACGGGGCAGGGCGTCGTGGTGGTGACGGATATGTTTGGTGGCTCGCCGTCGAACCTATCCTTGAAGGCCTGCCGTAAGGTGGAGCGGCGTATCCTGAGTGGGGCAAACTTGCCAATGCTGATCAAGCTCGCCAAGTCGCGCAGTCTTGAGGTCGGCGAGGCGGTTGAGTCTGCGGTGAAAGCAGGAAAGAAGTATATCCATAGCTTCAATGGGCTTTCTGACGATGGCTGAGCGGGTGGTCCAGATCGTCAATGAGAAGGGTTTGCACGCGCGCGCCTCAGCTAAATTTGTTGAAGTTGTCGAAAAGTTTGACGCGTCGGCGATTGTGTCCAAGGATGGTCTGGACGCGTCGGGGGACAGTATTATGGGGCTTTTGATGCTTGCCGCATCACGGGGAACCGAAATTAAGATCGAAACCAAAGGTCAAGCGGCCGATGATCTGGCCGATGCTTTGGAAGCGCTTGTCGCGGCGCGATTTGGCGAAGATTTCTGATATGGTGGACCGGGGCGCAGAAGCACATGCAAAAGAGCGCACCGCCGTCGACGGGGAGATTCAGCCCGACTACGTGCCATATGACAAGCGGAACCTGTCTTACGCCAATACGTTCACCAATCCTTGGAAAGCCAACACGATCCGCGTGATGGAGTGGCTAACTGGCAAGTTGCGCCTGTTGATGCTTGTGCGGAAGTTCGAGCGGGGCGGCGTCAGGTATGGCCAAGGGTTCTGGGAAGATGCGCTGGGCGTGATGGGGATTGAGCTGCAAACCCCGCAAGATCAGATCGAAAATATTCCCGCCACGGGTCCGGTGATTATCGTGGCCAACCACCCGCATGGGTTGGTTGACGGTATGGTTCTGGCCGAGCTGATCGGGCGCGTGCGTACAGATTACAAGATCCTGACGCGCTCTTTGCTGACGGGGGTGGAGGCGATTGATCAGTTCATGATCCCGGTGCCGTTCCCGCATGAGGAAGATGCGCTGCAACAAAACCTGGAGATGCGTCGCAAGGCGATGGAGCATCTCAAGAATGAAGGTGTGATCGTGCTGTTTCCATCCGGTGTGGTGGCGACCTCCGAGACCGCGTTTGGCGACGTGGTGGAGGCCGATTGGAACCCGTTTACGGCGAAGATGATCCACCGATCCGGTGCCAAAGTCGTTCCAGTCTTCTTCCAGGGGCAGAACTCAAGACTGTATCAATTGGCCAATCAGGTGTCGGCGACACTGCGCCAAGGGTTGCTGATCTACGAGGTCGCGCATTCGCTGAACAAACCGCAGGCCCCGATCGTCGGCAAACCGTTTGAAGATGAAGAGATCAAAAGCTGGGCGAGCAACCCGCGCGGTTTTGTGGCGTGGCTTCGGGAACGAACCTTGGCGCTGAAACCCTAAAGTTCTTAGCTTAGCGGGTCGGCTTCGGCGGGTCCTGCGTGTAGTCGTAAAACCCGCGCTGCGATTTGCGCCCCAGCCATCCGGCCTCCACATATTTCGTCAGAAGCGGGCAAGGCCGGTATTTCGTATCCGCCAGACCGTCATGCAGAACGTTCATGATCGCCAAACAAGTATCTAGCCCGATGAAGTCTGCAAGCTCCAGGGGACCCATCGGGTGGTTGGCCCCAAGCCGGAGCGAGCTGTCGATAGAAGATACCGATCCCACGCCTTCATAGAGCGTATAGACCGCTTCATTGATCATCGGCATCAGGATGCGGTTGACGATGAAGCCAGGGAAATCCTCTGCGCTTGCGCCGGTTTTATCCAACTTATCGACGACAGTTTGGCACGAATTGTAAGTATCTTCGTCGGTGGCGATGCCGCGGATCAGCTCCACCAATTGCATCACGGGCACGGGGTTCATGAAGTGAAACCCCATGAATTTTTCAGGCCTGTCGGTGCGTGAGGCCAGTCGAGTGATCGAAATTGAAGAGGTGTTGGAAGTCAGGATCGTATGGGGCTGCAGATGCGGCACCAAGTCCTCAAAAATCGCGGTCTTGACGCTTTCGCGTTCTGTCGCGGCCTCTATCACCAGATCGGTTCGCCCCAGATCAGGCAATTTTATCGTTGTCTGAATGCGGCTTAGCGTCGCTTGACGGGCGTCCTCAGAGATTTTCTCACGGCTGACCTGACGTTCCAGATTGCTGTCGATGAGCAGCTTTGCAGCGTCCAGAGCCTCCGGCGAGATATCGTTGAGGATCACCTTATAACCCGCAAGTGCAAGGACATGGGCGATGCCATTGCCCATTTGCCCGGCCCCGATCACGCCAACTGTCTTGATGTCCATATCTCACGCCCGCCCAAATCTGTTTGCGCCACGATAGGCGCTGCGCTGCGGCATACGCAAGGCTTAGTAACAGCTAAAAGTATTTGAAAATTACGCGTTTAGGAAATTCGAAATCTCTGAGTCGCTAAGTGACAGCTGCGAGAGTTAGGAGGTGGGTTATGGCCTACGAACGGATGGGTGAAAGCCCAATAGATTATTATCAGTGCCGCTATGGAAAATCGAAACTGCTGTTTCGGGGGCCGAAAAAAGACCTGAAGAAGGGTTACTATGCGTTTGTCGGTGGGTCGGAGACCTTTGGCAAATATGTTGCGGAACCGTTTTCCGAGCTGATTGAGAAAGAGGCGGATTGGCCTTGCGTCAACCTTGGCGCAGTGAATGCGGGCGTAGATGCGTTCGTCGGTGACCCCGCGATCACGGAAATTTGCAGCGGCGCGAAAACGTCGTTTATTCAGGTGATGGGGGCGCAAAACCTGTCAAACCGGCTCTATTCCGTGCATCCACGTCGCAATGATCGGTTCCTGAAATCCTCCGCCATGCTGGAGACCTTGTTTCGGGAAATCGACTTCACCGAATTCTCCTTTACCCGGCATTTGCTGAGCTCGTTGAAAGAGCTGTCGCCTGAGAAGTTCTCCGTTGTGGAGGCGGAACTGCGGGAGGCATGGGTTGCGCGTATGAAAGGGTTCGTCACACGGATCACGGGTCGCACGGTGCTGTTTTGGGTGTCGGAACGCGCGCCGGATGATCTTGAGGTGACCGGCTCAAACTCTCTGGGTTTGGACCCGCTGTTTATCGACCGTGACATGATCGAAGCTATTCGCCCACTCGTCACGGAGGTGGTTGAGGTCAAGATCCCCAAGTCGCTGGCCAACGCTGGTGTCGCTGGCATGCAGTTCCCACCGATGGAGCAAGGCGTCGCCGAAGAAATGTACGGGCCGGACGTTCACAAATACATCGCGGAACATCTGCGCAATGCAGTTTGATAAAAAAGGCGCGCCAGACGAGTGTCCGGCGCGCCTTGCTAACGTTAAGTGATGCAGGTTTACAGCGCGTCGATCAGCGCTGGAACCGCGTCAAACAGGTCTGCAACCAAGCCGTAATCAGCAACCTGGAAAATCGGCGCTTCTTCGTCTTTGTTGATTGCGACGATGACCTTGGAGTCTTTCATGCCAGCCAAGTGCTGGATCGCACCGGAGATGCCAACCGCGACATAAAGATCAGGGGCGACAACCTTGCCGGTCTGGCCAACTTGCCAATCGTTTGGTGCATAACCTGAATCGACCGCTGCGCGGGACGCGCCAACGGCTGCGCCCAGTTTGTCGGCCAGTTTTTCGATCAGCGCGAAGTCATCCTCGGACCCGACACCACGGCCACCAGAGACGACGATCCCGGCTGATGTCAGCTCTGGACGATCAGACGCTGCGACTTTGTCCTCAACCCATTCGGACAGACCGGGGTTGGCAACTGCGGAGATCTTTTCCACAGACGCAGAGCCGCCCTCGCCTGTGGCGTCAAAGTTTGCTGTCCGCACGGTCAGGATTTTCTTGCCGTCAGCAGACTGGACAGTCTGGATCGCGTTACCCGCATAGATTGGCCGCTCGAACGTGGAGCCGTCGATTACAGCTGTGACGTCGGAAATGACCATTGCGTCCAACAAAGCTGCCGTGCGCGGCAGGATGTTTTTCGCAGTTGCAGTTGCGGGGGCTACGATATGTTCATAATCCCCAGCCAGCGAGATGATCAGGTCGGAGACCGGCTCTGCCAGATCGTTGCCATAGGCCGCATCATCCGCGCAAAGCACTTTTGAGACGCCGTCCAGTTTTGCTGCCGCTTCTGCCGCGCCTTCGCATCCAGCGCTTGCACATAGGATTGTAATCTCGCCCAGTGGCTTTGCGGCCGTGACCGCTTTCGCAGTTGCATCAACCGCCAGTTCGCCGCCGTTAATTTCTGCCAATACCAAAACAGCCATCAGAGGACCCCCGCTTCATCTTTGAGTTTCGCCACAAGCTCGTCCACGGAGCTGACTTTTACACCGGCTTTGCGGCTTTCAGGCTCTGTTGTTTTTACAACGGTGAGACGCGGTGCGACATCGACGCCGTAATCGGCAGGTGTCTTTTCATCCAGCGGCTTCTTTTTCGCTTTCATGATGTTTGGCAGAGACGCATAGCGCGGCTCGTTCAGGCGCAGATCAACAGTGACCACGGTCGGCATGTTCACCTTGATCGTTTGCAAACCGCCATCAACTTCGCGGGTCACGACTGCTTTGTCGCCGTCAACGTCCAGCTCGGAGGCGAAAGTTGCCTGGCTCCAGCCCAGCAGCGCAGACAACATCTGGCCTGTGGCATTCATGTCATTGTCGATCGCTTGCTTGCCGCACAAAACGAGGCCCGGCTGTTCTTCGTCGACCACGCCTTTGAGCAATTTTGCGACGGTCAGCGGCTCCAGATCTGTGTGTACATCGTCTGCTGCAACAATCAGAATTGCGCGGTCAGCACCCATCGCGAGCGCTGTGCGCAGCGTTTCTTGCGATTGTTTTACACCGATAGAAACAGCAATAACTTCGTCAGCTTTGCCAGCTTCTTTCAGGCGGATCGCTTCTTCAACAGCGATCTCGTCGAATGGGTTCATGGACATTTTCACGTTGGCCAGATCGACGCCGCTGCCGTCCGCTTTTACGCGAACTTTCACGTTATAGTCGATTACACGTTTGACCGGTACGAGGACCTTCATCTGCGGTATCTCCCAAATTTCACGCCGGACCGGCGCTCTGATGTCATGCGAAGGGCTTAGCTGAGCCCAGCCCTTTAAAACAGTTCAAAATCGACGCTGGCGCCGGTTATGACGTCGCGTACGTGAAATTTTTGCAGATTTTTTCACGAAACACCAGTGGAGGATTTAACGGTTCGCGCCAGGAACCCAAAGGACGTCGTCTTTTCCGTCATTATTTGCAATTCGGGACGCCACAAAGAACCAATCCGACAACCGGTTTAGGTATTTGACCGCCGATGGGTTCACTGATTCTTCCCCGCTCAGCTCCACTGCCAGACGTTCAGCGCGGCGCGACACCGTGCGACACAGGTGCAGATGTGCGGCCAATGCTGATCCGCCGGGCAACACGAAGGACCGGAGCGGCTCAAGCGCGTCATTCATCGCGTCGATTTCCGTTTCCAAACGCTCGACCTGTCCGAGTGTTACGCGCAGCGGTGGGTATTCTGCATCGGCATCTTTTTCCATCTCGGGCCGGCACATATCCGCACCAAGATCAAACAAGTCGTTCTGGATCGCGGCCAGTTGGGCATCCATGTCGCCCGTGGCATGCAGTCTTGCCAGACCAACGGTGGCGTTGGTTTCATCGACCGTGCCATAGGCCGTGACCCGGGCGGAGTGTTTGGCCACGCGTGTTCCGTTGCCAAGTGCGGTTTCGCCCGCGTCACCTGTTCTTGTGTAAATTTTGTTAAGCACAACCATTTAGGTACCCCATATGCGACGGACAAAGACAAAGAGAAGAATGAGCAGAACTGCAACAAATTGCGCACCAATTCGGTAGCGCATTATGCGATTGGCGTGTTTTCGGTTGAAGTCACCCCCCTTGGCAAAGCCACCTATTCCGATCAGCAGGATGATAAGAACGGCAATGCATGCGATTGCGACAACAATAAAGAGTGGGTCATTGGCCATAAAATGGTCTCGTGAAAGTTCGTTGCCTTGCATCTAGTGGCTGTGGTCGAAAAAGCGAACCAGAAAATCGAAATTATACTTTGGACATGACCCAATCCAGCGCGCGGGTTGGCAAGATACGGCGCATTAATCCCATGAAATAGGTGGGCGTTGTGACGTAATAGCGCGGCTTCGGGTTCGAACTTTCCAAAGCGCGTATGATCTTTTTGGAGCACGCGCTGGCCGGAAGTTCGAATGCATCAGGGCCGGTGCTGGTGTAAAGCCTTGGGATCAGGCGGCGTTCATAGTCCGCTGCACGGGTTGAGGATTTCCAGTCGATCCATTTCTCAAAATGCGGAATTGAGTTCTCGCGGATTTTCGACGTGATCGGGCCGGGTTCTAGCAAGATGACTTTGATATCTGAGCCGCGCAGTTCGATCCGCATCGTGTCAGAGAGGCCCTCAAGCGCGAATTTGGTCGAATTATACGCGCCGCGCCACGGCAATGTCACAAAGCCAAGCACTGAGGAACAGTTGATAATGCGGCCGTGGCCTTGCGCCTGCATGATCGGCAGGACCGCACGGGTCAGCGTGTGGTAGCCGAAAAAGTTCGCCTCGAAGATTGCGCGCAGGGCGTCTGTCGGTAGGTCCTGAACCAGCCCCGGCGTACCGAAAGCGCCGTTGTTGAATAGGGCATCCAGCGTGCCGCCGGTGCGTTTGGTGCATTCGGCGACGGCTGCGTGGATTGTGTCGGGGTCGGTGTAGTCCAGCACGAAGCTTTCAAAGCCTTCACCGCGGAGCCGGGCGCAATCTGCTTCCTGTCGGCAGGTCGCGAAGACCTGCCAGCCGCGAGTTTTCAGCGCGTGGGCTGCGTCATATCCGATGCCGCTGGAGCATCCGGTGATCAAGATCGATTTCATTTTAACTCTCCGCTTTGACCGCTAGTTAGAACAGCCGTTCGCGGAAGGGTAGGCTATATTTCTGACAAGAATTTGGAGGCGATAAATCCGCGCAAATTGCTTTCAGGGACAGAGATTTTCGACCATCCATTGCCCAGATCATCTACCAGAACGGCCTGGGTGCCACGCTTGAGGGAGCCCAAGACGCCGTGGCCGGTTGAAGGGCCTGCGCGAAGGTTGACGGATCTGGCGGTGACGACCACTGTGGTTTCTTCGCGTGCCTCAACGATCTCGGGGGCAATTTCTGCGACGGGGGCGCGAACCTGTGCGGGCATCGGCGCAATAAAGGATATGTCACGCATGACGACGGCGGGGCGTTTTGGTTCCGCAGGCGCATCCAGTGCCGTTTCGACGATGATCTTGGCGTTGGCGGTGCTCTGCGTCGCAACAGGTGCTGCATTGCTGGCGTTAAATGATGCGCGAATCACATCGGGGCGCTGCACCGGCTTGAATTTCGATGTCAGAACAGGGGCCGGTGTTTCTAGTACCACCTCTGCCTGTTCCGTTTTTTCAGCGGGTCCGACAAGCAGCGCCAGACCATACATTGCGGCACATAAACCAATTACCATTTTCCACATGTTCTCGACTCCCAGGTTGCGGAAATACAACTACCGAGTGCGCTCGGGCGTTCCACGGGGAAAGAAAAATGACTTATCCCCGCTCATTGCGCGGTGATCGCTGGACCTGGGGTTTGTGCTTGGGTACACACGATCTATGAGCAGCGACACAGACGACCCCAAAATAGGGTCGCAAGAACTGGCAGAACCTTTGCGCCGCGCCATTGGCGAGCGGTATCTGACCTATGCGCTGTCCACAATCATGCACCGTGCTTTGCCCGATGCGCGGGATGGGCTGAAACCCGTTCATCGTCGAATCCTATACGCAATGCGGGAGCTGCGCTTGTCGGCCACCGGGGGGTTCCGCAAGTCTGCGAAGATATCTGGCGACGTGATGGGGAACTATCACCCTCATGGCGATGCCGCGATTTACGACGCGATGGCTCGTTTGGCGCAGGATTTCAACGTTCGCTACCCGCTGGTCGATGGTCAGGGCAATTTCGGCAATATCGACGGTGATAACCCGGCGGCTGCGCGCTACACCGAAGCGCGGATGACCGAAGCGGCAGAGGCGCTGCTGGAAGGGCTGAATGAGAATGCGGTGGATTACCGCGACAATTACGATGGCACACTGACCGAGCCTGTCGTGTTGCCCGCGACCTTTCCGAACCTTTTGGCAAATGGGTCGTCGGGGATTGCTGTGGGGATGGCCACAAACATCCCGCCGCACAATATCGAAGAGCTGTGCAACGCCTGTATTCATCTGATCAAAGCGCCAAATGCGCGCGACGAGACGCTTCTTGAATATGTGCCGGGGCCGGATTTCCCAACGGGTGGCACGATTGTTGAGCCTGCTGAAAATATCGCGACCGCCTATCGCACCGGGCGCGGCTCGTTCCGGTTGCGGGCCAATTGGGCGGTGGAAGACCTGGGGCGTGGTCAGTGGCAGATCGTCGTCACCGAGATCCCCTATCAGGTGCAGAAGTCCAAGCTGATCGAGAAGATCGCGGACCTGATCCAGACCAAGAAAATCCCGATCCTTGCTGATATCCGCGATGAAAGTGCGGAAGATATCCGGGTGGTGCTGGAGCCGCGGTCCAAGAATGTCGATCCCGAGGTTCTGATGGGCATGATGTTCCGCAACTCTGATCTGGAGGTGCGGTTCTCGCTCAACATGAACGTGCTGATCGATGGGCTGACGCCAAAAGTGTGCTCGCTCAAGGAGGTGCTGCGCGCGTTTCTGGATCACCGTCAGGACGTTTTGCTGCGCCGGTCGCAGCACCGGTTGGAGAAGATCGACCACCGGTTGGAGGTCCTTGAGGGCTTCATCGTTGCGTTCCTGAACCTCGACCGGGTGATCGATATCATCCGCTATGATGACGACCCAAAACAGGCCTTGATGTTTGAGGATTGGGGCAAAGAGCATCCGCGCGCCATGTCGGAGGCGGATTACAAACCGCCGATGCCGTCCGAGGACCCCTCGCTGACGGAAGTGCAGGTCGATGCGATCCTGAATATGCGGTTGCGGTCTTTGCGGCGTCTTGAGGAGTTGGAGCTGAAGCAGGAACGCGATGATCTGATGATCGAACGCGCCGCTTTGGAGGACCTCCTTGAAGACGAGGGTCTGCAATGGAAAACTATCGCCGACCAGCTGCGCGAGACCCGCAAGAAGTTTGGTAAGGACTATGAAGGCGGCGCGCGGCGCACGCAATTTGCCGAGGCCACTGAGGTCGAGGACGTCCCACTGGAGGCAATGATCGACCGCGAGCCGATCACGGTTGTCTGTTCCCAAATGGGTTGGGTCCGTGCGATGACGGGCCATATCGATCTGACCCGCGAGTTGAAGTTCAAGGACGGTGACGGGCCGCGCTTCATCTTCCATGCGGAGACGACGGACAGGCTGCTGATCTTCGGCTCAAACGGGCGGTTCTACACGGTTTCTGCGTCAAATCTGCCCGGCGGACGCGGCATGGGGGAACCGCTGCGGTTGATGGTTGATCTGCCGAATGAGGCGGAGATTATTGACATGTTTATTCATGATCCGGCGCGCAAATTGCTTGTGGCCTCCACGGCGGGTGACGGATTTATCGTGGCTGAGCACGAGGTTGCGGCGCAAACTCGTGCGGGCAAGCAAGTTCTGAATGTGCGCGGCGAGACCAAGGCGGCGCTGTGTAAACTTGCCGAGGGCGATCATGTCGCGGTTGTGGGCGAGAACCGCAAGGTGCTGGTCTTCCCGCGCGACGAACTGCCGGAAATGGGCCGCGGCAAGGGTGTTCGCTTGCAGAAATACAAGGATGGCGGGCTGTCCGATGCGCGGCTCTTTACCTTGGCAGATGGGCTCAGCTGGACCGATCCGGCGGGCCGGACGCGGACGGAAACAGAGCTTGCGGAATGGATCGGCAAACGCGCCAGCGCAGGCCGGATGGCACCACGGGGCTTCCCGAGAGACAATAAATTTACCTGAGATCAGAGTAGAGGCGTGCGGAGATGAATATGAAACGTGTTTTGAGCTTGCTGGCCGCTTTGGCCCTGTCGGCCTGTGCGGTCGCAAATCCGGATACCGACCCCGTGGTCGATCTGGGGGATTTCAGCTTCGGGCATAATGTCGTCGTGACCTCGAACGCGCAAAAGATCGGGCCCTCGCGAACGTTCGATCTGGAGGCGATGGATGTCGTATTAACAGAGGCGATGGCGAAGCGCTTTGGCCGCTATCAGGGCGAGAAGCTTTATCATATCGGCGTTAACGTCGACGGTTACGCGCTGGCGGTTCCGGGTGTGCCTATCGTGCTGTCACCAAAATCTGCGCTGGTGGTCAGCGTTACCGTTTGGGATGACGCGGCTGGCAACGAGGAAAGCGGCGGCAAGCTGAACGACCCGCCCCGGCAATTGACGGTGCTGGAGCAGTTTGATGGCGGCACGATCTTTGGCTCTGGCCTGACCCGCTCCAAGGAGGTGCAACTGGATAATCTGGCGGCACAAATGGCGGCCGCGGTTGAGCGGTTTCTGCTGGAAAACGGCGATTGGTTCGGTGTGACACCTATCGAGGCGGAACCGCAGCCTGACGTAGCCGCTGCGGGTGCGATCCCCGAAGGCGGGCTTCCTGTCGTCGATGGTGAGATCGTTGCGACACCTTTACCAGAACCTGAGGCCGCGCCTGCCAACTGAGCCTTGATTTTTCCTGCGCCACTGAATAGGTACGCGCGAGACGAAATCAGGGCAATGACGCCCCTCAAGCAGAAGGCGCCTTTTAGACATGGCTAAGGAAAAGTTTGCACGTACGAAACCGCACGTTAACATCGGCACGATT
>CAYGQQ010000092.1:9692-12005 GCA_964352105.1 uncultured Rhodobacterales bacterium | reverse complement strand
TCTTCCTTGAAACCGAACTGTTCTACCAGGGCATCCGCCCCGCCGTGAACACCGGCCTGTCGGTGTCGCGCGTCGGTTCATCTGCACAGACCAAGGCGATGTCCTCGGTCGCGGGCCCGGTGAAGCTGAGCCTGGCGCAATATCGCGAAATGGCCGCCTTCGCACAGTTCGGGTCGGATCTTGATGCCTCCACGCAGCAATTGCTGGCCCGCGGCGCGCGTCTGACGGAAATGATGAAGCAGGCGCAGTATTCGCCGCTGACCAACGCGGAAATCGTGACCATGATCTTTGCGGGCACCAACGGGTTCCTCGACAAGATCGCGGTGGCCGATGTGGGACGGTTCGAAGACGGATTGTTGAATTTCATGCGCTCCAAGAAAGCCGATGTGCTGGACTGGATCACCAAGGACGATCCCAAGATCAAGGGCGCGGACGCCGACAAGCTGAAGGCGGCCATCCAAGAATTCGCCTCTGACTTCGCCTGATCGCTGATTGGCATGCCGACGCTTTATCAATGCACAGTATGCGGCAGGCGACTAAACGCCCTCGACCCGTGCACTGAAGACTGCCGAAGCCGAGGTGGAACAACTTTTCCGACATACGTGTCGGAAGAAGAATTTGAGAAGCACAAGAAAGAACGGCAAAAGACAGTCTTGTTGTTTGCCTTAGCGTTCTTGATCTGTGTTGGTAGTGTGCTCATTTTTGGGCCTAATTTTTGAAGGGCGGACAATGAATGCCGAACCTTAAAGACCTGAAAAACCGGATCGCGTCGGTCAAATCGACCCGCAAGATCACCAAGGCGATGCAAATGGTCGCCGCTGCAAAACTGCGCCGTGCGCAGGAAGCAGCGGAGGCTGGCCGCCCCTATGCCGAGCGTTTCAACGCCGTCATGGGTGGGCTTGCTGCATCCGTTGGAAACGCAGAAGGCGCGCCGAAACTGTTGTCCGGTACGGGCTCCAATCAGACCCATCTGTTGGTTGTCTTGACCGCAGAGCGCGGCCTGTGCGGCGGCTTTAATGGCAACATCGCTAAACTCGCACGATCTGCGGCGCAAAAGTTGATAGCTGAAGGCAAGACGGTGAAAATCCTGACGGTCGGCAAGAAGGGTCGCGAAACACTTCGTCGCGACCTTGGTGATAAGATGATCGGCCACGTGGACCTGTCTGAGGTTAAGCGTGTGGGCTATGACAACGCTGCTGACATAGCACAGAATATCCTGTCGCGGTTTGATGCAGGCGAATTCGACATCGCCAAAGTCTACTTCTCGCGCTTTGAGAACGTGATCAGCCAGATCCCGACCGAAAAGCAGATTATCCCTGCCGCGTTCGAGGCGACTGGCGAAGAAGGCACTGTCTACGATTACGAACCGAGCGAAGAAGAAATTCTTGCCGACTTGTTGCCGCGTGGTGTGGCCACGCAGATCTTCAGCGGTTTGCTGGAAAACGGTGCGTCCGAGCAAGGTGCGCGGATGTCTGCGATGGACAACGCGACGCGGAACGCGGGTGAAATGATCGACAAACTGACGATCCAGTACAACCGCTCGCGTCAGGCCGTCATCACCAACGAGCTTATTGAAATTATTTCGGGCGCGGAAGCGCTCTAGACCCCGGAGAGACCAACATGGCCAATGCAAAAGGCAAGATCACACAGGTCATCGGCGCGGTTGTCGACGTTCAGTTCGACGATCAACTGCCGAAGATTCTGAACGCGCTGGAAACCGACAATAACGGCAGCCGGCTTATCCTCGAAGTGGCTCAGCACCTGGGCGAAAACACTGTGCGGACCATCGCGATGGACAGCTCCGAAGGTCTGGTGCGCGGCGCTGTCGTGACCGACCTGGGCGAGCCTATCTCGGTTCCAATCGGAAACGGCACTCTGGGCCGCATCCTGAACGTCACGGGTGACCCTGTTGACGAAGGTGGTCCGGTGAAATCCTCTGGCCGTCGTCCAATCCACGGCGACGCACCTGCGTTTTCCGAGCAGTCCACAGAATCCGAGATCCTCACAACTGGGATCAAGGTTATCGACCTTCTGGCCCCTTACACCAAAGGTGGAAAAATCGGCCTCTTCGGTGGTGCCGGTGTTGGTAAGACAGTTTTGATCATGGAATTGATCAACAACATCGCGAAAGTGCACTCCGGTGTGTCTGTATTCGCCGGTGTTGGGGAACGGACCCGCGAAGGCAACGACCTTTACCACGAGATGATCGAATCCGGCGTTATCGTTCCTGATAATCTGGAAGAATCCAAAATTGCGCTGGTCTACGGCCAGATGAACGAGCCTCCCGGTGCGCGTATGCGTGTTGCTCTGACG
>CAYGQQ010000092.1:0-9682 GCA_964352105.1 uncultured Rhodobacterales bacterium | reverse complement strand
GCTTTACGCAGGCCGGTTCCGAAGTGTCCGCGCTTCTGGGTCGTATCCCATCCGCTGTGGGCTATCAGCCGACACTGGCCACCGACATGGGTGCCATGCAGGAACGGATTACATCCACGAAATCTGGCTCAATCACATCTGTGCAAGCGGTTTACGTGCCTGCCGATGACCTTACCGACCCTGCGCCTGCAACATCTTTTGCGCACTTGGATGCGACAACTGTTCTGGACCGTGCGATTTCCGAGAAGGGTATCTACCCGGCTGTGGACCCTCTGGGCTCCACGTCGCGTCTGCTTGATCCACTGATCATCGGGGAAGAGCATTACAAGGTTGCGACAGACGTTCAGCAGATACTTCAGCGCTACAAGTCGCTGCAAGACATCATCGCCATCCTTGGCATGGACGAATTGTCTGAAGAAGACAAACTGGCCGTGGCCCGTGCGCGTAAGATCGAGCGCTTCCTGTCCCAGCCGTTTGACGTGGCGAAAGTGTTTACCGGTTCTGACGGTAAGCAGGTTCCTCTGGACGAAACAATCGCGTCCTTCAAGGCCGTTGTTGCTGGCGAATATGACCACCTTCCAGAAGGTGCGTTCTACATGGTTGGCGGCATCGATGAAGTGATCGCCAAAGCCGAGAAAATGGCAGCTGACGCTGCTTAATTGACACGCGTGAAGGAGGCCTTTTATGGCTGACATGATGCAATTCGATCTCGTATCCCCTGAGCGGAGTGTTGCTTCGCTTCAGGCCAGCGAGGTGCAAATTCCGGGCGCTGAGGGTGATTTCACCGCGATGCCCGACCACGCACCTGTCATCACGACACTGCGCCCCGGCGTACTGACCGTGACAACAGCCAGTGGTTCGGAAAGCTTTTTCGTAACCGGCGGCTTTGCGGAAGTGACCGCGGAAGGTGCGTCTGTTCTGGCGGAGCGGGCATATCCGAAAGCGGATATGACGCGCGAAATCCTCGATCAAATGATCGCGGATGCGAACGCTGCGCGCGACGCGGCATCCGCAGACTCGCTTGATGCGGCGTCTAAATTTGCAGCAGATCTGGTTGCGGCCGGAGACGAAATTTCGCTCTGAACCGCCAATTTTGGCACAAATAAGCAACAAGAGCCCCGAATTCCGGGGCTCTTGTCATTTTTGGAACGCATTCTTCAGGTTTGTTTCTGTATCGGGTAGCAACCGTTTTTAGGGTTCAAGAGTATTGCGTCGTTTTAAATCACATTCGATCGGGGTCGATCAGGGAAGCCGGGTTTTATTCTCTGACTTCATTGATGGCGGGCCGATGTGGACCGGTGATGGTCCTCGGGAATTTCGCTTTGAGGAAACGTTTAGCGCGCCGTTTGTCAGCGCGCCGGTCGTCCATATTTCGATGTCGATGTGGGACAGCGACCACAAAACGAACCAACGGGTCGATATCTCGGCCCAAGACATTACCGAGACCGGATTTTCCATCGTGTTCAAGACTTGGGGTGACAGCCGGGTCGCACGGGTGCGTGCCAGTTGGACTGCAACCGGCGAGCTTCCTCACGAAGATGATTGGCAGCTTTATTAAGCAGCTGTCTTAGATGCCCGGGTAGAGGCCTTCATAGATCGGCGACAAGGTTTCGTTGTCAAAAAGCGATGACACAGACGTCCCCCCCCAGATATTCAGGATCGCTTGTGCAAACATCGGTGCGGTTGGGACGATCCGGATGTTTTTACAGGTACGAACCCCCTCGGTCGGCTCAATCGTATCGGTAATCACAAGGCTTTTCATCACGGATTTGGAGACACGGTCCACGGCAGGGCCGCTCATCACACCGTGGGTGATATAGGCATGCACTTCGGTCGCCCCGGCACCAATTAACACCTCAGCGGCTTTGCACAGCGTGCCTGCCGTATCACACATGTCATCGACAATAATGCATTTCTTGCCTTTGACGTCGCCGATCACTGTCATTTCGGCAACCTCGCCCGGCTTTTCTCGGCGTTTGTCCACGATCGACAGTGGGGCCTTGATGCGCTGCGCCAATTCACGCGCGCGCGCCACGCCGCCAACATCAGGCGATACCACCATCACATCATCCATCTGACCTTTGAAATGGTGCATGATGTCCAGCGCGAAGATAGGTGAGGCATAAAGGTTGTCAACGGGCAGATCGAAGAAGCCTTGGATCTGGGCCGCGTGCAAATCCATCGTCAAAACCCGCTCCACACCGGCTTCCGCGATCAGGTTGGCAACCAGCTTGGCGGAAATGGGCGTGCGGGCTTTCGTACGGCGATCCTGTCGGGCATAGCCGAAATAGGGAATGACAGCCGTGATGCGCGCCGCCGATGACCGGCGCAGCGCGTCAGTCATGATCAGCAATTCCATCAGGTTGTCATTGGCCGGGTTCGAGGTGCTTTGGATGATGAACATATCCTCGCCACGGACGTTCTCGAACACTTCGACGAATATCTCACCATCATTAAAGCGCTCGACCCGGGCATCAACCGGCGCGACGGCCAGTCCGCGATGCATCGAGATGCGTTTGGCAATTGAAGAAGCAAGAGGTTTGTTGGCGTTTCCGGCGATTAGTTTCGGCTCGGTATTGGTCGGCATGGAATGTCCCCAAGAGTTGGCAGCAATTGTGACGCCAAAGCCCCCGCACTGACGTTGATCATCGCTTACCACCCCGATAGGGTCCTGCAAACCTCTTATCTAAGGACAATTGCAAATGGCCCAGATCGACTACTTTTTCGCCACGATTTCTCCGTTTACCTACCTCGCAGGCACTCGTCTGGAGAAGGTCGCGGCCAAACATGGCGCAACGATCGTCTACAAGCCGATGGATATCATGAGCGTCTTTAGTCGCACTGGTGGCACAGCGCCCAAGGACCGCCACCCTGCGCGGCAAGCAAACCGCATCGACGAGATGCGCCGCTGGGGCATCAAAAACGAGATGGAGATCAACCTCAAGCCGGCGCATTGGCCCACCAACCCCGCGCCAAGCTCTTACGCGATCATTGCGGCGCAGAAGGCCGGTGGCGGTGATCTGGGCGGGTTGGTACATTCCATCACACGGGCCTGCTGGGCTGAGGAAAAAGACATCGCACAAGATGACGTTATCAGCAGCGCGCTCAGCGGGGCAGGGTTCGATCCGGCCTTAGCAGATAGCGGCATGCTGGCAGGTGCGGAAGAATACGCCGCCAACACCGAAGAGGCCGTCACCCGCAACGTGTTTGGTGCGCCGACATTCATCGCGGAAGGGCAAAACTTCTGGGGTCAGGACAAGATTGCCGATCTGGACTTGTTCCTCAGCGGCAAGCTTTGATTTAGCGCAGAAGCGCCAGAAAAGCCGCGACGTCTTCGTCAGTTTTTCGCCAGTCGCAGACAAACCGTGCGACGACCATGTCCTCGTCTGATCTGGTCGTCTCGAACCCTTCGAGGTAGTAAATTGCCCCGTTCGCGCGGGCGCGTTCGTCGACCGCACGTGGAAGCTGCGCGAAGATCATATTGACCTGTGGCTCAAACAGAAGCGTGACATCCGGAATCTGGCGAAGCCCTTGTGCCAGCTTTGCGCAGGTTGCGTTGGCTCTCACTCCGTTTACGCGCCACAGGTCATCGGTCAGGTAGGCCTGCATCTGCGCGGACAAGAACCGGTTCTTGGAGAATAAATGGCCGGCGCGCTTGCGGCGTAGCTCGAACTCCCAAGCTTTGGCTGGATCGAAGAACACCACCGCCTCTACCCCGAGGCAGCCGTTTTTAGTGCCGCCAAAGGTGACGATATCAATGCCCGCTTTCCACGACATCTCAGCGGCGGTGCAGTCTAGCGCGGCGCAGGCATTGGCAAATCGCGCACCATCCAGATGGCTGGCACTGCCTGCTTCCCGCGCCACCGCGGTCAGCGCCGAAATTTCGTCCAGCGCATAGAGCGTTCCGACCTCGGTGGCTTGCGTCAAAGTCAGTGGACCGCGTTGGACCTGATGGACAGAGTCGCCTGGCAGAGCCATCGCCTTGCGCAGGCTGTCCGGTGTCATCTTGCCGTCGTCACCTGCCGCAAGCGCCAGTTTAGCGCCGCCAGTGTAGAATTCCGGCGCGCCGCACTCGTCGACCTCGACATGGGCCAATTGATGGCAAAAGATCGCGTCAAAGGGCCGCGCGTAGCATGCCAGCGCCAGCGCATTTGCGGCGGTGCCTGTGGCGACCAGATGCACCTCCGCCTCCGGGTGCTCGAACGTCGTGCGGATTTTGGCCCGGACATCATCCATCATTGCGTCCTGCCCATAGGATGGCTGATCACCTGCATTGGCGGCAAGAACGGCGTCCATGACGGACGGATGAGCCGGGCCCACATTATCAGAAGCAAAGTTGAGCGAAGTGGTCATATGCCTGGCTCCTCTATGATATGGTCTTCCCATTCTTCTTCCGGGACTTCAAATTCCGGAACGGTCCAACCCTGCACCGACACACCGGCCTGATGCACCGTCTCATGGCTGCCAGAAATCAACGGATGCCAGTCATATAATGGCTTGCCTTCGGACAGCAGGCGGTAGGCGCAGGTCGCGGGCATCCAATAGCGGATCTCGTCGATATTTTTGGGGGTCAGTACGACGCAGTCGGGAACAAACTGCTTGCGGATGTCGTACTGCGCGCAGCGGCAGGTCTCCCCGTCAAGAAGCCGGCAAGCAACGCGCGTAAACGCGATCTCCTGCGTGTCTTCGTCTTCGAGTTTGTTCAAACAGCATTTGCCGCAGCCGTCACACAGTGCCTCCCATTCTCTCGGAACCATATTTTTCAATGGTACACGTTCCCAGAACGTGTCGCGCAGGCCGGTGCGATCAATGGGGTCTTTCATGGCCGCGACAGGATGGTTCGGGCCTTGGCGCAGTCGGCATCCATCTGCGTGATCAAAGCCTCAAGGCTGTCGAATTTCTCTTCGCCGCGCAGGTATTCGACGAGCGCAACGGACAGATGCTCGCCGTAAAGATCGCCTTGAAAATCAAAGAGAAACGTCTCGCAATTGGGCAGGTTCACCCCAAACATTGGACGCACCCCGATGGAGCAGGCCCCTTGATAGGTTCCAGTATGCGGACCCGACAGCACATCGACATGGACGGCGTAGACGCCAAATCTCGGTGGGTGAAGCCCTTCGATGGACATGTTGGCCGTCGGGTAGCCCAGATCGCGGCCCCGCTGGTCGCCGCGGATCACCTCGCCCTCCAGACGGTGCAAATGGCCCAGCATCTTGGCCGCTTTCTCGGGGGCCCCGTCGCTGAGCGCATTGCGTATATTGGTGGAGGACACCTGACCGGTATCAAAGCTGATCAGCTCTGCGATTGTGACGCCGAAGCCGTATTTGTCACCCAGCTCTTTCATGGTCTTCGCATTGCCCGCGCGCCCTTTTCCGAAGCAGAAATCTGCCCCGATCACAACATGAGCGAGGCCCAGGCCCTTAACGATCACACGCTCTACAAATTGCTCGGCAGATAGGCCTGACAGCGCTGCGTTGAAGTTCAGCTCATAAAGCTTCTCGACACCGATTTTTTCCAAACGGTTGGCCTTGGCTTCTGCGTTCATCAACCGGAAGGGTGCCGCATCGGGTGCAAAATACTCCCGCGGATGCGGCTCGAAGGTCAGAATGCCCAGCGGCGCGTCTGGCGCAGCATTGCGCGCGATCTCGATTACAGCCTGATGGCCGATATGGACACCGTCAAAATTGCCGATAGCTGCCGAAGCGCCTCGATCCTCAGATCTTACATATTGATAATCGCGAATGATCTGCATGCGGTTTGCGTAACCGTGCTTCAAGACCTGCGCAAGGGTCAGAGAGGTGGGATTTGCCCGATCAGTCGAACTTGCGGCTTGGTGCCAACACGATCGCTTCGCCTTTCAGGACGTTTTTGCCATCGACTTCGCATCTTGTGTGCATCGTCACGCGGCGTTTGCCGTGGTCGATATCGATAACCTCAACCTCCGCCATGACCAGATCGCCGGGGCGCACAGGGGCCAGAAATTTGAGGCTTTGGCCAAGATAAACCGTTCCGTGACCCGGAAGCTGCTCGCCGATAACGGCCGAGATCAGGCCAGCTGTCAGCATGCCGTGGGCGATGCGACCCTCAAAGATCGTATCATTGGCGTAGTCATCATCAAGATGGACCGGGTTATGGTCCGTGGAGATTTCGGCGAACATTTCAATGTCGCGATCGGTGACCTTCTTGCGCAGATGGCGCTTCATGCCGATCTCGATATCCTCGATACAGATCGTACCCCGAGGCAGGTTGTCACCGCGCGCCATATCCAACATTCTTGACCCCTAAAGTAATTTTCAACTCGTTTGGAGGTGAATTTTGTAACTTAATTACTTTGCGGTTGCAGAAAAATCAAGAAAAAAACGGCTTAGCGCAGCTTGCCGATCGTATAGCGCGGTGCAACCATTTCCGTTTGAAGATAAGAGCTTAGCAGATCTGGGTCAGGAGAATGGGTGGTTTTTGTTTCCTCAGCCGCTAATCCGCCAGAGATAAACAAAGAATCAAGGTCCTCCCCCATGGCACCGCGGATATCAGTCAACACACCATCGCCGATACACAGGATACGGCTGTCAGGGACGGTTTTGCCAAGTGTGGAAAGCCTGCGCCGCGCCAGATCATAGATCGGCGGATGCGGCTTGCCGAAATAAAGGCTCTCGCCGCCCATCTCGGTATAAAGCTGCGCCAAAGCGCCAGCGCACCATTCGCGGCGTTCGCCACGGTCCACAACGATATCGGGGTTCGCGCAAAGCAGCTTCAGGCCCTTTTGCTTTGCATAAAGAAACTCCGGCCGATTGACGTCGACATCAGCCAGCGGATCGCGAGGGCCACAACAGACAATCCCGTCGGCCTCTTCCAAGGCGACCTGTTTGATCGCGACCGGATCGTCGATGATCTTGAGCGGGTCGAAGAAGCTTTGGTCATGGGGCTGGCCGATAAAATAGACCTTTTCGCCGATAGCCCCGCGAAACATCGCCGCGCGCGCGCTGTCGCCGGAGGTGGCGATATCATCATAGCTGTCCTCTGCCACACCTATCTTGATCAGTTGCGCGGCCACGCTGGAGCGGTGCCGTGGCGCGTTTGTCACGAAGATAACCGTCCCACCTTTGGCGCGGTAATCCTGCATAGCGGAGACCGCGGTCTCGAACGGTTTCAGGCCGTCGTGAATGCACCCCCAAAGATCCACAAAAAACGCATCATATTGATCAGATACCTCTGAAAGCGTGTCGATGATTTTGGTCATGGCAGGTGCCTTTTTGTCTGATCACAGGAATATTGCGCGGGCGGGTGCCTCCGGCGGAGGTATTTTTACCAAAAAGAAGCCGACCTCACTCAGAGTTTGAGGTTTGGGATGATTTGTTTCTTGCGGCTCATGATGCCGGGCAAAACCACCGTATCGGCGTCGCCGCAGATGGTTGCGAAAGACTTTTCCGCTACGGTTTTCGTCACGTCGTTCGGCAAAAGCAACGTGGCCTCTTCCTTGAGGATATCAACCACGAACAGCAGGACCTGATCGACGCCATCTTCCTGCGCAACTTTAGGCATTGCTTCCATAAGGCTGGCCTTGCGGTTCAGGACCACATCTGGCGCTGTGGTTTCCAGCACAGAGACGCGGAATTTCGTGCCCTCAACGGCGTATTCCTTGCTGTCCATGCGCAAGAGCTCGGCGTCCGAGAAGGCGGAGACGTCAGATTTCGCAGCAAACATCTCGGCCGCGTAGTCTGGAATGGAGATGCCCAGATCTTTTGCCAGGCGTTCTGCCAGCGCTTTGTCGGTCGGTGTTGTGGTCGGCGAGCGGAATTCCAGCGTGTCGGACAGGATGCAGGACAGCATCGCGCCTTTGATCGCGTCTGGCATGTGGTTTGCGTGATCGCCCATCAGATCGTGCATGATCGTGGCGGTGCAGGCCAGAGGGCGAATGGTGATGTCGATGGGGCCTGCGGTTTCCAGCCCGCCCACCAGTTTGTGGTGGTCAATGATCGCCTGCACATCTGTATCGTTGATATTGTCAGGCAGTTCGGCGGGGTTGTTTGTGTCAACGATGATACAGGGTTGCCCATCGGTAAGGCTTTGAATGATGTCAGGCTTATCAAGCGACCAACGCGCCAACATGAAGGCGGCTTCTGTATTGGGCTCCCCCAGTAGAACGGCTTTTGCGTCCCCGCCTTGGTGGTTGAGAAACCATTCCCAGATCAAGGGCGACCCGGTGGAGTCTGTGTCAGGGGATTTGTGGCCAAAAATAAGTGTTGTCATCGTGTCATTCCTAGAAGGCGTGTCTGTTTGCGGGCCTTATAGGCGCAGTGGTTTGGCTTGTCACGGGCGCGATCAAAGCTAGGATGCCCGATATGGCGAAATCAGACCAACCACTGCGCGAAACGGCCCTCTATCCCGGCGTCAAAACGTTTCTGGAAGGGCAAGGGTATGAGGTGAAGGCCGAGATCGGGGCCTGTGATGTTGTGGGCGTGCGCGGGACCGATGATCCTGTGATCGTGGAGCTGAAAACCGGGTTTTCGCTAAGCCTGTTTCATCAAGCGACCGCGCGCCAGAGCCTTAGCGATGATGTCTATATCGCGGTGCCGCGTGTGTCGGGCAAACGGGGGCTGAAGGCGCTCAAAGACAACAAGCACCTGTGCAGGCGCTTGGGATTGGGGCTAATCACCGTACGGCTGAAAGATGATCTGGTGGAAGTTCATCTTGATCCGTCCCCTTACCGGCCCCGCAAGTCAAAACAGCGAACAGGACGGCTGTTGCGGGAGTTTGCGCGGCGGGTAGGTGACCCGAACCAAGGTGGCCAGACACGGGTTGGGTTGGTGACGGCGTACCGGCAGGACGCGGTACGTTGTGCGGAATTTCTGAGGGAAAACGGTCCCAGCAAAGGCGCGGTTGTGGCCAAGGCCGTGAATGTGGCGAATGCAACCCGGCTGATGGCGGATGATCACTATGGCTGGTTTGAACGGGTTGAAACCGGCATCTACGCGCTGACACCAAAGGGTGTTGAAGGCTTGCGACACTACGGGTGACATTTTTAGAAATTTCTTTTGCAAAAAAAAGTTGTTGATTGGTTGACTCCGGGTGGGACGCTCCTTAGCTACACGTCGTTAGCACTCGACTAGGGTGAGTGCTAATAAGGGCAAAGACCCTTGGGAGAAACACGGAGCTTAGGAGCACCAAGAGATGGCATTGAAACCACTCCACGACCGCGTGTTGGTTCGCCGCACAGAAGGCGAAGAAAAGACTTCCGGTGGATTGATCATCCCCGATAGCGCAAAAGAAAAACCGGCAGAGGGCGAAATCGTCGCGGCTGGCGAAGGCGCCCGCAAAGACAGCGGCGAGCTGATCGAGATGGCTGTTAGCACAGGCGACCGCGTTCTGTTCGGCAAATGGTCCGGCACAGAAGTGACTGTTGATGGCGAAGAGCTGCTGATCATGAAAGAAAGCGACATTCTGGGCATTCTGTCCTGACGGGAAGGTGTGTGAAACCACGCACCCTACAGCTTTCCTACCACATTCTGAAATTCAAAGGAGCACATGAAAATGGCTGCTAAAGACGTCAAATTCGATACCGACGCCCGCAACAAGATGCTCAAAGGCGTCAACATTCTGGCAAACGCGGTAAAAGTAACATTGGGCCCGAAAGGCCGGAACGTTGTTCTGGACAAATCTTTCGGCGCACCGCGCATCACCAAAG
>CAYGQQ010000091.1:0-12182 GCA_964352105.1 uncultured Rhodobacterales bacterium | reverse complement strand
TCGGCGGGGATGATGATATCGATGCGGGCGCTGGCGACGATGTTGTCGACGGCGGGGACGGCAACGATACGATCCAAGGCGGCTATGGCGACGACCACTTGATGGGAGGCCTTGGCAATGACACGCTTGATGGGGGGCGTGGCTCTGATCTTCTGGAAGGCGGGGAGGGGGATGACGTGCTCCTTAGTCGCTCGGATGTTGGGGAGCAGCGGATCGGCCAGTTGGTGCTCGATGATCCGTCCCGCCCGAACGAGGAAGGCACGATTGACCCGCAATATATGAAGCTCATCGATTGGGTCGATCAGCCCCTTATCGGCGACGATGTGCTTGTCGGTGGTGAAGGTGCTGACCACTTCAAGTTCGAGACGCTGATCAATGCAAAGAAGGACATTCTGTTTGAGCATGCGATGGACAATCGCGACATCAATTATCACGGCGTCGCAGGCGAGAATACCTATACGCATGACCATTGGGTTGATCATTTGGGCATTGATGTCATCGCTGATTATGACGCGGATGAAGACACGATCTCCGTGATCGGTCATACGACCGAGGTCGAGGTCACATACGGCACTATCGACACGGATGGCGACGGCGTGGACGACGACATGGTGTCGATCATCCGCGCCTATTCCCAGCAAGGCAATGGCGGGGGTGCCCATGACGAGGATGAGCTTGGCTATATCGTCGTTCACGGTGACCGGGTCGAGCAAGAGGACGTCATCACCGACGCGGGCGCACATTACGGCATTGTCGAGAGTATCGACGAAATTCAGGAGGCTGTTGCGCCAACGGGTGACACCAAATTCATCGAAGTCGATGGCGAGATGCATTTCGGCTATGACACCCGTGACATCGACGGCAACCCGCTTGCTGACAATCCCGAAGCGTACTCCTCCAACCCTTGGCTTTTGAATGGCGATGTGGAGCTTGCCCGCGCCGTTGACGATAAGCTTGAAGCCCCCAATGTGCTGTTTTCCCATGAAGGGGGCGTGTTTGGCGATGGCAATCCGCCCGTAGAGATCCCTCACACAGATGCACTGGCCGTGGCCGAGGGGACATGGGCGTTCAGCTTCACCGCGAACACGCCGGGCGAGGGCAATCAAGCGCTGTTTTCCAAAGATCACAGCGGGTTCAAGGATGGCGGCCACCTGACGGCCTATATTGACGACCGGGGCGATTTCAAACTCCGGTTCCAAAGCGAAAACGATCAGACGTTCCTGTTCGATCGCGATATCAATATTGAGGCGGGTGAAGAATACCATATGGCCTTCACCTTCTCCGGTAACGAGGTGCAACTGTTCTTGAATGGGGCACAGGTGGATACGGCCGAGGGCTTCCCGGACGGGATGTTGGGCAACACTGAGGATCTGGTTCTCGGGGCCTCGACGCGCACCCGCGATGGCGATGACGACAATCTGGAATGGCAATTCGATGGGGAGATTGGAAATGTCCTGCTACTCGACCGACCGGTCGAGGATGTCGAGGCTGTATTCCTCTCCGAGGCCGGCGGCGACTTCGACGCGCTGGGCGTGCTGTATGGGGATGGGCCGGAAACGGAGGAAGAACCGGAAGACGTTCCCGCTGACGATCCTGTCGTGGGCTCACCCGAAGAAGATGCTGAGGACGACGACGCAGAGCAAGACCCAGCGGAAGACGGCGATGAGGCCCCTGAAGAAGATGACGCGGAGGGTGAGCCTGCGGAAGAAGGCGACACTCCCGAAGAGGATGCTTCCGATGCGAATGATGAAGATGCCCCAGAAAACCCTGAGGACGAGGTGCTTGATGAAGATCCTGTCGTAGAAGTTCCAGAAGATGGTGACCCGGACGAGGTTGGCCCCGAAGAGGATGAGGCAGAGGAAGAGGCTCCTGAAGACGGCGGGAGCGAAGACGACCCTGTTGATGAGGACCCGGATGAAGACCCTTCCGATGACAGATCCGAAGAAGAAGCGCCAGAAGAGGAGGAAGACCCGGCAGAAGAGGATATCGCCAAGATCGAAGAACTTCTCAACGAGCTGATTGATCTGCTTTATAAATTCTTTGGGATCACGCGGGACGAGGACGATGAGGGTGACACCAGCGTTGCAGACGCGCCGGAAGCCGCGGAAGAGGAGCCTGAAATCGCAGCGATGGAGGACATGGAAATCCAGACCCGGATGATCACTGATGAGGTCCTGCTGTCAGATATTTTGCCCGTCACAGGAATGATGGAAGATCTCGAATATCTTGCAGAGGATGACGAGGAAGACGAACTCGCTCAGATGATCTGTTCCGCTTGAAACTTAACGTCCCCGGGCCAGCTTGTTTGAAAAAAAAGTGGATGGCCCGGGTGCGAACCCTACCATCCAGCCAAATCGTTCAAATTTATCATACGGTTCAACGATGGTGTTTTCTGCGTCCATGGGTGGGCTATGTCGCGTGTTGAGTTTAGGAAACTGCGCGCCAGTTGACGCATTTGCACGTGGCACCCTCGCGACTATTTATTCCAAAAAGGCGCGGAATTCCCGTGCGGTTCAAACTGGCCTAAGATCCTACGACGCGGGCGGCGATTTGATCTGCCGTGCGAATTGCATGGGCAACCCGATTTGCGGTTATCGGTATTGGCCAAGCGGTTTACCATCTGGCGTCGCTGTATGGGCGGCGGTTTTCCGTTGTGACGACCTTGGATGTATCCGTTCCGGTTCTCGCCACGAATATCAAAAACTATGTTTTGGAACAAAACCTTGGGCGGGTCAGAGTAAGCGGTGTGCCGGTCCTGGCACTCGATAATGATCGCGAAAACGCAACGCGGCAAGTCAAAGAAGAAATCCGCAGGGCATCGCTAGAAGATAACGTCGACAGCGTTGTTTTGGGACGCGCCCGTATGGTGCATATCATCGATGAAAGCAAAGACATGCCATTACGACTGATCGACGGTGTTCATGCCGCCGTGGCGTTGGCGGCAGTGTTTTGATGCATTTTCCTAAATCATGCCGCGGCGAGCCCATCAATTGTGATGCCCGGCATCGGCCGCGATGCAACAACTTGTCGGGTTGGACTCAAAGCGAATTTTTCGGACAGGTTGTCCAGCTCTCTACAAGGCTGCACATCTGCCTGCCGGTCCAACAGTGTCGGCCCTGATCTGGTTGCTCGGTCAATAATCATCGCCAGCGTAGCGGTTGGGCATCCCCTTGGCGGCCGGATCAGCGATGAAATCTGCCCAGTCATTGCCCGGCTTCCAAATACTGTCCATGATTTCGAATGCGCGGGTCTGGGAGAAATCTGCCCGCGTCTTCGCATAGCGGTAGAAAAAAGCACTGACCCGCGCGTTGTAGATGCAATGGACATGGATTTTGGTGTCGGAATTTCCCTCAATCGCCGCTAGAAAATCCGCAAAGTTCTGATTGGTGGGCGCCTCAAACTCGACGGGGATGTAAACGTAGTTCATCCCAAGGGACGCAACCGTGCCGGGTTCATCATCCAGCGCGCCCTTATTGTGATGCGGCCCGAGGTTAAGGATATGCGTGACACCCAAAGCCTGGATATCAGCGAGTTGCGTTTCGCTTGGTTGCCCTGATGTTGTGATGCGCGGCGTGATCCTGCGCCAGTTCAGGATATGGGTCGGGTCAGTCATTACCGCCTCCGGCTGTCAGGTCTGAAACTCAACGCAGGCCGCATGGGCCTTGGTAAAGCGCTGCGTGGAAGCTGGAAACTTGAGAAGTTTGTCAGCGGGGCGCACGGGGCGCGGCACAAAGTTGCCCCCGCAATTGGGGCATGTGTTGGAAAAGCGCATGTCGGCGCAGTCAGCGCAGAACGTGCATTCAAAGGAACACACGCGGGCGTCAGGGGCGCTGGGTGGCAAGTCTTTGTCACAGCATTCGCAATTCGGCTTGAGTTTCAACATTTTAGTCCCTCCATGGTCTGATCGCTAGACTATCCGTATTTCAGTTGGCATAAATGACAATATGACTGTAAAAACTGCCAAATCCGCTGGAGGTTCTCAGGCAAGGCGCTTGGTCGTCTTTGTCATCTATCCCGACATCGTGCTTTTGGACTTGGTCGGGCCCCTACAGGTATTTTCGCACGCGCTTGACCCCGTCACCGAACAACAGGGCTATGAGTGCGTCGTCGTCTCAATGGCCGGGGGACTTGTTGAGACAAACACGGTTGTGCCATGCCCGAGCGATCCGGTCTGCGATCTTTCAGGGCGCGATATCCATTCGCTTGTCGTCGTGGGTGGCGACGGCGCGCTGATTGGTATGCACGACCCTAAGCTCGTCGAAACCGTAAAAACACTCGCCAAAGGTGCGCAGCGTGTCTGTTCGGTCTGTTCGGGCGCGTTGATCCTCGCGGCGGCAGGATTGCTGGACGGTCGGCGCGCGGTTACGCATTGGGATGACTGCAAATTACTGGCAGAGGCATTTCCCGGCGTTGAGGTCGAACTGGACCCGATTTTTGTAAATGACGGCCCGGTCTGGACCTCCGCAGGTGTCACCGCAGGGATCGACATGGCCTTGGCTATCGTGTCGCAAGATCTTGGGCGGGCAGCGGCACTGGCGATGGCAAGATCCATGGTGGTGCAAATGGCGCGGTCAGGCGGTCAGTCTCAGTTCAGTCCGACATTGGGACGTCAGATGCGCGACAAAGATGGCCGCTTTGAGAGGCTGCACGAATGGATCGCGGAAAACATAGCGGCCCAGTTATCGGTTGTAGATTTGGCGCAGAATGCCGGTATGAGTCCGCGCAATTTTGCCCGAGTCTACACACGCGTGATGGGGGAGACACCGGCGAAGGCCGTCCAGCGGATGCGCGTTGAAAAGGCGCGCGATCTTTTGGAAAACACCTCTCAGAGTATTAAGCAGATTGCCTTGGGAAGCGGCTTTTTGGACGAAGACCGAATGCGGCGCGCCTTTCTCAAAGCCTTAAGTGTGACACCGACAGAATACCGACGGAACTTTCAAATCCAATAAGAGAAGTTCGGCCTCAGCCAGCGCGTAGCGGAAATGACAAAGGGCTACGCTGTTAAACCGCCGTCAGGGCTGGGGCAGGGGACAGGCAGGGCATGGGCTGTCACCATTGATACTCCTCTGACCGCATATAACACAGGCGTTACGCTTAACGGTACTGCGCCGCCGCGATGAATTCGGAGAAGGCTTCGCACCAGATCAAAACAGTTGTATAGGCGTCCAGATCGATGCCGTCTGGCATGTCCAAAACAAATCCATTGAAGGTCTTAACAGGCCCGACAAGTTGGCTGTTTGCCTTGAGCGGCTCAAAACCATCCTCATGATCCACAAACTCGGGCACGAGGTAAACCATGTAATCCGGCCCCGGCGCGAGTTCTCCGGTATGGACGATCTGGGTTGGGGTCAGGCTCAGCGTGCCCTTGCCCCAATGGACAAAGTCATTTCCGGGCAAATCCTCTGCGATTTCAGCGCTATAGGTGGCATCTTGCGCCACGGCCTCCAACGTCGCGGCGTCCGGAGACGGCGGCGCGGTCAAGATCGGAAGCAGGTAAATTCCCAAGCCAAACCCAATCGCAACCGCGACCCCATGTGTCACAACCCCGACGATCAACCTTCGCATATTCTGGTCCCCCATCTCTGTTTCGTGCCGCAGATTAGATGCCGTTTATTCATTTGAATAGAGTGGATTATCTTGTTGGTGAAGATCGGCCTTTGTTACCGGCCCGCATTCGTCCGTAGGCCTTCCAGCATCCGTGCCTTCGCGTCAGACCCCGACCTCGTTCCCTTGCGAGTAGGTTGAATTCTCGTTTTTTTCACCCTAGGCTTTTTGAATTAGGATCACAGAGTACATTTTGGACTAAGCCGGTTTTTGCGTTAGTTCGGAGAAAAGGCTTTTTTCAATGACCAATAATATTCTTCGGTATTGGAAGTCAGTTGAGTCGGATGACCCGTTTGAGGCTCTGTTTGCGGCTGCTCCGATCCTTATGCATTCTATCGATTCAAAAGGCATCTTGATAAATGTAAGCCGCTTTTGGGCGGACAAACTTGGCTATGAGGCCCCTGAGTTGATCGGGCGAAAATCGGTCGATTTTCTGACTGACGCATCCCGCAAATTCGCGATGGAAACGGTCCTTCCGCAGTTTTTTAAAGCGGGAAGCATCTACAATATTCCCTATGATTTCGTCCGTAAGGATGGAACGATTGTCCCGGTGCTGATGTCGGCGATTGCGCAATACGACAAAGAAGAAAACTACGTCCGCTCACTTGCGATCATGTTCGACAATACCGAGACAAAACGCGTTGAAACCGAACTGCGTCAGAAGCAACGCCAAGACGCCATTGGCAATCTGGTGGCGGGTGTTGCGCATGATTTCAACAACCTGCTTGCCGTGATTCAGGGGAATCTGGAGTTTCTTGAGCGCGACCCTGATGATCCCGACCGGATGGAGTTCATTTCCAGCGCGGTGACCTCGACCCGGCGCGGCGCTGAGCTTACGCAGCAGCTTTTGTCCTATGGCCGCAAAGCAAGGCTGACCCCCGTCGTCTATGACATCAATGAAGCGGTGGGCGAGGCCGACCGTCTTGTTCAGCGCCTGTTTCCAGCGAGCATCGAGATCAAGACCATTACCGGGGCAGGTCTTTGGAAGACAAATGTCGATGCGGCGCTTCTGGAGACCGCAACCCTGAACATTCTCAACAACGCCCGCGACGCTATGCCGAATGGTGGCTGCATCACGATGGAAACACGAAATGTCAGGATAGATCCCGAATATATCGATGTCCGAGGCGAGGATATTGAACCCGGGCGATTTGTGATGCTTGCGATTACAGATACCGGTGCCGGAATGGACGGCGCAACCCTGGCGAAGATTTTCGACCCGTTCTTCACGACAAAACCAATCGGGGAGGGCACTGGGCTCGGGCTGTCGATGGTCTTCGGGTTCCTGAAGCAATCGGGCGGCACGATCCGCGCCTATAGCGAGCCGGGGCTGGGCTCGACCTTCAAGTTGTACCTGCCCGTGGCGAAGGATGGCGACACAACCGAAGCGCTGGAGAAGCTGTTTTCTCGGGCGGGCGTCTCGGGGAAAACGGTCTTGCTGGTTGAAGATGAAGCCGAAGTTCGGCGCATTCTTGCAAAGCAGCTGCGAAACGAAGATCTGAAGGTCATAGAGGCTGCCACCGGGGACGACGCATTCCTCAAGCTGTCGTCAGGGTTGCGTCCGGATTTGTTGGTTACCGATATTGTGATGCCGGGATCGCTTCAGGGACCTGAACTTGCACACCGTGCGCGCCAGTTTGATCCAGACCTCATGGTCCTGTTTGTTTCGGGCTATCCGTCGGAAGCCGCGATCCATGGAAATGGGCTCAAACCGGACGACCGGCACCTGATCAAACCTGTCAGAGAGGTTGAATTTATTCGCAACGTGCTGGAATTGATACGGCCGAAATAGAACGACGTGGCATTTCGAAAGTGGGCCGTTGGCGAATTTGGGTGTTTGCTAAAGGTCGGTTTTGGAGCGGTATCAGACGTGGTCGGGCCCTGCACCGATGATTGCGACGCGTTTTGTCATTCTGATCTCCTGTAGCATTGATGTTGAGGGCGGGAGCCTCCGGCGGGAGGTATTTGGGCAAGAAGAAGCTGATCTAATTCGCTTCTCTTTGCCTTAAATACTCAATTCCAGAGCGGTATTTTTGGCGAGGGCTGGGATCATATATCCAGCGTGTTGTCTTTTTCCCATTGCGAGAAGTGGGACGTAAAATCATTCCATTCTTGCTGCTTCATTTTCAGGTAGGCCGCCGAGAACTCTTCGCCCATGGCGGCTTTTAGCTCCTTGTCGCGGTCATAGGCGCGCATCGCGTCGAGCATGTTCAGCGGCAGCTTTGGTGCGCCGCGGACTTTGTGGCCGTCTGCATACATGTCGATGTCGTGGCGTTTGCCGGGATCTGCCTGTGCGCGCACACCCGACAGGCCCGCGGCGATGATAACGGCTTGCAGAAGGTACGGGTTCACCGCGCCGTCGGGCAGGCGCAGCTCGAACCGGCCGGGGCCGGGGACGCGCACCATATGGGTGCGGTTGTTGCCGGTCCAGGTGACGGTGTTGGGTGCCCATGTCGCGCCCGACATTGTGCGCGGGGCGTTGATACGTTTGTAGCTGTTCACGGTCGGGTTGGTGATCGCGGCCAGCGCGGAGGCGTGTTTCATAATGCCGCCTAGGAAGTGGCGGCCTTTCTCGGACAGGCCCAGTTCGGCGGTTTGCGAGCTATCATTGGGCTGCATCGCGAAGATGTTGGTCTTAGACGCGCTGCCCGGCGCGTCCCAGACCGAGATATGGGCATGGCAGCCATTGCCGGTCAGTCCTTCGATGGGCTTGGGCATAAAGGTCGCGCGGTAGCCATGTTTCTCGGCCACGCATTTGGTCATGAACTTGAAGAAGCTGTGCTTGTCGGCGGTACGCAGGGCGTCGTCAAAATCCCAGTTCATTTCCCACTGGCCATTGGCGTCCTCATGGTCGTTTTGATAGGGGTTCCAGCCCAGCTCCAGCATATGATCGGAGATCTCGCGGATCACATCAAGACGCCGCATGAAGGCTTGCTGATCATAGCAGGGCTTGGCGGCGGTATCATATTCATCGCTGATCTGATCGCCCGCTGGGGTGAGCAAGAAGAACTCCGCCTCGATGCCGGTTTTGACATGCATGCCGTCCGCTGCAGCCTCCGCGATCAGTTTGCGCAAGACGTTGCGGGGGGCTTGGGCGACGTCTTCGCCTTCCATCACGCAATTGCTGGGTACCCAGGCGATTTCGGTGTTCCAGGGCAAGATGATAACGGCTTCAGGATCGGGCACCGCCAGCATGTCGGGATGCGCCGGTGTCAGATCAAGCCATGTGGCAAAGCCTGCAAAGCCCGCACCGTCTGCTTGCATATCGGCGATCGCGCGGGCAGGGACCAGCTTTGCACGCTGGCCGCCGAACAGATCGGTGAAGGAGATCATGAAGTATTTGATGCCATTGTCTTTGGCAAATTTTGCGAGATCAGTAGCCATTGTCGTTTATCCCTCTTGGTCTTTTGGTGCACAGGGCGCGTACCGTCTCGGCCGCGCCCTTTGTGTGTCAGTATGATGTGTTTGGTTTGCCGGGGTACCAGTCAGTGCCAGCGAGCGGAACTTGCGCCATTGCAGCGGCCTCCATCGTCAGGGCCACAAGATCTTCAGGTTCCAGATTGTGCATATGGTTCTTGCCGCAAGCCCGCGCGATGGTTTGCGCCTCAAGGGTCAGCACTTTGAGGTAGTTGCGCAGCCTGCGCCCGCCTTCAACGGGGTCAAACCGCTTCATCAGGTCGGGGTCCTGGGTTGTGATGCCTGCTGGGTCCCGGCCTTCATGCCAGTCATCATAGGCCCCCGCCGTGGTGCCAAGCGCATTATACTCAGCCTCCCATTTCGGGTCATTGTCGCCAAGCGCGATCAAGGCTGCCGTGCCGATGGCCACCGCATCCGCACCAAGCGCCATGGCCTTGGCCACATCCGCCCCGTTGCGGATACCGCCCGACACGATCAGCTGCACCTCGCGGTGCATGCCAAGGTCTTGCAATGCGCGCACTGCGGGGCGAATGCAGGCCAGTGTCGGCTGGCCCACATGTTCGATGAAGACATCCTGCGTGGCGGCGGTGCCGCCTTGCATGCCATCCAGCACCACAACATCCGCGCCCGCTTTCACGGCCAGCGTCGTGTCAAAGTAAGGCCGCGCACCCGCGACCTTCACATAGATTGGCACTTTCCAGCCGGTGATCTCACGCAGCTCCAGGATCTTGATCTCAAGATCATCGGGGCCAGTCCAGTCGGGGTGACGACACGACGAGCGCTGGTCAATGCCTTTGGGCAGGTTGCGCATCTCGGCCACGCGGTCCGAGATCTTCTGGCCCAGAAGCATGCCGCCGCCACCGGGTTTCGCGCCCTGGCCCACCACGATCTCGATCGCGTCGGCTTTGCGCAGATCATCAGGGTTCATCCCGTAGCGTGAGGGCAGGTATTGATAGACCAGCTTTGAGGAATGGCCGCGCTCTTCAGGCGTCATGCCACCGTCGCCGGTGGTGGTCGATGTTCCCGCCGCACTTGCGCCGCGCCCCAGCGCTTCCTTGGCGGGGCCAGACAGCGCGCCAAAGCTCATGCCCGCGATGGTGATCGGGATATCCAGCTCAATGGGGTTGGAGGCATGGCGCGCCCCAAGCGTCACGTTCGTGCCGCACTTCTCCCGGTAGCCTTCCAGCGGGTAGCGCGAGATCGAGGCGCCCAAAAACAGCAGATCGTCAAAATGCGGAACCTTGCGCTTCGCGCCGCCGCCCCGGATGTCATAAATCCCGGTGGCCGCCGCGCGCCTGATGTCGCTATTGGCGTCTTGCGTGAAGGTGGCCGAATGGCGCGGTGTCGTGTGCGGGATGCCCCGTGCGTCGTGGTCTTTCATTCCCGTGTTCCTTAATAAGTCGCAGCGTTGTCGACGTCGAAGTTATAAAGCGTCCGGGCAGAGCCATAGCGCTTGAACTCGGAGGCTTTGGCGTCACAACCGCCCCGCTCCAGCAGTTCTTCGAGGATCGCGATATGTTCGGGGCGCATCTCCTTTTCGATGCAATCCGCCCCCAGCGATTTGACCGAGCCGCGCACAAAAAAGCGCGCCTCGTAGCAGCTGTCGCCGAGCGCATCGCCTGCGTCGCCGCACACAACGATATTGCCCGATTGCGCCATGAACGCGGACATATGGCCGATATTGCCATGCACGATAATGTCGATCCCCTTCATGGAGATGCCGCAGCGCGAGGACGCATTGCCCTTGATAATAAGCGTGCCGCCATGCCCCGTGGCCCCGGCATATTGCGAGGCATCGCCCTCAACAATCACCGTGCCCGACATCATGTTCTCCGCCGTGCCAGGCCCGGCGGAGCCATGCACATGCACGGTCGCCTGCTTGTTCATGCCCGCGCAGTAATACCCCGTGGAGCCTTTGACATTCACCTCAATCGGGGCGTCGAGACCGACCGCAATCGCGTGGCTGCCTCGTGGGTTGATAATTTCCCATTTGGTCTGGTTGGTATTGTCCGTCTGCGCATGCAGCGTGGAATTGAGCGCGCGCAATCCTTGCGCTTCTAGATCGAAGATTTGCATTTAGGCCGCTTTCTCCTGGGCGGTTGGGGCCGCGTTATGTGACCAAAAATAAACGGTTGCAGGCTCTGGCTCCCAAACCCGTGCTTCTTCGATGCCGGGCAGGTTGACCAAAGCGCGGTATTCGGACCCGAAGGCCACGTATTGATCTGTCTCCGCCATCACCGCGGGTTTGCAAGCAATTGGGTCACGAACCACGCCAAAGCCGTCTTTCGTGCCGACAAGGAAGGTGAAGAACCCGTCGAGATCGTCCAGCGCGCTTTGTAACGCTTGGCCCAAAGTCGATCCGGTTTGCATCTTCCAGGTCAAGTAGGCCGCGCCAACTTCCGTATCATTCTCGGTCTCGATGTGAACACCAAGGCGGCGCAGCTTACGGCGCAGGGAGTTGTGGTTGGACAGCGATCCATTGTGAACGAGGCATTGATCGGACCCTGTGTTGAACGGGTGTGCCCCCATTGTCGTGACCGCCGACTCAGTGGCCATGCGCGTGTGACCGATCCCGTGGGTTCCGCTCATTTTCCGCACGTCAAACCGGTCTGCCACATTTTTAGGCAAACCCACCTCTTTGAAGATCTCCAGCGTCTCGCCGTAACTCATGACCCGCACATTCGGTCTTATCTCGCCAAGTGCCGCCCGCGCCGGGGCCACTTGATCGGCCTGGATATCAAGGACCGCATGCGTGTCCTTCACCCCCATCGCAACAGATCCCTCGATCATCTTGCCGAGGTCTTTTTCCAGCGTCGCAAAGTCAATGTCAGGCGTGTCTGATTGCACCGTCAGCTTGGTCTTACCCTTTGTTTCGTCGCCATAAATCGCAATCCCCGCACTGTCAGGCCCGCGATCCGTCATCGTGATCAACATATCCGTCAGCATCGTGCCCAATTCAGGCTCAAGAGATTTGTCTTTCAAAAATAGTCCTACGATCCCGCACATGGCCACAGCCCTCCCACAGGTAGAAAAATATTCGACTCAAACGCTAGCACCGTCTCAAGAAACGCTCAACCCACGGGAAACTATTTTTCACACAGGTTAAAAAACTCTAGCCAAAACACAAAACTCGTGCTTCATTTTTAAAAGCATCGGGGCTA
>CAYGQQ010000090.1:0-12458 GCA_964352105.1 uncultured Rhodobacterales bacterium | reverse complement strand
CCCCAAAGAGCCACCGATCCCAGCCAAAGCGTATGCCAGCCTCAACAGCAACACGCACCGGACCGGCAGGCAGAACCTTGCGGCGATAGGTCTCGTCTTGCTCTTCAAACAGCTCCCAGCACGGCATGGACACGACGCGGGTGCCGATCCCGTCGGCTTCCAAAAGCGCCTTGGCTGCCATCGCGACCGACACTTCGGAGCCTGTCGCCATCAAGATCGCCTGACGCTTGCCTTCCGCTTCCGCCAAGACGTAAGCCCCGGAAGCCACTTGGTTTTTCAACTTGTGCTCGGTACGAACGGTCGGCAGTCCCTGACGGCTGAGTGCAAGAACCGACGGTGTTTTCTTTGAGCTGAGCGCAATCTCCCAGGCCTCGGCGGTCTCCACGGCATCTGCGGGGCGGAACACGTTGGTGTTGGGCGTTGCGCGTAGCATCGACAGATGCTCAACCGGTTGGTGTGTCGGGCCATCCTCGCCCAGACCAATGGAATCATGCGTCATCACATAGGTCACCGGCACGCCCATCAACGCAGACAGGCGCATCGCGCCCCGCGCGTAATCGGTGAAACACATGAACGTGCCGCCGTAAGCTTTGACACCACCATGCAGCGCCATGCCGTTCATTGCAGCGGCCATCCCGTGCTCACGGATGCCGTAATACATGTAGCGCCCCTTGCGATTGTCCGGGCTGAACACCCCCAAATCCGCCGTGAGCGTGTTATTTGATCCCGTCAAATCGGCAGAGCCACCGAATGTTTCGCCCATAATCGGGTTGATCACTTCCAGCGCCATCTCGGAGGCCTTGCGGGTTGCAACCTTTGGCTGCGTCTCGCTGATCTGCTTTTTCAGCGCCTTGATCGTGGCCGACAGCTTGTTTGGCACCTCGCCGGACAATTCGCGATTGAACTGCTTTTGACGGCCAGCGGACACGCTCGCGAACCGGTCTTCCCACGCTGCGCGTGCCTCAGCCCCGCGAGACCCGATAGCCTCCCAAGCCGATTTCACGTCGCCCGGAATTTCGAACGGGCCATAGGGCCAACCGTAAGCCTCACGCGCGTCGGCGATCAGCTTTTCATCTGTCAACGCACCATGGCCTTTGGAGGTATCCTGCGCAGAGGTCCCCAAGGCGATGTTGGTTTTGCACGCGATCATCGATGGCTTGCCGGTCTTCTTGGCCTTGGTGATGGCCTCATCGATCTCTTCCGGATCGTGGCCGTCGATTTCCTGCACATGCCAGCCCGACGCTTTGAAGCGCTTGACCTGATCGGTGCGATCAGACAGCTCGACCGTGCCGTCGATGGTGATGTTGTTGTTGTCCCAGAAAACAACCAGCTTGCCCAGCTCGTGACGGCCCGCAAGCCCGATGGCTTCCTGGCTGACGCCTTCCATCAGACAACCGTCGCCCGCGATCACGTAAGTATAGTGATCGACCAGCTTCTTGCCGTACCGCGCGCGCTGCACCTCTTCGGCGATGGCAAACCCAACGGAATTGGCGATCCCCTGCCCCAAAGGTCCGGTCGTCGTCTCGATCCCTTCGGCATGGCCATATTCCGGATGGCCCGCCGTGATCGCGCCCAGTTGGCGGAAATTTTTCACCTGATCGAGCGTCATGTCCTTGTAGCCGGTCAGATGCAGCAGCGAATACAGCAGCATGGAGCCGTGGCCCGCCGACAAAATGAACCGGTCGCGGTCCGGCCAGTTTGGGGCGCTTGCGTCAAACTTGAGGTGCTTTTCGTACAAAACCGTTGCCACATCGGCCATCCCGATCGGCATGCCAGAATGGCCTGAATTGGCCGCCGCAACCGCGTCCAGTGTCAATGTGCGGATCGCACATGCCTTCTTCCAGTGTTCCGGATGTCTGGCGCGCAAGCTCTCAATATCCACGTAACAAGTCCCCCTTGGTGGCTGGCTCTCAGCAGCGTTGATTTTGCCAAGGGTGATACCAGTGTGGGCGGTGAGTTCAAGCGCGTAGCAGCCCTTGATCGCTGTTCTGCGGGTCATCCCCGCGACCCAACCGCAATTTCTTGTGGTTTTCCGGCTAAAACGCGCGAAAAGGCGCAATATAGAGGCATAAATCTGCGAATTCTCGTAGGAAGGACTTGCGAAACAGGGCCTATCGATTCGATAGTACGATTAACCATAAGTCGCAAAGGAACGGCCCCGGTTTTTAACGAAACTGGATCAGGCACGGCTCCGGACAACAAAAGGGATTGGATATGCCAGATATTGTGGAGCTAGAGCGCAGAATTACCGCCGCGCTGGATCGGATTGGCAAAGGGCTGGACCGCGTTCGCAGCACCGATGGCGCACCAGGTGTCAGCGGCGCTTCTGCGGATCATGCCGAACTGATAGAAGAACTGGAAATCGAGCGCGCTACAATTGAACGGATGGTCGTCGCCCGCGAAAAGCACACGGCCCGGATAGAGCGGATGGAGACCCGTCAAGGCCGCATGGCCAAACGCATCGAAGGATTGGCGGCAGAAAACCTGCGCCTGCAAACGCTGGTGGATCAATTGTCGGAAAACAACGCGGCGCTGCGGGCGGGTGAACATGTCGATCCCGATCCGGAATACTCCGCCCAGATCATGGACCTGAACGCGCGCCGTCAGGCCGATCTGGACGAGTTGGACGAGATTCTGGCCGAGCTGGGCCCCATGATCAAAGAGGGAGTGTGAGATGCCTGAAGTAGAGATCAATATCGGTGGCCGCAGCTTCCAGGTTGCCTGTCAGACCGGTGAAGAGCATTTCCTGCAATCGGCCGCCAAGCTTTTGAACAATGAAGCGATGGTGCTGTCGGAACAAATTGGCCGGATGCCCGAGACGCGGATGCTATTGATGGCGGGTCTGATGCTTGCGGATAAAACCGCTGGTCTGGAAGAAGAATTGCGCAAAATGGATGAGCAGTCGCGCGCCATGAAATACGAGATTGAGACCTTGAAGGCCGCCCCTGCTGAGCGGGTCGAAGTTGCCGTGATCCCCGATGCGGTGACCGACAGTTTCGCCGAGATCGCCGCCCGTGCGGAGGCTTTGGCGGCCCGTCTGGAAAGCGATGCAGCCTAGGCGCGGCCCCCTCAAAACGTGAGGCGACTCACCATGTATAGATACCGGGCATTGTCCCGGTATTTTTCTGTGGGCGGAAACAGTTATCGCTAACAGCGGAAACTGGTCAGAAATCGGATCAGAAACTTACCGCTGTTAACGCTAACAGGCTGGCAAATCAGCATTTTTCGTCTTCTCGCATACGCGCTGTATCCCTATAACACCCTCAGGGGCGCAGTTCGGTATGGAGTAAGGTGATATGACAACGACAGTAGCTATTAACGGATTTGGACGTATCGGGCGCTGTACGCTTGCCCACATCACCGAAGCTGCCCGCAACGATATTCAAGTGGTCGCGATCAACGCAACTGGCCCGATCGAGACGAACGCCCATCTTTTGAAATACGATTCCGTTCATGGCCGCTTCGGCAGCGAGATCCGCATTGATGGCGACACCATGGATCTGGGCCGTGGCCCGATGAAAGTGTTCTCCACCTATGATCCGTCCGAGCTGGACTGGGACGGCATCGACGTGGTTCTGGAATGCACCGGCAAGTTCAATTCCGGCCCGCAATCAGCAGTGCATCTGGAGCGCGGCGCAAAACGCGTTTTGATCTCTGCGCCTGCGAAAGATGTCGACAAGACGATCGTTTATGGTGTGAACCACCGCGATCTGGTGCCCGCCAACAAGATCGTCTCCAACGGGTCGTGCACAACCAATTGTCTGGCCCCGCTCGCCAAAGTTCTCAACGAGGCCATCGGCATCGAGCGCGGGATCATGACCACGATCCATTCCTATACCGGTGATCAGCCGACACTGGATCGCCGCCACTCCGATCTGTACCGCGCGCGCGCCGCCGCTATGGCGATGATCCCGACCTCCACCGGTGCGGCCAAAGCCCTTGGCGAGGTGCTGCCGGAGCTGTCTGGCAAGCTGGACGGAACCGCGATGCGGGTGCCGACACCAAACGTGTCTGCCGTCGATCTGACCTTTGAAGCCAGCAAGGACGTTACTGTCGAGGACGTCAACGCTGTGGTCGCAGAAGCCGCGCAAGGCCATATGGGCGCCGTTTTGTCCTACGACCCTGAGCAAAAAGTCTCCATCGATTTCAACCACACGAATTATTCGTCGATCTTCGCGCCAGACCAGACTAAGGTTGTGGGTGGGCGCACTGTTCGGGTGTTGGCCTGGTATGACAACGAATGGGGCTTTTCCTGCCGCATGGCCGACGTGGCCGCTGCAATGGGACGCCTCTGAATAAGAAGGCGGCCCCCCGGCCCGACATTCCAGCCTATGAGCAATCGACTTGCGTTCGTTCTCGCGATCATCGTTGTGTTAATCGTCGGCGTGGACGTGTTTTTGCGCGACGCCGAATGGACAATCTTTTTGACCAAGAAACTGCTGGAGCTTACCGAATGGCTGGCTTTCTGGCGTTAAGATACCTGAGTTGATTTTCAGCTTTGCTTAATGAAAATTAAGACACCATTAATCCTTCCGTGAGACCGTGGTCCTGTCCAACAAGACGGGAAGGTCGCGTTTGATGCCCAGATTTCCGAGGGACCGATGTTGCACATGGCGCGGCTTGGCCCCTCATCACGGCGCTGTATGAAACAAGGCAGGCGCATAGCGTTGATCGGCAACCTGAGCGTTGCGGTCCTCATTTGCGTGAGCCTTTTGGCGTCTTTGTCCGAATACCTGTGGCTTGCTTTCGGGTCTGGTGGCTTGGCGATTGCGGGAAGCGTAAAACTTGCCTTTGTCCTAGACACCAGTGCGGATCAGACCGATCTTGATGCCGCAGAACCCTTAGAAACAGCGCTCCAGGCCCCAAACTTAGAGATCAAAAAAGAAACCGAGATTTTGACAGAGCTTGCCCATGCCATTGAAAGCGGCGATGGGTTGCGGGTACTCTACCAGCCAATCCTTGACGCAAGGTCGCGCAAAATCCGCAGTGCAGAGGCGCTGTTGCGCTGGCAGTGTGAGGCCTTGGGCGCGGTTGAGCCCGACATTTTCGTCCCCATCGCCGAGATCAACAACCTGATCGGGCCGCTGACACGCTTTGTCGTGAACCGGGTCAGTCATGATCTGGCCGCCGCCCCGCATCCGTTCAAAATTAACGTTAATATCTCTCCCCTGCAGATCATCGAGGAAGGTTTTCACGACCAGATCGTGCAAAACATCTGCGCCCACGGGATCGAGCCATCACGGATCGAAATAGAGATCACCGAAGGCGCGATGCTATCTGACCCCACACGCATTCCAGGCGCGCTTCGCGCCATTCGTGACGCGGGCTTTACCGTGGCATTGGATGATTATGGCAGCGGGTTTGCCTCCCTCGGCTACCTGCGCCGGTTCGACTTTGACACGTTGAAACTGGACAAGTCGCTGGTGATTGACGCGGCCCGCTCCCCCCAGGCGCGCGCGATTCTTGAAGCCACGCTTGCGATGGCGCGTAGCCTGAAAATGAACACGGTCGCCGAAGGGGTCGAGACACCGACGCAGGCCGATGTTTTGACCGCAATGGGGGTTGATATGCTGCAAGGGTATTTCGGTGGCATGGCTGTCGAAATGCACGATCTTCCCGAATTTCTGAACACCCCGGGGCAACAGATTATGCGGCGAAAACACGCGTAGCTCTGCCAGAAGACCGGTTGACCTTTTCCAAAAACTTGCAATGTTAGCGTTAACATAAGCAATCCCCATTCAGGAGACGTGACATGTCTGTCAAAGTAGCCATCAACGGATTTGGCCGCATCGGTCGCAATGTTTTGCGCGCGATCATCGAAAGCGGTCGCACCGATATCGAGGTGACACATATCAACGATCTCGGACCGGTTGAGACCAATGCACATCTGTTGCGGTTTGACTCTGTGCATGGCCGTTTCCCGCAGGAAGTGACTGTGCGCGGCGATACGATCGATGTGGGTCGCGGCCCGATCGAGGTATCTGCCATCCGCAATCCCGATGACCTGCCCTGGAGCGATGTGGACATCGTTTTCGAATGCACAGGCATCTTCACCGACAAGGAGAAGGCGAAGATCCACCTGGAGAACGGCTCCTCCCGGGTTTTAGTCTCTGCTCCGTCGAAAGGCGCTGATAAAACAATCGTTTACGGGGTCAATGATGATACGCTGACCAGCGACGACGTGATCGTGTCCAACGCGTCCTGCACGACCAATTGCCTGACGCCGGTGGCCAAAGTGCTGCATGACAATGTGGGCATCGTCAAAGGTTTCATGACCACGATCCACTCTTATACCGGCGACCAGCCGACGCTGGATACGATGCACAAGGACCTCTACCGGGCGCGTGCCGCTGCGATGAGCATGATCCCGACGTCAACCGGTGCTGCGCGTGCAGTTGGCCTTGTGATGCCAGAGCTAGACGGCAAGCTGGACGGTGTCGCGATCCGCGTGCCGACGCCCAATGTTTCTGCCGTGGATCTGACTATTGAGGCCGCGCGCGACACGAGCGTGGAAGAGATTAACGCGATGATGGCTGAAGCCGCCGCATCTGGGCCGCTGAAAGGCATTCTGGGCTGCACGGATGACAAGCTTGTGTCGATGGATTTTAACCATGATCCGCACTCGTCAATCTTTGCCACGGACCAGACCAAAGTGCTCGACAAGCGCATGGTCCGCATTCTTGCCTGGTATGACAATGAATGGGGCTTTTCCAACCGGATGGCCGACACAGCGGTCAAAATGGCGAAGTTTATCTAGGCCTATCCCTTCCTGAAATTAACACTATTGCATGGCGCAGCCGCCCCCGGCTGTGCTATCGCCGTGGCAATAAGAGAAGGGGAATTTGCATGGCTTGGAAAACACTCGACGACGTCTCGCTGATCGGAAAACGCGTCTTGGTGCGTGTCGATATCAACGTTCCGGTTGAGGATGGTGTCGTCACCGACGCCACGCGCATCGAACGGATCGTCCCCACCGTGCATGACATCCTCGAAAAGGGCGGCCGTCCGATCCTGCTGGCCCATTTCGGTCGTCCAAAAGGTAAAGTCGTCCCCGAAATGTCGCTGAAAATCGTAGTTCCCGCGTTGGAGGCCGCACTGGGCCGCAAGGTCGTTTTCGTCGATAGCGGCTTTCGTGACGCCGTGGAGCGTGCGGGGCGGGACGAGGTTGTTTTGCTGGAAAACCTGCGCTTCAACCCCGGCGAAGAAAAAAACGACAATGGCTTTGCGCAGCGTCTGGCCAGCCTTGGCCATGTCTTTGTAAATGATGCGTTTTCCGCAGCCCACCGGGCACATAGCTCCACCGAAGCCTTGGCCCATCTGCTGCCCTCTTTCGCGGGTCGTTTGATGCAGGCGGAGCTTAGCGCGTTGGAGGCCGCTTTGGGCAATCCGACCCGGCCTGTTGTCGCGGTTGTCGGCGGGGCGAAAGTGTCCACCAAGCTTGATCTGCTCAGCAACCTTGTTGAGAAGACCGACCATCTGGTCATCGGCGGGGGCATGGCCAATACGTTTCTTGCCGCCCAAGGCATTGCCATCGGCACCTCGCTGGCCGAACGTGACATGACCGAAACCGCGTCTGACATCCTGATCAAGGCCAAATCTGTAGGCTGCACCGTGCATCTGCCCGTCGACATAGTCGTCGCGCGGGAGTTCAAAGCCGGTGCCACATGCAAGACCCTGCCCGTCACCGCCTGCCCCGAAGATGCGATGATCCTGGACGCAGGCCCTGAAACGGTCAAAGCGCTGGAGAAGGTTTTCGACAGTTGCAAAACCCTTTTGTGGAACGGCCCGCTCGGCGCGTTCGAAATCCCGCCTTTCGACATGGCGACCAACGCTGCCGCGGCCAAGGCGGCGGAATTAACCAAGGCTGGGAAATTGACGTCTGTCGCAGGGGGTGGTGACACGGTGGCTGCGTTGAACGGCGCAGATGCGGCCAAGGACTTCACCTATATCTCCACCGCCGGTGGTGCATTTCTGGAATGGATGGAAGGCAAAACTCTTCCCGGTGTCGCAGCGCTGTCCTGACAAAACGCCTCAAAAACGGGTTTTAGGGCCCCCAAATAGAGTTTTGGCTAAGGAAACAGACCGTTTACCACGAATTTTCAGCATGTTAGCGCCAACATGATTGCCAGAACCTGCGCCGCGCAGTACTCCGTGAGGAAAGTCAATTATTCAAAGGTGATCTTCATGCGCGCGACCCGAATCGTTCAAAAAACTCTGTCAAATTATGAGGGCGAGACGCCGGGCGTGAAGGCCAATCTGTGCCGGATGCTGATGAACGGCAAGCTGGGCGGAACTGGCAAGATGATCATTTTGCCAGTGGATCAGGGGTTTGAACATGGTCCTGCGCGCAGTTTCGCCCCCAACCCCGGTGGTTATGATCCGCATTACCATTACCAACTGGCGATTGATGCAGGCCTGACGGCTTACGCGGCCCCGCTTGGGCCACTGGAAGCAGGTGCGGACACGTTTGCGGGTCAGATCCCGACGATTTTGAAAGTGAACTCCGCCAACTCCCTGATGTCGTCGACCTCTGGCAAGAACCAGGCCGTCACAGCCAGCGTTGATGACGCGTTGCGCCTTGGCTGTTCAGCCATCGGCTTCACGGTTTATCCGGGTTCTGACATGGCGCTGGATATGTTTGAAGAGATCGTGGAGATGCGCAAGGAAGCCGCTGCCAAGGGCGTGGCGACCGTGATCTGGTCTTACCCACGCGGCGAGGCGATCACCAAAGACGGCGAAACTGCCATCGATGTCGCGTCCTACGCAGCGCATATCGCAGCACTTCTGGGCGCGCATATCATCAAGGTGAAATTGTCCACGGACCACCTGATGTTGCCCGAAGCCAAGAAGGTCTATGAGGACGAGAAGATCGACATTTCCACGCAAGCGGCACGTGTGGCCGACTGTGTCAAATCGTCGTTCAACGGACGCCGTCTGATCGTTTTCTCGGGCGGGGCCAAGAAAGGCACCGACAGCGTTTACGATGACGCGCGCGCGATCCGCGACGGCGGCGGCAACGGCTCCATCATCGGGCGCAATTCCTTCCAGCGTGAACGCAGCGACGCTTTGGCGATGCTGAGCAAACTGGTGAATATTTACAAAGGTAAAGAATAGCCCGGTTTGGGCCTGTTTTTCGGCTAGAATCCGCATAAAAGTGAGTATTTCCCCTAAGTTGGCGATTTAGGGGATTCACAAAACGAATCACATGTGAGAGTGTCTTTGAAAGCCATCCGCAACGAGGTGGCAATGAGGCAAAGCATGACTGAACACCGGACACCAAAAGGGCTGACACCGCTGCTGTTTTGCACGGCGATGTTTTGTCTGGCGTCCTATTTCACCTTTGCCGCCGTTCAAGGCGATTACGGGATCTTCAAACGCGTTCAGATCGAAAGTGAAATTGAGGTACTTGCGGCTGAGCTTGAAGCGCTCGAATCTGAGGTGGCCGAGATGCGCAACAAGACACGGCGGCTGTCAGACGACTATCTCGACCTTGACCTTCTCGACATTCAGGCCCGTGAAGTTCTGGGCATGATGCGTATGGATGAAGTCATAATCCAATAATTCTAAAAGGAAATCTCGCATAGCTGCGGTGATCTTGCGCAATTGAAATTTCTTTCGTGAAATTCCTAACAGGCTCTGTTATAAACTCGTTTAACATTAAACTATTTTAGTTTTCTTGCGAGAGGAGCCTGCCGTGGCCGCGAAAAAACCTGCAGCTAATGCCAAAACACCTGCGAAATCCAACACGTCCAAAGAAGACCTGCTGAAATACTACAAAGACATGCTGATGATCCGGCGCTTTGAGGAAAAAGCAGGCCAGCTTTACGGGATGGGTCTGATCGGCGGGTTCTGTCATCTCTATATTGGGCAGGAAGCGGTTGTCGTCGGATTGGAAGCGGCGGCGGAGGAAGGCGACAAGCGGATCACATCCTACCGCGATCACGGTCATATGTTGGCCTGCGGGATGGACCCCGACGGCGTAATGGCCGAGCTGACGGGCCGCGAAGGTGGCTATTCCAAGGGCAAGGGCGGCTCCATGCATATGTTCTCCAAGGAGAAGCATTTTTACGGTGGGCACGGCATTGTCGCAGCGCAAGTTCCTATCGGGGCCGGGTTGGCGTTTGCAGACAAGTACAACGAGAACGGCCGTGTGACCTTTACCTATTTCGGCGACGGTGCAGCAAATCAGGGTCAGGTTTATGAGGCCTACAACATGGCCGAGTTGTGGAACCTGCCTGTGGTGTTCGTCATCGAGAACAACCAATACGCGATGGGGACGTCCACCAAACGCTCCACCCATTCGCCCTCTTATTGGGAGCGCGGGGCCGCCTACGGCATCAAAGGCGAAGAGGTAGACGGCATGGATGTTCTGGCTGTGAAAGCCGCGGGCGAAAAGGCGGTTGCGGCCTGTCGCGCGGGTAAGGGCCCCTACATTCTTGAGATCAAGACCTATCGCTACCGGGGCCATTCGATGTCGGATCCAGCGAAATACCGGACCCGCGAGGAGGTTCAGAAAATCCGCGAGGAACGGGATGCTATTGAGCATGTCCGCGACCTGCTTCTGACCGGCAAACACGCGACCGATGACGATCTGAAAGCTATCGACAAAGAGATCAAGGCCATCGTCAACAAAGCCGCCGAATTCGCCAAAGAAAGCCCCGAGCCCGCGCTCGAAGAGCTTTACACTGACATTTACGCAGACGCTTGAGGGGGGACATTAACCATGGCAACTGAAATTCTTATGCCCGCGCTGTCGCCCACTATGGAAGAAGGCACGCTCGCAAAATGGCTGGTCAAGGAAGGCGACACGGTCGCATCCGGTGACATTCTGGCCGAGATCGAAACCGACAAGGCCACGATGGAATTTGAAGCCGTCGATGAAGGCACAATCGGCAAAATCCTGATCGCGGAAGGCACAGAGGGCGTTAAGGTTAACACCGCCATCGCCGTGTTGGTCGAAGAGGGCGAAAGCGCGGATGACATCGCGTCCCCTGCCCCTGCGACATCCGCACCAGCCGCCGAAGCGCCTGCTGCGGCCTCGGCACAAGTGGCCGCTCCGGTCGCTGTGGTCGTGCCCGAAGAGGCCGACATCCCCGCCGGCACAGAGATGAAGTCCACCACCGTCCGCGAAGCCTTGCGCGACGCGATGGCCGAGGAAATGCGACGCACGCCGGAAGTGTTCCTGATGGGCGAAGAGGTCGCGGAATACCAGGGGGCCTATAAGATCTCGCAAGGGTTGCTGGAAGAGTTCGGCGCGAAACGTGTCATCGACACACCGATTACAGAGCATGGTTTTGCCGGGATCGGTGTCGGGGCTGCCTTTGGTGGATTGAATCCAATCGTGGAATTCATGACGTTTAATTTTGCCATGCAAGCCATTGATCATATTATCAACTCTGCCGCAAAGACGCTCTATATGTCCGGTGGTCAGATGGGCTGTCCGATTGTGTTCAGGGGACCAAATGGCGCGGCCGCGCGCGTCGGTGCACAGCATTCGCAAGACTACGCCGCGTGGTATAGTCAAATTCCGGGCCTAAAGGTCGTGATGCCCTATTCGGCGGCGGACGCGAAGGGCTTGCTGAAAACTGCGATCCGCGATCCAAACCCGGTTATCTTTTTGGAGAACGAGATCCTTTATGGTCAGTCCTTCGACGTGCCGCAACTCGACGATTACACCGTGCCGTTCGGCAAGGCGAAGATTTGGCGTGAGGGCAGCGATGTGACGTTGGTCAGTTTCGGAATTGGCATGAAATATGCGCTCGAAGCGGCGGACAAGCTGGCCGAGGATGGGATCAGCGCGGAGGTCATTGATCTGCGCACCCTTCGTCCAATGGACACCGGCGCAATCATTGAAAGTGTTAAGAAAACCAACCGCTGCGTGACGATTGAAGAAGGCTTCCCTGTGTGTTCCATCGGCAGCTATATCAGCTCCGTCTTGATGCAGGGGGCGTTCGACTATCTGGACGCGCCTGTGATCAACTGCACCGGCAAGGACGTGCCCATGCCTTACGCCGCAAACCTCGAAAAACTGGCCCTGACCACGACCGCTGAGGTCGTCGAGGCTGCCAAAACCGTCACCTACCGTTAAGGAGTTCAGAGCATGCCTACAGAAATCTTAATGCCTGCCCTGTCACCGACAATGGAAGAGGGCACATTGGCGAAATGGCTGGTCAAGGAAGGCGACACAGTGTCTTCCGGGGACCTGCTGGCCGAGATCGAAACCGACAAGGCGACGATGGAATTTGAAGCCGTCGATGAAGGCACAATCGGAAAACTTCTGGTCGCAGAGGGTACGGAAGCGGTGAAAGTGAACACCGCGATTGCCGTGTTGCTGGAAGATGGCGAAAGCGCTGACGATATTGGAACGGCTGCACCGGCATCGACACCGGCGCCCGCCGCGTCTGAGGCCCCGAAAGCCGACACCCCGGCCCCAAACCCTTCTGCGGCACCAGCAGCAC
>CAYGQQ010000089.1:0-12731 GCA_964352105.1 uncultured Rhodobacterales bacterium | reverse complement strand
CCTTTGTGGCGATCCTTCCCGTCAAAACTGTGGGGGTCATGGGCGACGGGCGAACCTATGATTACGCCTGCGCCTTGCGCGCGGTGACAAGCGTCGATGGCATGACAGCGGATTACTATCCCTTCAGCCACGAATTTCTGGGCGAGACCGCCACGCGGATCATCAATGAAGTGCCGGGGATAAATCGGGTCACTTATGATATCACCTCCAAACCGCCCGGAACCATCGAATGGGAATAATCCGCGCAATGGTTTTGGTTTGCGCCTGCCCGACGCTGGCCCTTGCCGGGGATATAAGCTGCACCGGATCTGATCCTACCTGGGATATTTCCATCACAGGAGAAAGCGCCAATTTCACCTTCGGAAAATCGGTCGATCTGACGATCCCGCAGCGCGGCTCTGCCGAGAACCGTGACTGGCCACAGGTCCTAACACTGCTGGGGGGCAGCGATACCGCAATCCTGATCTTGCACCAACGCCAATGCGGCACCGAACAGGTCACAGCCTGGCCGATTGAGGCGACGGTCCTGACCCAGCGCAGTGAAAGCCCGATTGTTCTGTCTGGCTGCTGCCTGCCTGCGGGTTAGGGTTTTTCGGCTTTCAACAACAATTCGTCCCCCATCTCGCCGCTCGCACAGGCTTGAAATGCCCCTGCATTGAACCCGCGCGCAAGCCATGTTTGCCGCGCCGCCAACCCGATGGACACTTTCGGCCCACTAAACATCGGCGTGCGCCCCCAATGACTGCCGGTAAACGGCTCCGCGCCGAAAAGCGCCTCCAGATCAGGCAAGGGCATCCCGGCACGACCGAGCAACACACCGGCAATACACTCAACCTGCCGCGTGACCATGCCGCGCAACTCCGCCTCGCGCGGTCGGTTGGCACGGATCATTGCCAGCGCGACATCGGCAACCCCGTGTTTGACCTGAATGGCGTGCCCCATGACATGGGCCAGAAGATAGGCAGATCTCGCGTCGGCAGAGATATCCTTGTCCAGATAAATCCGGTCCTCGCTGCTGCAATAGCGCACCAGCAGACTAGTTCCCGCATCACCGCGACATCGCGCAACGACATCTTCTACAAGCACCAGCTCCGGCAAACTATCAAACGTTTGGCGCGCCACCGCGTCCAGATCAGCAGCCGGACCTGCCATCGCATGGCCCGCAGCGAACCATGCAAGCCACCAGACCACAATTCGCAAGCGTATTGTTGGCAATGGACAATCCCCCTGAACCCGCCTACCCATCAAAGCTGGGTGGCCTGAAGATGTACAGCAATTCGTCGCGGTCAGGTGTCCCGCCGCAATGAAAGACCGGACATGACACCACCCCAATCTATCGACGACACCACCCCGGCCCAGCCGGTGAAGGCTGCGTTGTGGATGCTTGGGGCAATTGGCTCCTTCACTGCGATGGCGGTGGCCGGGCGCGCAATCGACAACCAGATCGATACGTTCGAGTTGATGATGTACCGCTCCTTCATCGGCATCGTCATTGTGCTGGGCATCGCAAAAGCGGCGGGGACTTTGGGCCAGATCAACCGGCAGAATTTCGGCCTGCATGTGATGCGCAATGTCTCGCATTTTGCAGGTCAGAACCTTTGGTTCGCCGCACTTCTGATGATCCCGCTTGCACAGCTTTTCGCATTGGAGTTCACCTCTCCGATCTGGGTCATGCTGCTTTCGCCACTTTTTCTGAACGAGCGGTTGACCAAGACGCGCATGGCCGTGGCCGCCGCAGGCTTTATCGGCATCTTGATCGTCGCCCGCCCTGATTTCAGCAATATCGAGCTTGGGATCATCCTTGCGGCACTGTCAGCGATTGGCTTTGCAGGATCGGCCATTTTCACCAAGAAACTGACCCGCGTCACCTCCATTACCTGTATCCTGTTCTGGCTGGTCGTGTTGCAGGCGCTTTTCGGGGTTATCACGGCGGGCTGGGACGGGGATGTCACATGGCCGCCACTGTCGGTTTGGCCCGCTGTCGCGGTGGTCTCAGTCGCGGGGCTTTGTGCCCATTTTTGCCTCACAACCGCGCTGTCTATCGCACCCGCAACCGTCGTCGTGCCGATAGATTTTGGCCGCCTGCCCGTCATCGTGATCATCGGAATGGTGTTTTACGGCGAGGCGCTGGACATCTGGGTGTTGCTTGGAGCCCTCATAATCTTCGCCGCAAACTACGTAAATATTGCGCGCGAAGCCCGTTCGTGAGAAAGTTTACCCGACGTCACATGTGCGAAAAAAGCCACGTATAGGAAACTTACGTAGCGTTTCAACATCAAACAATAAAATTACGTGGGGTCACAAATTGACGCAGTTTTCGAACTGCTACAATTTCAGGCAGGGAGTTCACAGGGGACCATGGACATGAAAAAGTATCTGGGTGCAGCAGCAATGCTCGCGGCAACAACATCACTGGCGAGCGCGGGCAACCTTGACCGCTCGTTCCAAAATATCGCTCCAATTTTCGAAGAAGGCGATTATGCAGAATTGAGCTTTGGCGTCGTCAAGCCAAGCTTGTCGGGTGTCGACGGTGCCGCTTTTGGCAGCGGCGCTACCGGCAACGTTGCAAATAGCTTTTTGAATTTCGGTTTGGCCTATAAGAAGCAGTTCAACGACAAATTTTCCTTTGCACTGATTTTTGACCAACCGTTCGGTGCAGACATCGCATATCCTGCGGGATCGTCCTTCGCGCTAGGTGGAACGACAGCGAACCTTGATGTGAACACTCTTTCTGGCATTGGCCGCTACGAGTTTGGAAATCGCTTTTCTGTGCATGGCGGGATCAAACTACAGGAAATGTCCGGTGCAGTTGATTTGGCTGGTGCTGCATACGGTGGTCTAAGTGGCTATTCTGTGACCTTCGACAAAGACTACGCTGCTGGCTACCTGCTTGGCGCTGCCTACGAGATCCCTGACATCGCTTTGCGGGTCGCGTTGACGTATCATTCCGAGATCAGTCATGACTTGGATACTCGAGAAAACTTTGCACCTGGTGTGGTGACAGCGACCAACATCGTCACACCAGATGCATTCAACCTTGATTTCCAGTCGGGGATCGCGGAAGACACGTTGCTTTTCGGTCAAGTTCGCTGGGTCGATTATAGTGAAGTGTCTGTTATTCCAACGACATTCGGCGCTATTCCAACGCTACCCCCTGGCACAAGCCTTGTAGACATCTCGGACGCAACGTTCTTCACATTGGGCGTCGGTCGCCGGTTTACGGACAAGTTCTCGGGCGCTGTATCTGTGCGTTACGAGACATCAGACACACCGCTTGTGTCTCCACTCGGCCCAACAGATGGCAGCATCGGCCTTACAGTTGGCGGCACCTACACGATGAACAACATGAAAATCACGGGCGGCATTAACTATACCAAACTTGGGGACTCAACCCCCCGGACCGGTGGTATCGCGCGGGCCAACTTCACGGATAACGACGCCATCGGCGTAGGGATCAGAATTGGCTATAGCTACTAAGCACCCATCAACGTTTACTGCTTTCAAACGCCCCGCCTTCACCGGCGGGGCGTTTTCGTTTTCTTGTCGCAAACGCTACAATAATCGCAGGTTTCGGGTCGCGGGACATACGCCACCTCGCTAGAAGAAGCCATGAACCAGAAAACCCTCTCCGCGCAGGCTTGGACCAACTTACTGATCCTCTCCTTTATCTGGGGGGCGTCGTTCCTGTCCGTCCGTCTGGCCCTGAACGAAATCCCGGTCGTCACATCGGTTGCGCACCGCGTCTTCTGGGCCGCGCTGGTGCTTTGGGGCTATGTGATCTGGCACGGGCTATATGTTCCGCGCGATCTGAAAACATGGGGCGCGTTTGCCGTCATGGGGTGCCTCAACAACGTTATCCCCTTCACCCTGATGGCGTGGGGCCAGCTGCATATCGAGACCGGTCTGACCTCCATCCTCAACGCCACAACAGCGATTTTCGGCGTCCTCGTTGCCGCCCTGTTCTTCAGTGACGAGCGGTTGACCCCGAACCGCCTCATCGGCGTTCTGTTGGGGTTTTTGGGAGTGTCTATCGCAATTGGCATCGAAAACCTGCTGGAGTTCGACATCCGCTCGCTCGCGCAATTGGCGGTGCTGGGCGGCACGATCTCCTATGCGCTTGCGGGCGCTTGGGCACGTAAAAACCTGGGCGGCATGCCCCCGCAAACAGCTGCTGCGGGTATGTTATTGGGGTCATCCGTAGTGATGCTGCCGATGGCCTATATCGTGGACGGGGCCCCGTCCTTTGACCTGAGCCACACTGCTATCGGGGCAATTGCTTACTACGCCATCATCGCAACCGCGCTGGCCTATATGTTGTATTACAAGGTGCTGGCCCTGGCGGGCAGCGGCAACCTAATGCTGTGCACGCTTCTGGTGGCCCCGGTCGCGATTGTGCTGGGCGCACTGGTTCTGGGCGAAACGCTCAATCCCAACGCCTATCTGGGCTTTGCAATTCTGGGTCTTGGTCTGGTGATACTGGATGGTCGCATCACGCGAGTGTTTGCCAAATCGCACTAGAAAGTCGCTCTTTTCGGCGCTACCCAAAGGGACCGCGAAGGCCAATTGGCTTTAAAGGATAGAGCGATGATCTACAAAACTGGCGATGACTGGTTGAACGCCCAGGCGAAACGCGTGCTGTTTTTCGGCATGTCCGGACTTGGAAAAACGTATATTTCCAACATGTTGCGCGCCTCTGGTGTGTGGTTTCACTACTCTGTCGATTACCGCATCGGCACGCGCTACATGGGCGAACATATCGTCGACAACTTCAAGACGCATGCCATGAAAGACCCGTTTCTGGCGGAGCTTTTGCGCAGTGACAGCATCTATATCGCCTCCAACATCACGTTCGAAAACCTCTCGCCGCTGTCGACATATCTGGGCAAACCCGGTGATCCTGCGAAAGGCGGCCTACCCTTTGCGGAATATCAGCGCAGGCAGTTGCTGCACCACGCGGCAGAAATCTCGTCGCTGCTGGACACCGAGCATTTCATGACCCGGGCCAAACAGCTTTACGACTATGACCATTTCGTGTGCGACACCAGCGGCTCCATCTGCGAGGTGGTTGATCCGTGGGACGCGAACGACCCGGTGCTCAAGAAACTGTCGGAAACGCACCTGATGGTCTGGATCGAAGGCTCCGATGCGCACCGCGACGAGTTGATCCGCCGCTTCGACAAAGCCCCGAAACCGATGTGCTACGAGCCAAACTTCTTGCAAGCCTCTTGGGATGAATACTTGTTTGAAAACAATTCCGTAGAAGACGATGTTGACCCTGATGCATTCGTCCGATGGACCTATGCAAAAGCGCTTGCGCATCGCCAGCCCCGCTATGAAGCGATGGCTGCGAACTGGGGCGTGACGATCTCCACCGACGAGATCAGCAAAGCGCACGCACCAGGTGATCTCGATCTGTTGATCGCGCGCACTCTTGGCAGTTAGCGCCGCTAAGCCTATTTAACTCCCTCACGTCCCAATTGGAATTCCTGTCCCATGCCGATCAAACTGCCATCCACACTACCCGCCTATAACGTCCTGAAGGACGAGGGCGTGATGGTCATGGATGAAGATCAGGCAGCGCGCCAGGATATCCGTCCTTTGCGCATTGGGCTGCTGAACCTGATGCCCAAGAAGATCCAGACGGAGAACCAGTTTGCCCGCTTGATCGGCGCGACACCCTTGCAGATCGATCTGCACCTGATCCGGATGTCAGAGCATCAAACCAAGACCACAGCTGCGGCGCATATGGCGGAGTTCTATCGCCCGTTCCAAGACGTGCGCGGCGAAAAGTTTGACGGCCTGATCATTACAGGTGCCCCGATCGAGCATCTGGAGTTCGAGGACGTCACCTATTGGGATGAACTGCGTCAGGTGATGAATTGGACCCAGACCAATGTGCATTCGACCCTTGGCGTCTGCTGGGGTGGCATGGCGATGATCAACCATTTCCACGGCGTGCAGAAACATATGTTGCCCGCCAAGGCCTTTGGCTGTTTTCGCCACGCCAACCTCGCGCCAAGCTCGCCTTACTTGAACGGGTTCTCGGATGATTGCGTGATCCCGGTATCGCGCTGGACAGAGATGAAACAGGATGAAATTGACGCGGCCCCTGGCCTGTCGACCTTGCTGGGCAGCGAGCTTTCGGGGCCATGCCTTGTCGAAGATCCCGCGCATAACGCGTTGTATATTTTCAATCATTTTGAGTATGACAGCGGCACGCTGAAGGAAGAATATGACCGCGATGTCAAAGACGGTACGCCGATCAATATCCCGATGAACTATTACCCATCGGATGATCCAACCCTGAAGCCGCAAAACCGCTGGCGTAGCCATGCGCATCTGTTTTACGGCAATTGGGTGAACCAAATTTACCAGACAACCAAATTCAATCTGGATGAAATTGGCAGTTAGGCGCGCGGCATATGCAGCGCTTGGTCTGTGCCTGTTCCTGGCCATCTGTGGAGCCCTTGTGATGCAGAAAACCAAAGCCCGCACCAAAGACGTGCTGCAAGCCTACCCACCAACAGGCCAAATCCTGCACGTGGACGGCACGCAGGTGCACGCCCATATCGAAGGCACCGGCCCCGATCTGGTGCTGCTCCATGGGGCCAGCGGCAACGCGCGGGAGTTCACCTTCTCGCTCGTGGACAAGCTGAAGGATCAGTTTCGCATCATCGCCTTTGACCGTCCCGGCCACGGCTATACAGGCCGGATAGCGGCCCGCGAAGGTCTGGGCGAAAGCCCGATAGAACAGGCAAACCTGCTGAACAAAGCCGCCATAGAACTGGGCGTAAAAAATCCGGTCGTGCTGGGTCAAAGTTTCGGTGGCGCGGTGGCGCTTGCATGGGCTTTGGAACATCCAGACAACATCGCGGCCTTTGTCAGCGTCTCAGGCGTGGCAAACCCGTGGCCCGGCAAGCTTGACCCTTGGTACCGGCTGACCAACACCTTTATAGGGCGAAAGCTGGTGATCCCACTGGTCTCCGCCTTCGTGCCGCGCAGCTATATCGAAAACTCCGTCAAGGGCATCTTTGAACCTGATCCCGTGCCCGAAGGCTATCTGGACCATATAGGCCCTGATCTGTCCCTGCGCACGATCACGCTTCATGCTAACACCCAGCAAATCAATGGGTTGCGGCCTCACATTGTCAAAATGGCCCCGCGGTATGAAGGCTTGAAACTCCCGGTCGAGATCATCCACGGCGACGCCGACACGACCGTGCCTTTGCCTATCCATTCGATCCCGCTCTCTGGCCAAATCGACGGCGCGAACCTGACAATTCTAGAAGGTGTCGGCCATATGCCCCATCACGCGCGCGAGGACGAGGTTATCGCTGCGATCAAACGGGCCGCAAAACGCGCTGGTTTGTAGCGCCACAACCCGCCATACTGCCCCTCACCAAACTGATGAGGCCCCAATGACCCTGCCCTTTGACGGCGCGATCAGCGCATTTTACAAAGACACTGCCCCCGACGAGGTGCGCGACGCGATCAAAAACGCCAAAAAGAACCGTATTCTTTCTGAAACCTATCCCTACAAAGAACGGATGGACCGCGACGAATACGAGGATACGCTGGCAGCCTTGCAGATCGAGCTGGTCAAGATGCAGGCCCATCTCAAAGACAGCGGCCAGCGGGTTGCCGTGGTATTTGAAGGGCGTGACGCGGCGGGCAAAGGCGGCACGATCAAGCGGTTTCGCGAGAACCTGAACCCGCGCGGTGCCAAAGTAATCGCGCTGTCCAAGCCTACTGAAACAGAGCAAGGACAATGGTATTTTCAACGCTATATCAAACACTTGCCGACCACAGGTGATGTAACTCTGTTTGACCGAAGCTGGTATAATCGCGGCGTGGTCGAAGATGTGTTCGAGTTCTGCACCGACACCCAACGCAGCCATTTCTTCCGCCAAGCGCCCGAGTTCGAAGACATGATCGTCGACGAGGGAATTACTCTGGTAAAGCTTTGGCTGAATGTCGGACGGGCCGAACAATTGCGCCGTTTTCTTGATCGCGAAGGCGATCCTTTGAAGCAGTGGAAGCTTAGCTGGATCGACGTCGAAGGGTTGAACCGCTGGGACGCCTACACAACCGCCATCCGGGAGACATTTGAGGCCACCCATAAGCCCAACGCGCCATGGACCATCGTGCGCTCCGACGACAAACGCCGCGCGCGGATCGCTGCAATCCGTGCCGTACTCAGCAAGATCGACTACGCAGGCAAGGACGCGGGCATGGCCTGCGCGCCAGACGACAAAATCTGCGGAGGGCCCGAAATCTGGGATGCCTAAACGCGGCTATCATCACGGCAACCTCAAGCAAGCGCTGGTGGATGCAGCGCTCAGCCTGATTGAGCAGAAGGGTCCCACGGGGTTTACCGTGGCAGAGGCCGCCAAGCGCGCCGACGTCACCCCCGCGGCGGTCTATCGCCATTTCGAGGGTCGCGAGGCGCTGATTGCGGAAGCTGCCCTGCAAGGCCACCGGATCTTTGCTGATCTGATGCACCACGCCTATGCCGATGGGCAACCCACCGCTTTGGCTGCATTTGAAAGCACCGGACGGGCCTATCTGGCCTTTGCGCGCAAGTTTCCCGGGCATTACATGGCGATGTTTGAAAGCGGCGTCAGCGTTCAGGCGCATCCAGAACTGGGATTTGCCGCTGATCGGTCGCGCGCCGTTCTGGAACAAGCCGCAGAAGCGCTGTCACAACATATTCCCGAGGATCGCCGCCCCCCCGCCTCGATGTTTTCCAGCCATATCTGGGCCATGAGCCACGGTGTGGTCGAGTTATTCGCCCGCGGGGCCCCCGGTGCACAAGCTCCGTTTCCGCCAGAGGACCTTCTGGAGACCGGAATTGGGATATATCTAAGGGGATTGGGGCTGATTAAGCCCGATCACTAAGCGCTATTCAGCGGGTATACGAGAATTCTTGGCGACCGGCTGATATTCATAGGGCTTGCGGGCGCGAATAAGTGGGCGTCCCGTGAAGAAATCAAAGAAGACATCTGCGATTAGCACGGCTGTGCGCTGGATGATGACGATAAATGTGCAGCTAATGGCGGCGTAGAAATGCCCTGCGAGGAACAAAAACAGCGTGCAGCTGATCACGATGATCAGAAAGACCCGTGAAAAAGTCAGATACATGCCCCGCCCCCCTAGACGACTGCGCTGCCACCCACCATGACAAGCGTTCCAGCAATGGCGATAAAAACATACGACTTCGCCCAACCAGGTATGATACTCAGTCCCAAAGATTCCATCAGCAGGAACGCTGAAAAGAAGAACACCAGAATATTTCCGAATTCCAATATCATTTGAGAAAGCCTTTGATCCCCTTGGTTATCGGCAAGTTGTCGCTCAAATTGGGGCGAAATATGGCCGGTATCGGGCGCAATTATGATTTTGTTAACCAAAACCGAGCCTGCCAGGCCACTCACGAAGACGAATCAAGCAGCTCTATGCGCTTGAAAAGACGGAGATTCGGCCCGATTCCGAGCAATATCCTCTAAATTCAACGAAACAGCGAAATTCGCAAATCAAGTAAAGATTAACGCTATGTGAATACCCGAGATGACTTTCGGTTGGCAAAAATTGGACGGAGTTCGCAGACGGCCTCCTAATCCAACGTTGATTCGACACGCGTTTAGCCCAGCCATTCTGCGATATCTGCAAGCTCTGGCCGAAAATAGGCGATCACCCGACCTTCGCGCGGCGCAGTGGCCCCGTCCGCCCAAGGGGCCACGCCATGCAACGCCAGCCTATCGATCAGATAGGCCTCGCCCGGTTGCGCATGTACGGCAACACGCGGGCAATCTTCAAAACACTGTCGCCGCGCAGCCTGATACGTGTCGGTCAGGTCAATCTCTGACCAATTCTGCGGCGGGACGTTTTTCAAGGTCGCTAAAAACGCCTCCCGCATGATGCGGTGGCTGCCTTCCCAAACGATCATCGGACTGGCCCCGCTGCTGGTCTCGTTCACCGGCAAGCCCAGAACGAACCCGTGCGGTTCATGCAAATGCCGTCTCCGCATTGGGCCGACAGGCAATAGCCCATCGACATGGGCCGCGTCTCGGTTTCGGCGAAACCTATGGGCCGCGTCACTTTCATCAGCGTCCTGCTTGGGATAGCCCGGATAAATCACAGAAATCTGCGCCCGGTCCCAGCTTTGCGCCCCAAAATGCTCTGTGATGAAGTCCACAGCGTTGCCGCGCAGCGCACCCGCGCCCGCGACATGTCCGCTGGGATCATTAGGCAACAGGTTCACCCCGGCAAACCACGTCTGCCCATGGCGCAACCAGTCTTTGCGCGCCTGATCATCTTGGGCTGCGTGATACGCCACTGGGCGCACAGCTTTTATCCATGCGGCAAGCGTTGGGTCATGGGCGAAGCGGCACCAGCCGAGCCGTTCCAGATCGTGCGCGGCCCTCATCCCGTCTGACGCAAATCCGTATCAGGCACCTGCGCCAGTGCCTGAGCGACAACGTCGAAATCCGCGCCAGACTTATGTGCGTTCTCGGACAGGTGCCTGCGCCAGCCACGCGCGCCGGGCCGCCCTGCGAAAAGCCCAAGCATATGCCGCGTCACCTGCCCCAGTTTGCCACCTTCACCGAGATGCGCGTTGATATAGGGCTGCATCTCCAACACTACCTGATGCGGTGTTTTGGGCGCGCATTTCGCCCCGTAGATGCGCTGATCCGCCTCCAGCAGAATGTCCGACGGCGTGTGATACGCCGCTCGCCCGATCATCACGCCGTCCAGCCCTGCGTCCAGCGCGTCCAAAGCTTGATCGAGAGTTTCAACCCCGCCATTGAGCGAGATGTCCAGCTCAGGAAAAACCGCCTTCATCTTGTGGACCAGATCGTAATCCAACGGCGGGATGTCACGGTTTTCCTTCGGGCTCAGCCCTTGCAGCCAGGCCTTACGGGCATGAATGGCCACGCGTTTGACACCGGCATCCTGTATCTTGCGCAGGAAGTCAGGCAGCACCACCTCGGGGTCCTGATCATCAACGCCGATCCGGCATTTTACCGTTACTTCAACCGGTTGCGCCTCAATCATCGCGCGCACGCAGGCGGCGACCAGCGACGGGCGCTCCATCAAAACCGCACCAAAGCAGCCCGATTGCACCCGGTCCGAGGGACAGCCGACATTGAGGTTGATCTCATCATAGCCGTGATCCGCGCAGATCACTGCCGCCTGAGCCAGTTCCGCAGGGTCTGAGCCGCCAAGCTGGACCGCCACCGGATGTTCGCTTTGATCATAGTCCAGCAAATGCACAGCCCCGCCACGCACCAAGGCGGGCGCGGTGATCATCTCCGTATAAAGCAGCGTGCGCGCCGACATCAGACGGTGCAGATAGCGACAATGCCTGTCTGTCCAATCCATCATAGGCGCGCAAGACATACGCCAGGGTGCGAAATGATGCGATTTTCTCTCCATTCCTGACGTTTACTGCAGAGCAGGCAATCACGCCAGAGCATGATTCCAGTCCGATTCCCGCCCTTCCGTGCCCGTTCTCGGTCGAGTTACAACAAATGTTGCGACTTAGCCGCCATGTTGTAACTCGACCTCGCCCTTCCCCGTTTCTCTGTGAGTGATTTCACTCAAGGCGTGCGTGCCGGTTTGCCGCCGTTCGCCTTCCGCATTCAAATAGCCAATATTTGCGTTTCGCGACCGCGGCACAAGTTACTTAAGGGGAACACCGGACGTTGCCCGCTTTCATGCAGAGAACGGCGACCCAAAGCTCCGCCAGCCCGTGGCACAGCATCGGCGCCGCGCGGCCCGTCTCGAAGACAACACGCGTCAAGCGGGTGTTCTGTCCAGCGCAGCTGGTATCGCCTCCGAGGCCGCGCTTGCCTTGTGGATCTCCGTTCCATCGCTGTCGAGAACGCAGGGTTCGTGTTCCTCGTTCTCGGAATGGAAACACTTTCATTCCTTGGATAAAAAGTATCCGTCAAACCGGGCGGACTCCAAACACGAATGAACCATTCAAATAGGTTCTCGGCTTGGCTCCCAGTCGCTGCCAAGCAAGAACCGCCGCAGCAGCCAAATAGCCCCGATTTTCTGCCTATAAGTACCGAAAGGGACTGCGCTTGGTCAGCCTCACAAGTCAATTTAACTCCTTCCCAAATTGAGAAAGCCTACTCTGGCGGTGCGCCTTTCTAATATGCTCGACACCATTTGATGCCATTTTTTTGAGAACGAATTCTCCAGAAATCGACTGGTCAGCATCGTCGGCTGGGATGCTTTCGAACCATCTTGAATCATCCATTCTAATGCATTTTGCCAAGCCTCCACGGTATTATCCGCCACGGTATGCGCACCATGCGGTACATGATCAACCAAACCGTCGATATCATTGACAAGAAGGCTACGGCCAGCTGCAAGTGCCTCAATCGCGACAAGCCCATAAGCTTCCCAATTCGACGGCATGGCCACCACATCGACAGCGGCCATGGCAGCGACAGGATCCGGGCTGAAACCCATGAACCGGATCCGCGGATCATTTCCAGCCAGATCTCGCAAGGCTCCTCCCTCGGACCCATCTCCATAGATATGCAGGGATATGTCCGGACGTGATGTACGCCGAAACCCTTTGATCAGCGTGTCGAACCCCTTTTGCCGGTCAAGCCGCCCGATTGCGCCGATGACCCGGACCGGCGACTTTGCGGGTTCAAGAGCGCGAAAGGCCGACAGATCGACGCAGGACGGAATGACGGTCAGAGCAGAGGCGC
>CAYGQQ010000088.1:0-12798 GCA_964352105.1 uncultured Rhodobacterales bacterium | reverse complement strand
CCGAAGCCACGTTCCGCTTCATCAGCGACCCGACAGCTGCCTTTGCCGCTGTTATGGCCGAAGATGTGGACGCGTTTGTGGGCTTCCCCGCCCCGGAAAACTTGCCGCAATTTGAGGCTGATCCCCGGTTCCAGGTCCTCAACGGCAATACCGAAGGTGAGACGATCCTGTCCACCAACAACAAGATGCCGCCCTTCGATGACGTACGCGTGCGCAAGGCCGTGGCCCACGCCATCGACCGTCAAGCTATCATTGACGGTGCGATGTTCGGTCTGGGAACACCAATTGGTACGCATTTTGCGCCCCATAACCCCGACTATGTTGACTTGATAGACAACTCTCAGCATGACCCGGAACTGGCCAAGAAACTTCTGGCGGAAGCGGGCTTTGCCGACGGGTTCACGACCACACTGAAACTGCCACCGCCTTCTTATGCACGACGTGGGGGGGAGATCATCGCCGCCCAATTGCGCGAAGTCGGCATCACCGCTGAGATCACAAATCTGGAATGGGCGCAGTGGCTGGAAGAGGTCTTCAAAGGCAAGGATTTCGGCCTGTCGATCGTTAGCCATACAGAGCCTATGGACATCGCGATCTACGCAAACCCGGACTACTACTTCCAGTATGATAACCCGGAGTTTCAAGCACTCATGGAAGAACTGAACGCAACGACCGACCCCGACGGCCGCTCAGCCCTATTGGCGAAGGCGCAGACCGTCATCTCGGAAGATTATGTGAACGGCTACCTCTTCGAGCTGGCGGTATCCACCGTGGCGAAAGCCGGTCTTCAGGGGCTATGGCTGAATCAGCCAACGGCTGCCGTTGATCTGACCGGGGTCAGCTGGTCCGAGTAAGAAGGCAAAACCTCGCCGCGGTACCAATCGCGGCGAGGCCTGACATGCGGGGAAGCCCATGATCCGTTACGCCCTGCGCCGCTTCTTCTCTCTGGTGGTCTCGCTTATTGTCGCGTCTATCGTGATCTTTGCGGTGGTAGAGGTCATCCCCGGCGATCCTGCAGCCTTTATGCTCGGGGTTAACGCGCAGGAAGACACGCTCAACGCGCTGCGCGAACAGATGGGCCTGAACGACCCGCTTCCCGTGCGGTATTTCAACTGGGTAGCGGGCATGCTGGCAGGCGATTTCGGCACCAGTTGGACCTACAAAGCCCCCGTTTCGGAGATGATTGCCGACCGGATATGGGTATCCTTGCCGTTGGCGATTTACGCCTTGATCCTCTCAACCCTCATCGCATTCCCAGCCGGCATCTATGCTGCCAGCAGACGCGGCAAACCCGGTGATATCGCGGTGATGGGGGTTACGCAATTGGGCGTCGCGGTACCCAATTTCTGGTTCGCAATGATACTCGTTCTGATCTTTGCAATCAACTTGCGTTGGTTCAGCGCAGGGGGCTTTCCGGGGTGGAAAGACCCTGTTATGGCTTTGAAATCCCTGACACTTCCCGCAATCGCCTTGGCGCTTCCGCAAGCGGCGATCCTCGCGCGTGTCATGCGCTCGTCCCTGCTGGACATGCTGGGGGAGGATTTCATCCGCACGGCGCGGGCAAAAGGTCTCACCCGCAGGCAGGCCCTTTGGCGTCATGCGGTGCGCAACGCGCTAATCCCGGTTTTGACCATCATCGGGTTGCAGTTCAGCTTCCTTTTGGCAGGCGGTATCATCATCGAACAAGTGTTTTTCCTGCCCGGCCTTGGCCGCCTGATCTTCCAGTCAATCAGCGCTCGCGATCTGATTGTGGTCGAAGGCGTGGTCATGCTTCTGGTCTTCGTCGTGATCGTCGTAAATTTTGCTGTCGATCTTGCCTACGCGGTCGTTGACCCGCGGCTGAGGTCGCGCGCATGACCCGAAACCTGATCTTTGGCGCGGTCTTGTCAGCGCTGTTCGTGGCCGCCGCTTTGTTGTCGTTCGTCTGGACGCCTTACAACATTGAAACGCTTGATATCGGCAACAAGCTGAAAGTGCCAAGTGGTGAAAACTGGCTCGGCACAGATCATTTCGGGCGCGATATCCTGTCGATGATCATGATGGGCGCGCGGACCTCCATTGCTGTGGCTGTCGTCGCCGTAGGAATTGGTATCATCCTCGGCGTGCCCTTGGGGCTCTGGGCAGCGGCACGCAAAGGCAGCTGGCTCGACGAGATCATCATGCGCGGCAACGATCTGATCTTTGCCTTCCCGTCACTGGTCATAGCGATCTTGATCACGGCTGTTTTCGGGGCCTCTGCGGTCAATGCCATCATCGCCATCGGGATTTTCAACATCCCGGTCTTTGCCCGCCTGTCGCGCGGCGCTGCCTTGTCCCTGTGGGAGCGGGACTTCATCCTCGCCGCACGTGTTGCGGGCAAATCCGCTTTTCGGATCAGTTGGGAACATATCCTGCCCAACATCACCAGTCTGATGATAGTTCAAGGCACAATCCAGTTCAGCCTCGGCATTCTGGCAGAAGCAGCCCTGTCTTATATCGGCCTCGGTGCGCAACCGCCCACCGCGAGCTGGGGCCGGATGCTCGCCGATGCGCAAACGCTTGTCTCCATTGCACCGCATACCGCGTTGGTACCTGGGTTGGCGATTGTCTTCATGGTTCTTGGCCTCAATCTGATGGGCGACGGGCTGCGCGACTGGCTTGATCCAAAGTTACGGGTGACGCGCGTATGAGCTTGCTGGCGATCAAAGACCTGTCCCTGTCGATCTATGGCACGCCGATACTTCGCGATGTTTCGCTTACCGTCGCACCGGGCCAGATTGTTGCGATCACAGGCGAAAGCGGGTCGGGAAAGTCTTTGACCGCGATGAGCGTCATAGGCCTGACCCCGCAAGGCTCTGAGATGACGGGAGAGGTTTTGCTGGACGGCACAGACATTCTCAAAACGCCCGAACGCGACCTCTGCAAAATGCGCGGCCAGGATGTGGGAATGGTGTTTCAGGAGCCGATGACGGCGCTGAATCCTGTGCAAACCATCGGCGCGCAAGTGGCGGAAACGATCCGCTTGCATCAGAAAACTGGCAAAGCCGCAGCGCTCGCGCAGGCGCAGGAAATGCTCCGCAAAGTCGGGCTTGATCTGCCCGTAACGCGCTACCCGCATGAGCTGTCCGGTGGTCAACGCCAGCGGGTTGTCATTGCGATGGCCGTGGCGTTGCGTCCCAAGCTTCTGATCGCAGATGAGCCGACTACGGCGCTCGATGTCACCACGCAAGCCCATATCCTCGATCTGCTGAAAAGCCTCGTGCAGGAGTTCGGCATGGGGCTTTTGATGATCACCCACGATCTTGCCGTTGTCAGTGAAATTGCCGACCGGATTGTGGTCATGCAGGACGGCGAGGTCGTTGAGCAAGGCGCGACGCAGCACCTTCTGCACAACATGTCCCATCCCTACACCAAAGCGCTATTTTCTGCCTCAAACCACCAGGTTGATCTGCCTGAAACCCCGGTTCAAAAGCCGCTTTTGCGGGTCAGCAACGTGTGTCGCGACTATCCGCTGGGCCGCACGGGGCTCTTTGGCGCACGGAAAAGCTTCCGTGCGCTCCATGACGTAAGTTTTGATCTGGGGCGCGGCGAACGCGTGGGGCTCGTCGGTGAAAGCGGCTGCGGCAAGTCCACATTGACCCGCGCGATACTTGGTCTGGAAAACGTGCAGGAGGGCAGCATCGCCCTTGATGGACAGCCTGTCTACACTGGCAAACAGCCAAATCTGGCGGTGCGTCGTCAGATGCAGGTCGTCTTTCAGGACCCCTATAGCAGCTTCAATCCGCGCCACCGGGTCAGACGCCTGATTGCCGAGCCGTTCCATCTGCTTGAAAACCCACCCGACGGGATCGCGCTACAACAGGTTGTTGAAGCGGCGCTGACCGATGTCGGATTGCGCCCAAGTGATGCAACCAAATACATCCACGAATTTTCCGGCGGACAGCGCCAGCGCATCGCCATCGCGCGCGCGCTGATCATCAAACCACAATTGGTGGTTTTTGATGAGGCGGTCTCAGCGCTCGATGTCTCGGTTCGTGCGCAGGTGCTGGATTTGCTGGCAGAGCTTTGCCGCAAACGCCCGTTCACATACCTGTTTATTAGCCACGATCTGTCGGTTGTCCGTTCCGTCACGGACCGGGTTTTGGTGATGCAAGCGGGCCGGATCGTGGAGCAAGGCCCGACCGAAGCGGTTTTCTCCAACCCTCAACACAGCTACACAAAAACACTGATCGCCGCAGTCCCGAAACTGCCCGAAATTGCCTAACTGTGGTTCCAATCCTCGGCATCGTCGGAATTGTTGGGCGAGAGCCCTATGATGTCACCCTCCGTCGAACATCCCAAACCCAAAACCGTCCGATTGGCGTAGTTGAAATAGGCGGAGACCTGATTAATCTCCAGAATTTCACCGTCTGAATACCCCGCCTTTCGCAAGGCCACAGCATCTGCCTCAGCCATATCCTGCGGATGCTTCGTCAGCTTCTCCGCATAGGCCATTGCCTGTTTTTGAGACGCATCCAAGGGTGCATTTGAAATGTCGCCACTCTCAAAGGTGGCCCGCAATGCGTCCGATCTCGGATCATCAGCCAGAAGACGTTTCATACCGCCAAAATGATGCTCCACGCAGTAGTCGCAGCCATTTAAGGCACTGACCCAGACGCCAAGCGCCTCCAGAAACCATTTGGGGATCGTGTTGCCAGTATGGTGCAGTACGTTTTTGTAGATCGTCATATGCCCGACCATCGTATGCGGACGCAGACTATGCGACATCATGATGTTGTCGACATTGTTGTCGGGGCCTTTGACGCGATCATAAAGCGTTTTCAGCTTTCCGTCGGCGTCCTCATAAGGGACGGTTTTGATCCAGGACATCGTGTTCTCCCCCCTCGCGCGCTTCAGACCAGCTCGGCGTCTGTCATGATTTCGACCAAGGCCGGACCATCCACGGCCAGCGCGCGTTCAATTGCCTCGGCCAAGTCTTCTGATTTGGTGACCTTCTCCCCATGCCCGCCGCAAAGCCGTGCGAAGGCTGCAAAGGATGGATTTACCAGATCGGTTTCCCAAACCGGCCATTCGCCCGATCGCTGCTCCTTCGAGATTTTACCAAGCTGTCCGTTGTGCAAAAGGATATGCGTGACATCCATGCCGTATTTCACAGCTGTCGTGAAATCCATCGGGTATTGGCCAAACCCGCCATCCCCGGAGATCGATACAACCTTGCGGCCTTTCATGCCTGCAATGTCTTGTGTGGCGGCCCAAGCGCCCATGCCAGCCGGGAAGCCAAACCCGATAGAACCCAGATAGCCCGACATCAGCACGCGTTGATTGCCCTTGGTTTCCAGATAGCGTCCGAAGGAATAGGTGTTGTTGCCGACATCCACGGCAAAGATCGTATCGTCAGGCACCAGTCTGCCCAATGTGTCGAATACCGCAAAGGAATGGATGCCGCCCGCTTGTTCCTCTTTCAGGCGGCTGTGCTTCTCGTCACGCCACATCCGCCAGCGATCTGCCAGCTCTGCGGTTTGATCTTCGGCGTCCGCGTTGCGGGTGACCTGGTTGCCTGAGGCATCACAAAATGCACCGATATTGCCCCATACAGGCACCTTGACGGCGTGAAATTTGCCCAGTTGCATCCGGTCATGATCGACCTGAATGATGTTGTCCTTCTGTCCGATACCAGTGTGGTTCGAAAAGCTCGCACCAAAGGCCACGAGGACATCAGCCTCGTTCATAAACCAACTGGCAATCGGTGTGCCGGAGCGGCCGAGCACGCCTGCCCCAAGCGGGTGACTGTCTGGCACCAGCCCCTTCGCCTTGAAAGTCGTGACCACCGGCGCACCGATTTTTTCGGCCAGCGCGATAATCTTGTCGCGTGCGCCATAAGCCCCGTGGCCGACCACGAACATCGGACGCTTGGCACTGTTCAGAAGATCGACGGCGGCTTTGAGATCCGCCTCGGAAGGGACAACCCCCGTTCCGCTCAACCTGCCTTCCGGTCCAGCGGCGGGCTTGTCAGAGGGAAGCGTTTGCATGTCATCTGGGAAGATCAGATGAGCGACGTTTTGCTCGACAATAGCGTTTTTGCACGCAAGTGACATTAATTCAGCATGGTTCGATGTGCTCAGCGCCGTTTGCGAAAACGTCGCAACAGCCTGAAACGCAGAAGACAGGTCGATATCCTGAAACGCGCCGGGCCCCATGACTTGTGTCTGCACTTGTCCGGTCAGCGCTAGGATCGGTGCGCGGTCAACCTTCGCGTCCCAAAGCCCGGTCAACAGGTTGGTCGCGCCGGGCCCCGCAATCGTCAGACAGGCCGCGGGAAGACCGGTCAGTTTGCCATAGGCAGAGGCCGCAAAAGCCGCCGCCCCTTCATGACGAATGCCATAGTATTTCAGCTTTCCGTCGATGACCGACCGACGGATCGCGTCAGCAAGTCCTAAATTCGAATGTCCAACCATCCCGAAGACCGATTGCACGCCCCAATTTGTCATCGTCTCAACCATCACATCGGTAACAGTTCTGTCGTGATCAGGCTCCGGTTCCAGCCCCACGAAAATCTCCCCGTCACGGATGTCGATCTCATAGAGCTTCTGGCCCGCATCTTCGTGTCCCCCGGGAGGGGCACCGGTCAACGGATCAAAATCCCAACCGTGCCAGGGGCACCTGATCCAGCATTTGCCCTCAACACCCTTTTCGATGGAGCCTTCGCCCAGCGGGCCTTTTTGATGCGGGCAATGGTTGTCCATCGCCGACCACTGCCCTTCAAAATGAACCAGACAGATCGATGTTGTCCTTGCGGTGACGGTCTTGACGCGGCCTTCCGGCAAGTCATCGACATGTCCAACAGAGATCCAATCGAGGGTTTCATTGGTCATGTTCATCTCCCGGTTCAGTGAATTTCGCAGTGATAAAATCGACGAGCTTTTGCAGCCAGGTCAGGATCATGAACGCGCCAACGGCCCAGATCAGCAGCTCAAACGGCGCAAACTGAGTGCCCTGCAGCCATCGGCGCAACAGCCCCCCGTCGGGGCGCAGACCAAAGAACTCGCCCCGGGCCCACAGGTCAAGAAACCAAAATCGCGACAGGTAAAGTAGGACAACAGTAAGCGCTGCCATCACAAACAATAAGACGACGCGTTTCATCCGTTGATGACCTCCAGCGTGCTTGGGTCCATGCGCAGAACAAGGATGTCGCCGCGACGCTCTAGATCGCCCTCAACCGTGATGAACTGGCCGATGAAGTCATAGGCCATATCTGGCAATCTGCCGCCATCTGGTCCAGTGATCAGCATGAAATCGGACCCCTCGACCTCTTGCGATGACACGAATACCGGAGGCACCTCGTTGATCAGGCAAAGCGCGGCGCAAGCCTTATGAGCCAATCCACGCCCCGGCCGCATCGCACCATTTAAGCATTTGCCGTCGCAAATCTCCCCGGCCAGCTTCCAGCGTCCAAGGGGCACGGTTTCAAATTCCGGCGCGTCCCCGTCAACGGGCTGCAATCCGCGTTGTCCACCGGCAAGCTGCAACATGTCGATGGTTCCACGTTGCAGGATAATACCACTGACCTGAACCAGACCGCCTTCATAGGGTGCCGCGCGTGCATCAACACCGGCTTTGCCGCCCGCCGCCAGCATCAAGGTTTTGCCGGGCATTATCAGATCATTGCCTTCGGTCACCCGTAAAATGGGGTAGGGCGTTAATTCAACAACGCCCGTCACGGTCTGGCGCCCGAAATCAAACCGGAAGCCCGATTTGCCGGGATCGTCCTGTGTGCTGCCGATCACCAGACCGGCCAACAGGAATAACAAGACCAGACCGATGCTGATCAGCGCCAAAAAGCTGCGTAGCTGGTCCGGGATCGGGAAGTAACCTACGAAAAACGGTTTGTCTTTCTGGCTCATGAGGTGACCTCGCTGGCTGACGCACCGGGTATGGCTACGGGCTCTACATAGGTGCCGGGTGGGTTCGCTTGGACCTGCACCTCGATCCGATCACCCGAGAGGCGCAAATTATATGTCGGCACCATCTCCGTGAACGGCGCGGGGGAGCGGCCATCGGTGACGTTGTACTGAAACCCGTGCCACGGGCAGGTCACCAGACAATCAATGATCTTGCCTTCACCAAGCGGCCCGTTCTGATGCGCACAAGCGTTGGAGATCGCGCTGAGTTTGCCGTCCTGATTGAACACCGCAACCCTGTCGCCTCCGGGCAATACACATACCTTCGCAAATCCGTTCTCAATCTCTGAGCTTTTGCAAACTTCCGTCCAACCATCCGTTTCAGAACCAGCTCTGTCCCCGCTTTGCATATCCTGCCACGCCGCATAGGCATGCAGGCCCGCCACACACAGCGCACCACCTATGAAAATGACGGTCACTGCGTGGTTTTGTTGATCCTGCAGGATGCCAAAGGCAACATGTGCAACGACAGAGATATAGGCCAGATAGATCAGGCTGTGCAGGCGCTTCCAGACCGGAGGCGTCAGGAACTTCATCCAGAAATCATGGCTCGTCACCGCGAGGAGCAACAAGACAAGCAGGCTGAACACACCAAAGACCTCGAACGGGAAACCCGCAAGCTGGCCATAGCTTGTATTGGCAAAAAGCAGTGCCTCAAACTTGTTGGAGCTGGAAAAGGCGAAGTACCAGTCAAGGATGTAGCCGGCATGGGTCAACGCCACAAAGGTCGTCATCACGCCGAAATGCCTGCGATTATAAAGCAGCGGCAAAAAACGGCGGTCGATGCGGGCCAGCGGCCCGATGCATAGAATGACGGTGAGCATAAGAAAGGCAGCTGCGCCAAACGCGCGGGCGTTATGAACTTGTGGGTTAATCGGAAATTCGTGGCTGAGGATCTCCGGGCTTACAAATAGAAAGACATAGAGAAACAGCACGACACCCAACAGCATCACACCGTCATAAAGCCATTTGTTCCGGTTCCACTGAACGGGGGTGTATTTGACGCTCATTGGGACACCTGCGCAGGCGGGGCCAATTGCTCTGGGACAAAATCAGCGGGCCAGATCTGGCGTTGGGACAGACCAAGCACCAGCACCAGAACGATTGCCACAGGCATCGCAAAGGCGATCCAGCGGTGATTGGTGCGGCGCGGTTTGTACCTGCTTGACCACTCATCCTTGCCATCTGCCAGGATATACCAGCGCCATAAAACCAACGGCCAGATCAGCAAAACACCGGGGATCAGAAGCGGGCGAAAGACGAAAGCACCGTCTGCATCTTCATCGATCCGCTCGATGCCGATGGTCAGGAAAATCAGCGCTACGCAGGCCCCGATACCCAGCCAGATCTTGGCAATGAGAAAGATAGCTTCCGCTTCGTTCATGCGATGCCACCAAAGGTGACCCCGGAAATCTCGGACATATCCTTTTTCCAGGTTGTCAGATCATCGTGGTTGAACTTCGACAAGTGATCATGGCCGCAAGCGCGTGCCATCACTTGCATCAATTCAGTGCTGGCCTCGAAAAAATTGGCCAATTGCCGGGCGGATTTTTCCACGACGAGGCGGTTAACCAGATGCGGTTTTTGCGTCGCGATGCCCACGGGGCAATTGTTGGTATGACACGCGCGCATCGCCAGACACCCAATCGCCTGCATCGCAGAGTTTGACACCGCAATCGCATCCGCCCCCAAAGCCATCGCCTTGATGAAATCAGCCGGCTTGCGCAAACCGCCGGTGATCACGAGGCTGATATCCGTGCGCCCCAGTTTGTCCAGATGCGCCCGGGCGCGCGCCAAAGCCGGGATCGTCGGCACCGAGATATTGTCGCGGAAGATGATCGGGGCCGCGCCCGTCCCGCCGCCGCGCCCGTCAAGAATGATATAGTCCACTCCGACCTCTAACGCAGCATCGATGTCTTTCTCGATATGCTGGGCGCTCAATTTATAGCCGATGGGAATACCACCTGTCCGACTGCGCACCTCATCCGCAAATTCCTTGATCTGCGAGGTCTCTGTCCAATCCGGGAACCGCGGCGGAGAGATCGCGGATGTCCCCGGCTCAAGCCCTCGAACTTCGGCGATCTTGCCTTGAACCTTGTTGCCGGGCAAATGCCCGCCCGTACCTGTTTTGGCACCTTGGCCGCCTTTGAAATGAAACGCCTGAACCATATCCAGCTTGTCCCAGCTGAACCCGAAACGGCCCGACGCCAGCTCGTAGAAATAGCGGGAATTGGCTTCTTGTTCTTCGGGCAGCATACCGCCTTCGCCCGAGCAAATTCCAGTCCCTGCCAGCTCCGCACCGCGTGCCAAAGCAACCTTTGCCGGTTCAGACAAAGCCCCAAACGACATATCAGAGACGAACAATGGAATGTCCAGGCGGAGCGGCTTTTGCGCGTTTGGGCCGATCACAACCTCTGTGCCGACGGGGTCGTCATCTAGAAGCGGCGGCTTGGCCAACTGCGCGGTGAGAAGCTGAATGTCATCCCAATCGGGCAACTCGCCGCGTGGCACCCCCATGGAATCTACCGTACCGTGATGGCCGGTCTTGGACAGCCCGTTCTTGGCATATGCTTGGATCAGGCCGTTATAGGGCTCCGCGTCCGTGCCATGGCTTGGATCAGCATAAAGCCCCAGATAGGCGTTACGATTATAGGGCTGAGGGTTGGCGGTTCCCCAAGCGAGGATTTCGTCTTCATCGACGAGCACCTCATCGCCTTCGGTCCAAGCCGCAAACTTCGGCAAGGCTTCATCGTTGGCATAGGCAGAGACGCCGCTATCAAGCCGGTAGTCCCAATCGTGCACACCGCAAATCAGGTCTTTGCCGCGCACATACCCGTCCGACATCAACGCCCCGCGATGCAGACAGCGTCCGTAAAACACCGACACTTCGTCATCGAACCGCACCACCACCAGATCAACCTGACCGACAATCGCATATTCCGGTGTTCGGTCCGCAAGTTCGCTGAGTTTGTAAATCGGTGTCGGTTTCATATGGGTCTCACCTTCGGATTCTGAGAGGTCTTTGAAATGGAGTTTGACGTCCAGCTTGCCGCAGCCGTCCTCGAAACGCCACGAATAACTGTTTTTATCTGATCACGATTTGAGCGGCGGTGCCTCACGCCGTAGGCCATGTGCGCCAAGACACATCTTTTGCCAATAAAACGGCGCTCTTGATTTTGCCTTAAAAACCCCCTTTGACTGGCCCGCAGGTTAAAGTTAAGGCACGCAAGCTGCTTTCGCCAATGGACCGGGGACGAATGGGCAAGGCATCACAAGCAAGTATCGCTGTTATCGGGGCTGGTCTGATTGGCCAGAAACATATCGATATCGTCTCGAATGCAGCGAACCTTTCGGCCATTGTCGATCCGAACCCAGCGGCAGAACAGATCGCGAAAAGTCATGGCACGCAGTGGTTTGCCTCGCTGGAAACCTATCTGGAGCGCGCGATGCCCGATGGTGCGATTGTTGCGACACCGAACCAGCTGCATCTGGATCACGCGCGCGCCTGTATCGAAAAGGGCGTTCCAGTTTTGGTCGAAAAACCGCTCGCGGAAAACGTCGCTTCTGCAACCAAAATCATGCAGGCGTCCACGCAGGCCGGGGTGCCGGTGCTGGTGGGGCATCACAGGCGACATAGTGGCCTCGTGCGGGCGGCGAAGGCGGCTATAGAGGCGGGTCAGTTGGGGCGGATCGTGGTTGCCAACGCGCAGTTTTGGCTCTTTAAACCAGACGACTATTTTGAGACCTCCTGGCGCAGGCAGGACGGTGCGGGACCCACTTATATCAACCTGATCCATGACATTGATCTGCTGCGGTATTTCTGCGGCGACATCGTTTCGGTTCAAGCCACGCAATCAAACCGGGTCCGGGGATTTGAGGTTGAAGACAGCTGTGTGGTGATCTTGGAATTTGAAAGCGGTGCGTTGGGCACCGTGTCGATTTCGGATACCGTCTCAGCTCCGTGGAGTTGGGAGCTGACGGCAGGCGAAAACCCGGTTTATCCCAAGACGGACATGGCGTGCTACACTTTGGGCGGCACCCACGGCTCGTTGTCGATCCCGGATTTGCGGCTGTGGAGCCATCCGGGAAAACGCAGCTGGTGGGAACCCATCGAAGCCCAGCGACTGGATTTTACGGCCAATGACCCGGTTGCGGATCAGTTTGTACATTTTCTTGATGTAATCGAGAACGGCACGGTGCCGCTGGTTACAGCTGCAGAAGGGCTCAAGAACATGCAGATACTCGATGCGATCAAACAAGCAGCGCTTGGCGGCAAAGCTGTGATCAACAACGCGCAATAGTCCCACCACTATACATTCCACCACAGACGGTTTAGACGCCGGGCTTCGGCGCTTCGCCGCAAGCAAACAAAGAAGTCTCAAACCCGTGAAAAAAGCACTCGCAGATGCGCTGGAAAAGCGCGGCTATTCGACCTTGACCCCTGTCCAGATCGAGGTGACGAAACCTGAGTTGACGGGCGCTGACCTGCTGGTTTCGGCGCAGACCGGGTCAGGCAAGACACTGGGCTTCGGACTTGCGATTGCGTCGTCGATTATGGGCGAAGAGGAGGTCTTTGGAGCGGCCGGAACGCCGCTGGCCCTGATTATAGCGCCGACCCGCGAGCTTGCTTTGCAGGTCAAGCGAGAGCTCACCTGGCTCTACGACGAAGCCGGTGCTGTCGTCGCGTCCTGCGTCGGCGGCATGGATATGCGCGACGAACGCCGCAGCCTCGCGAGCGGGGCGCATATTGTCGTGGCCACGCCCGGCCGTCTGCGCGACCACATCATGCGGGGCTCAATTGACCTGAGCAGTCTTCAGGCGGTTGTCTTGGACGAAGCCGACGAGATGCTCGATCTGGGGT
>CAYGQQ010000087.1:0-12891 GCA_964352105.1 uncultured Rhodobacterales bacterium | reverse complement strand
TCGATGCCGCCGCAATCGCTTCGCTGTCGCCCTCTTGCGGTGCGACCTCTGCGTTTGGGTCTTCCTCGGACACGGTTAATTCGGGCACCAAAGGCGCTTCAACGGTGCGCAGCGCCACCACTTCCAAACCTGTGGGCTGTCCCGCCAAAAGTCCCAGCGCGTCGGCCGCGTCAGAGCTGACCTGGATCGCAGGTCCGGGGTTGTTGCGTTCGCGCCGGAACAATGCGCCGATCACGGATTGGTCGTTGCTGGCATTGCGAATAAGCACACGTTCTGGGTCTTTGACATCGGGATGCGCGATCCAGACACCGCCCAGTGATGGTCTGCCATCCCAAAGGCCCGGCTCGCTTGCCGAGAACACTTCCGGTGCCTCGACATCGGTTCCGACCGCCTGCCCTTCGACAGCGGCCTCAGGGGTGGCTTGCGCCGCCTCAGCCGGTTTTTTCAGAAAACTTGGACCTAAACCCTCTTCGCAAGCGGAAAGACCTGTTAATAGCCCCACCGCAAGAACGATCTTTAAGAAAGAACCCTCACCCATATTTCTGCCCTTAATTACAGGCACTTACGTGCCTTTTTGCATCTGTCGCTGCACACTGCTCTGATCAGGAGATCATTGTCTCCTTGTTTTGTGCGCAGCTTAGGCAAATTTTGGCGCATTGGAAAGCACTAGCACAGGTTTCGGCAAATTTCGGCCCGCACAATGCTGTGAAATCCAGCTTTTAGAATCAATCGACACTCTCTAGAAGCGTTCAAAGTCGGAGGAGTGGCAGAGTGGTTGAATGCACCGGTCTTGAAAACCGACGTAGGTGAAAGTCTACCGTGGGTTCGAATCCCACCTCCTCCGCCATCGCACCTTCTTTGTGGTTTTAGCTGGGTCACAGTGATTGGCATTTGCCCAATATATACATGACTTGAGATGTCACTGTAATTCCAATGGAGTTTCTTTCGGTTGTGTCTATATTCGCTCCTTGAGTTATATTGATTGTGGTATTCTCTGAATGGCAGCGCTGTCTGGCAAACTAACAAAGAAGTTAGTGAAGAACTTAGGCGCTGGTCGTCGCGGCGATGGTAACGGGGTGTATCTCGTCGTTGACCCCTCTGGCGCTCGGCGCTGGATCGTGCGGGTTGTTGTCAAAGGTCAGAGAGGCAAGACGAGTGCGCCGCTGCGGACAGACTTTGGTTTGGGCGGCGCAGACATCGTAACGCTCAATCAGGCGCGCGGCACCGTTGTTGCGGCTGCCGAATTCCATGGAACGCAAACGGGAGAAGGCCCACCGATTGCGCCAACGGGCAAAGCTGTTGTCTCGGACTACGCCAATACGATGCAGTTCGACGGCGGCAAGATCAGTCACATGACCAAAATCCGGAACGACGTGCACGCGCTGCATGGGCTTGGCTGGGCGTGATGCGCAGGCGCATCCTGGGATTGCTGTTTCTGGCGCGCGTCGGACTTGGGTTTCAGTTTCAAACCGTGGCGTCCGTCGGTGACGACCTGATCATTGCCTTCGAGTTCACCTACGCTGATATCGGCTTTCTAATCGGGCTGTTCATGGCCCCAGGATTGTTTCTGGCCATACCTGCCGGGTATTGGGGACGCTATGTTTCTGATCGCTTTATGGTGGTGTTGGGTCTATGCGCATTGGCGCTTGGCGGGGCGGTATCGTCCTTTGCGACAGAGAGCTGGACCATTGGTATAGGCCGGGTTTTTGCCGGTGCCGGATTTCTTTTCACGACGCTTTACTTCACGAAGATGGTCGCAGATTGGTTCGAAGGTCGCGAAATTGCCACCGCCATGAGCATCCTTGTGATGAGTTGGCCGTTCGGGATCGCCATGGGTCAGGTTGGCCATGCCTGGTTGGCCCAAACCTATGGCTGGCAAGTCCCGTTTCAGGCCGCATCCCTCTATTGCCTGATTGCGGCCCTTGGGGTCTTTTTGCTCTACCGTCCGCCGCATGATCTGCCCGATACAACGGGCGGCGCGCGGGTTGCACTTACAGGGCAGGAATGGCGATTGATAATGTGTGCAGCAGCGGCCTGGGGTGTTTTTAATGCAGCCTATGTCACTTACCTTGCCTTTGCGCCAAAGGTTCTAGAGAGCCAAGGCCAAACCGCCATCGCGGCCGCTGGCATCATCAGTATCGGCAGCTGGATCATGATCATCTCCGGTGCGGCTTGCGGGCAGCTCGTGGATCGTTTGGGGGGGCGGAATATTGTCTTGGCGGTCTGCATGGGCGGCGCGATCGCAGCGCTCTTTCTACTCGGGCTGCCCGGCACTGGCGTTGGTGCAAGCATACTGTTTGGACTGATCGGAATGGCACCAGCTGGGGTCATCATGGCCATGGCGGGGCAAGCGATGCGGCCTCAAGTCAGAGCCTTTGGCATGGGGATATTCTTTACGGTTTACTACGCGATCATGTGGATTACGCCGCCAGTGGCGGGTACTATTCTTGATGTGACGGGCAATCCGCAAGGCCCATTGTGGCTCGCAATGATCCTCTTCGCGATGGTGGTACCGTTAAGCATCGCGTTCCAATTTTTCAAAGGTACACCCAAGATAGAGCAGGAAAGGAACGTGTGACGATGCGTGTTCGGAAAACGGTTTTTACAAAGGAAATCATCACCGCAGATGAAATGGGTCAGGCCAGCAATCCGATCACCCGCGTTGTGGCTATGGCGGTTGTCAAAAACTCCTTCGCGGGTGTCAATGAAGACGACCTGTCGCCGCTTTTCGATGTTGGTGCGCAACTTGGTGCGTCGCTGACACAAGAGCTCGTGCACATGCTGGGATCTCCCGCTGTTTGCTATGGCAAAGCCGCTCTTGTAGGATCTTCGGGCGCAATGGAACACGGGGCCGCGCTGTTGCACCCCGCACTTGGCAAACCGGTGCGGGCAGCCATCGGTGGCGGCAAATCCCTGATGCCGTCCAATCATAAGGTTGGGGCATTAGGCGGGTCGATTGATCTGCCTTTGGGCCACAAAGACGAGGCGTGGTCATTTGATCACATCGATACAATGACACTCTGGGTGCCGGACGCGCCCCGCGCCGACGAAATCGTATTATGCATCGGACTATCGAACGGAACACGCGTACATCCGCGCGTCGGAAAAGGCCCAAACCCCACCTGATCGCGATATTTTTCTCAAAGCGACCATTAAACCCAGACGCAGCCTCGGGGAGCTGATCGCCCCTGCACGTCAAATCCGAAGAGACAACAGCACCCGCAGATAGCGGGGTCAAGAATTCGGTTCCAATGACAAAGTATGTGTACAGGGCGCTCTGTTGAGCGACCCAAGGCAGCATCATTCAGGTTGTGCATCGACTTGATACCATATCGGTATGATTCAAATGCGACTGCGACTGCTACGAAGACAACGCGACCTTCACGTCGCACGTTGTCCCAAACGGACCCGTCAAAAAATTCGGGGCACGTGTGCCTCTGAACAACACAAGGAGCGAACTATGCTTGTTAAAACCACGCTTAAAACACTTGCGCTTGGCGCAGCACTTTCCATTGGCAGCACATTGCCACTGGCCGCCGATACGTCCGTCCAGGAACTCTTTGCGATGAGCAACAACTCAGCCGCAGAAACCATCGTTCGCGAGTCTTCGATGGGTGATTTGTCCGCCGCTCGTATCTCGCTCGCGTTGGGCAACATGAGCGCGGCAGAGCGCATGGCGTTCTTCGAAATGGATCAGACAGCTCGTGTAGACCTGATCAAGAAAAAGAAGTTGTTTGGCGACGGAAACAGTGCCGCTGAGATGGCCTCTGTGATCAAGAAAGCCATGGAAGAAAACTAGAAGAAGTCTTCTCCCCGGGCGGACCGAAATTCGGTCCGCCTGACACACAAATCCATTCAGGCGGCCGTGGGAAAAGGAACCCGGGTGGACCAATCGATTGTACGAAGGAGCTTGATCAGCGTTGAGCACGCTGGGGACCGTTGGCGTCCGGCTACCCCGTAGACGTAGACCGAACGATCTAACACCTCCCCGCCTATTGGAACTTTGGCAATATTCTCGGAAACTCTCGTGCTGTTGGGTGCGATTGCATAGCCAAGTCCGAATTCGACAAACGCGGCGAGATCTCCCTCGCTTGGCGTTTCATGCAGCGCCGGAGATACGGTCAAATCTCCTACCACCGATTTTGCAATACGGTCTGTGTCTTCGCAAAAGCTGCGCGGCAGGAGACCTAAGCCGAGGATCTTGTCCACCGTGATCTCTTTTTGTGCAGCCAGAGCGTCGTTTGCCGGGACCAGCAAAGAAAACCCTTCGTCAAAAAGGGGCCACCGTTCCAGCCTATTCCAACTGCTGTCGAGGCCGCCGGCGATGACCACATCCACTTCGCCCTCTTCGATGAGTTTCAACAATGACGGGCCGTCATCCCGACAGAGCCGTATTTCAAGCGACGAAATTGCGCGGGCAAGTTCTTTCAGCGGAGAGGCCGCAATCGCGGCGTCAACCGTTTCGCTGAGGCCAAGTCGGATGGACGCCTGTTCATTGCCGTGGAAGGCAGCCGCGGCAGCTTTGGCAGTCTGTGCGCCATACAGGACGTCGCTCAACTTTGGCTTCATTATACGCCCAAGTTCAGTCAAATGCGTTTGGGATCTTTCGCGTGCGACAAGCGCACCGCCGAGCTCTTCTTCTAACTTTTGCACAGCCCGCGTCAGAGAAGGTTGGGTGACATTGCATGCTTCGGCGGCCTTGGTGAAATTCAAGGTCTCAGACAATGCCAAAAAATATCTGATCTGATGCAGTTCCATCGAAAAAGAAAAACCCCTGTTGCGCTGTTAGGTAGAAGTACATGCCTAGATTTCAAATGCAACTCAGAGTGTTAGGCGAGGCATGTTTCCGACACCCGTGGCTTATCTCCATTTACAAAACGTCGTGAGTTGGCAAGAATGAAACGCTTGGAACAGTTGGAAAAACTACTTCTGGAAGTCGGTGATCAGGCGATCTCGTTGAGTGATCGTTTGGATTTGTTTCGCGATGAGCACGCAATAATCAGCCCTGCAATGTTTCAGGCGTATGACCGACTTGTGGAGCGGATCGTGATCGCATTGACGGATAATTCCGACCCCGGAATAGGTGACCAATTTCCGGATTTCATCTTATCGGATGAACTCGGCGCGTTGACAACGCTTCAGGACGTTTTGCGGGACGGGCCTGCCGTTATCAGCTTCAATCGTGGTCACTGGTGCCATTATTGTCGCCTCGAGCTACGCGCCTTCGCGGAAATCTATTCTCAGATCAAGGCCATGGGCGCAAGCGCAGTATGCATTGTGCCAGATCGTCAAAAATATTCGAAGGCCCTAAAGGCTGATTGCAAACTTCCGTTCCCGGTGTTGTCAGACATCGATCACAGTCTCGCAGCGCAGCTTGGGTTGGTCGTTTTCGTTGGTGATGAATTGCGTCGTCTCTATCTCGAGATCGGATTTGATCTCGTTGACTTTCAGGGCAATGACGGATGGTTTCTTCCGGTTCCTGCTAGTTATTTGGTCGACAGCTGCGGCACTATTCGCAGCAAGATCACATTGCCTGACTTTAGACGACGCGCCAATCCTGCAAGGCTGTTGGAAGTGCTTAGCCCAATGGACCCAAAGTCCCCGCACTAGTCCGAAACCACCGCCGCGATCGAGGCGTTTTTCCCTTTGCAGCCGGGGCCAGTCATGCACTAACTTTTAACTTGGACCACTCAAGTGGGGCTGCTCAATCGCATGAGTGCACGTTACAAAATCTAACATTCAACTCCCCCTAGAGAAATTTGGGATTGTTGGTGCGTTTGATACATTTAGCCGTGATTACCTAACAAGCCGACATTCGTACAACCCGCAGCATCACTAACTTTGGGCTCAAAAGTGTAAACGCCATTCAGAAATGTCGCCCGGCCTGCAAAGCAGAAGTGTCACCAAACGGCGCTGACAGGAGCAACGCTTGGCAACCCCACATTCTAACGCTCCGCAACCAAGGGGCCAGGGTAAGGCAGCTAGCTAAGCTCCTGTGAACAATAGAACGGGGACGCGGTGCCATCCTGCCATTTTGTCGTTCGCGTCACATCCACAAGCTTGAGCGCTAGCCCGCCACTGGGGTCGTGTGCGTAGTTCATCAAGGTTTTTTTCCTGGATGTCGGCGTGGCGATCAAAGTGGAAGATACCGATCTTTTTGGAGGTGCGTTGCGCGATGCCGCGCACGCAAGGAAAGCCTATAAAGTGGCCCCCACCGATCGTGATGGGCAGGCTGCCAGACGACACCACATGGCTGGTGGTGCCGGTAATCCGGTCAAACGTCTTTTCGATATTGGCGGGGATCGTGAACACATCGCCTGCGTCCCATAGGGTCATCTGTTCGCGTAAACCCACCGCCATTTCGGAGTTGTAAGCTGTATAATGCGCCGTGATTTTTCGCAGGCCTTGCGGGCCAAAACGGGTTCCCGCCCGGTCGGTCGTGCCACCGTCAAACGGGATGCCAAGAACAGTGGCGACACAGTCGGAGGTGATTGTGGCACCGAAAGCGGTTGGATCGTGAGCGTCCCAGCGAAGTTTATCGAACACCAACACGCGGTCACCGAGTTTGGATGGTGCCCTGGAAACTCACAAAAACGTTTTGAATTGCCGCTTGACCTTCCACCTACTGGAAGCGACATCAGAGGAAAACAAACGGAATTCGGAGACTTGCGGTAAATCGTCGTTTATATCCGTGAGGTGCAACACGCAGACGGCGCTGAATATCCTGAAGGAGATATGCGATGAAGCGATCAACACTCATTCTTTGTACGACAGTGCTTTTTGCGGGCGCTGCTTTTGCCCATACCGGTGTCAAGAATGCCGCCGTCAAAGCGCGGATGGACGCGATGAGCGGCATTGGTGCCGAGATGAAGATCCTTGGCGAGATGGCAAAGGGCGTGACACAGTTTGACCAAAAAGCGGCGCAGGCCGCCGCCGCATCTATCGCACAGCTTGCCGCCGATACACCTGCCTTGTTCGAAGCGAATGAGGACGATCCAAAATCAGAAGCCAAGGCGAAAATTTGGACAGACTTCGACGGTTTCGTAAAGCTGTCACGCGATATGGAGGCGCTCGCCACGCAGCTTTCCACAAGTATTGTGAGCGAAGCTGACGTCGCTTTGGCGATAAAGTCCCTTGGGGCGAGTTGCCAGGCTTGTCATAAGGATTACCGGGAATAGATCATTTCAGATGAAGTTGGATCGCCGCACCTTTCTGCTAAGTACCGGGGCCGCATTGACGCTGCCAAACATCGCCTTGGCGCGCCCAAGCGTTCTGCGTGCGGAACCAGTGAAAGCGCAAATCCTGCCTGAGGGTGATGGTGCGACGGAGATGCTCGGCTTCAACGGATCAACACCGGGGCCGGAGTTGCGGGTGCGTCAGGGGGAAATTTTGGCATTGCGGTTTGACAACCGAACAGATGAGGCGTCGTCTTTGCATTGGCATGGCATACGCCTCGAGAATGCAATGGATGGCGTGCCCGGTTTGACGCAACCCTTGGTGGCACCGGGCGAAACCTTCGACTACCAGTTCAAAGTGCCAGATGCGGGAACGTACTGGTATCACTCCCACAACCGCTCCTGGGAGCAGGTTGCCAAAGGGCTGTATGGCCCGCTCATCGTGGAAGAAACCAACCCTCCCCAAGTGGACCATGACATAACCGTGATGCTGGACGATTGGCGGATTGAGGAAACCGGCGCGTTGATGGGTGGGTTTGGCAACAGGCATGATTTTGCCCATGCCGGGCGCATGGGCAATTACGCCAAGATCCTTCCATCGCAAGACAGCGTTCGGCTGGGAGACCGGATAAGGCTGCGGTTGATCAATACCGCCACGGCGCGCGTGTTTCCCATTCGACTTGAGGGGTTGGCCGGTCAGGTTGTTGCCCTAGACGGCATGCCGCTTACGACACCGCGCGACCTTAGCGATTTCCAGATTGCACCGGCGCAGCGGGTGGATTTGATTGGCGATGTGACCGGCGCTGTCAATTTCCTCTTTATTCTTCGCGACGACATTTACGAAATGGGACACTTGAAGGTGGAGGGTGAAAACCAATCCCCCCAGACGTCACCGATTGAGGCCTTGCCACCTGCAAACGTCCTGCGCCCCGCTGATACCCCTCACCAGTCTTTGACATTGAAGATGGAAGGCGGTGCCATGGGGGGACGCCATAATGGGGACGATGTTTGGGCCTTCAATGGCATGTCCGGCCTGCAAGATGCGCCCTTCGCGCGCTTTGAGCGTGGACAAACAGCTGTGTTTGATCTGATCAACGACACCAGCTTCCCGCACGGAATTCACTTGCACGGGCATCACTTCTTCGAGCTGGCTGATGACGGATCGCTTGGCGACTTGCGAGATACGTCACTGGTTCAACGTAGCACGTCGCGAAAGATCGCCGTGGTGTTCGATAACCCCGGAAAGTGGCTTTTGCATTGTCACATGTTGGGCCATCAAGCGTCGGGCATGAAAACATGGGTAGAGGTGGTGTGAAACTGTTTTGGATCGTCTTTGCGATCATGGCGGCGGGATCTGCTGACGCGGCGCATGAGCTGGAAGGTCGCGACCTGGTAAGCGGGAAAGACCTCTATGCCGCGCAATGCGCGTCGTGTCATGGTGCAAACCTTGAGGGTCAACCGAACTGGCAATCAGCAGATGAGAATGGCGTTTTGCCAGCGCCGCCCCACAATGAAAGTGGACATACATGGCATCACGATAACTTACTGCTCTTTGAATACACCAAACTTGGTGGCAAAGAAGCTTTAGCGGCTCGTGGAGTGAACGATTTCAAGAGCGGCATGCCGGGATTTGGAGGCGCTCTCAGTGATGATGAGATATGGAATATCCTCGCCTTTATCCGCGCAACCTGGCCGGAGCGCGTTCAAGACATCCAAGCTGCACGAAACCCTCCGCATAACTAAGGTCGCCTTCGACCCAATTCCCAATATGGCGCATTGGAAATTACCGGATGAAAATGGGGTCTGGGCCGCTCAATTCCAGCGTAAAAGGCCTTTTACTCTCAGACGGCTGCTCGGTCATTTGGCATAGTCCGAGAACGAGGCGATTGATCAGCCTTTGTGCCGGATCAAAGTTTGCCCCCGGTCCTACGCGATCCGCGCAATCCCTCTTGATCCGGACCCCGATCCCTCCTATACCCCGCAAGTCTGGAATCAGAATACTGACCAGAGCCTTGTTTTATTGGTTTTTGCAGCGCTTTCTTCGGTGCGGATCGTGAAAACAAGACAAGGCATTCAAAGCAATGACGACCTGACCTCTGGCGGGCGCTCCCTATTGGGACAAAGCGGACCCGGAAGAAGACCAAGAGCTCTGAGGACGCGCGAAACATTCACCGGGTAAACCGGGATCATATGAAGGAGTGTGTCAGATGGACCTGATTGCACAGATAGAAGCGGAACAAATCGCCGCTTTGGGAAATGACATTCCCGACTTTAAAGCGGGTGACACCATCCGCGTTGGTTACAAAGTGACCGAAGGCACGCGCTCACGTGTGCAAAACTATGAAGGTGTGTGCATAGCACGCAAGAACGGCAAAGGCATTTCCGGCTCCTTCACGGTACGCAAGATTTCCTTTGGTGAAGGCGTTGAGCGGGTTTTCCCACTGCACTCCACCAATATCGACAATATCACAGTTGTGCGTCGTGGCCGTGTACGCCGCGCCAAACTGTACTTCCTGCGCGCGCGCCGTGGTAAATCCGCACGTATCGCAGAGGTTACCAACTACAAAGCGCCCAAGGGCGCAGACGCGTAAGGATACCCGTTATGAAAAAAGAAACGCATCCAGAATACCACATGATCGATGTCAAAATGACCAATGGCGACATTATTAAGATGAAATCAACTTGGGGCGCTGAAGGCGACCAGTTGTCTTTGGACATCGACCCTACCGTGCACCCTGCATGGACTGGCGGAAACCAGCGCCTGATGGACACAGGCGGTCGTGTTTCCAAGTTCAAAAACAAATACGAAGGTCTGGGTTTCTAAGACGCCCTCGCTTTTTGAACAGCTTAAAAGCCGCTCTGATCCAGAGCGGCTTTTTTCATGCGCGCGAGCGGGAGGACCAAACCCTTCGCAGTGTAAACAAGGGCCGCAATGCAACGATTGGTCGAAAATCCGCAATATTGCGACAGCTCCGCTTCCCCTTGGCCCCCGCGCGTCCTATAGCTTGAAAAAACCCCGTATTACGGGCACAGGCAAGTTCGGAGCACACGCATGGCCGCGCATATTATCGTTTTCGGCAATGAAAAAGGCGGGTCGGGCAAGTCGACCAATTGTATGCATGTTTCCACCGCTTTGGCGCGGATGGGTTTCAAGGTCGGCGCGTTGGATCTGGATCTTCGCCAGCGCAGCTTTTCGCGCTATTGCGAGAACCGCGTGCATCATTCTGAAAAGAACGGGTTAGGCCTCGCCTGCCCCGAAGTTGTCGAACTGCCCGAGATTGATCCGGCAATCCTTGCCCCCGGCGAGAATATCTATGACCGCCGTCTGACCGAAGGCGTTGCGGTGATGGACGGGGTTTACGACTTTATCGTCATTGATTGCCCCGGCTCCCACACGCGGCTGAGCCAGGTGGCGCATTCGCTGGCAGATACGCTTGTGACACCGCTCAATGACAGCTTTATCGATTTCGACCTGCTGGCACGTATCGACTCGGAAACCCAGGAGGTCAAAGGCCCCTCCGTTTATGCGGAAATGGTCTGGCAAGCCCGGCAATTACGCGCGCAGGCCGGTCTGAAACCCATTGATTGGGTGGTGGTGCGCAACCGGGTCGGCACCCAGCGCATGCATAACAAAAAGAAGATCACCGATGCTGTGGACGCTTTGGCCAAACGCATCGGTTTTCGGGTGGCACCGGGCTTTTCCGAGCGGGTTATCTTCAGGGAACTGTTCCCGCGCGGCCTGACCTTGCTGGATCTGGCCGATATCGGGATCAAGAACCTCAACATCTCCAACATTGCCGCGCGCAACGAAGTTCGTGAGTTGCTGAAGTCGTTGAAACTTCCCGGCGTTGCGATCGAGGTTTAGTTGCTTTGGACGACGCGTTGACGCGCTTTGAGCGCCTCTAGACTGTTTTTCGGCAAAACGGCTGTTTCTTCCGGTGTAAGCGTCGCAGTCTGGTAGCCCATCCGTTCAAGGCTCCAGGCCATGATTTCCGGGTGATCTTGCAGATATTGCGAGGTGTGTTGCATGATCGACAATTGAATGTCGGTCCGCGTGAAACTCCCCGCCATGATCCCTGCCCACATCAGACAGGTGACCGCGAAAACGAAGCTGACCCAGAACAGACGAAGACTTCTGAAAATTGCCCAAATCATAGCGCACCTCACTGCTTGCTGAGGGCTAACAAACCTGGAAAATCGGGCAAAATCAGGACGCCAATGTGCCGGGAGCAAGGATTTTTGAGGCTTTGCGGGTCCGGCCAAGCGGGCCGAACCCATTGTTCTTACGCGCTATTCCGCAGCGATTTTTTCGCTGGCAGGCTCTACCCTGACGGCAGAGAACTTAAACTCGGGGATTTTCCCGAACGGGTCCAGCGCTGCGTTTGTCAGGATGTTTGCTGCCGCCTCCACATAGGCGAAAGGCAGGAAGACATTGTCTTCCGACACCGCACGGTCAGCGCGCGCCATCACATCAAGCGATCCACGCCGCGTGGTCAGGCGCACCTTTTCGCCCGGCTCGACACCCATTTTGCGCAACGTGCGTGGATGCAGGGAACAATTCGCCTCTGGCTCCAGCCCATCCAGCACGCTGGCGCGCCGGGTCATCGATCCAGTATGCCAATGCTCCAACTGGCGGCCTGTGATCAGGATAAACGGATATTCCGCATCGGGGCTTTCATCCGGCGCGATGACGCTGGCGGGCGTAAAGCGCGCGCGGCCACCTGCACGCGGGAACCCGTCACCGAAGACAATCGGCTGGCCGGGGTCTTCTGGCGACAAGGACGGATAAGTCACCGCCGTGTTTTCCAGCCTTTCCCAGGTGATATTGTCGAGCGAGGCCATGTTCAGCTTCATCTCGGCAAATACCTCTTTCGGGTGGGTATAGCTCCAGCCCAAACCAAGGCGCTTGGCAAGCTCGGTCTCGATCCACCAGTCTTCTTTGGCCTCGCCCGGAGGGGCCACAACGGCACGTCCCATCTGAACCTGACGGTTGGTATTGGTAACCGTGCCGTTCTTTTCCGCCCAAGCAGAGGCGGGCAGAATAACGTCGGCGTAATTGGCCGTTTCCGTTAGGAAAATATCCTGCACAACCAGATGATCGAGCTTCGCCAAAGCATCGCGCGCATGACCGACATCAGGGTCAGACATGGCCGGATTTTCGCCCAGCACATACATGCCCTTGATGTGACCGTCATGAATCGCGTCCATGATCTCCACGACCGTGAGGCCCTTCTCGTTTGAGAAATCATCCGAACCCCAGACGTCGTTAAACGCGGAGCGGACGCCGTCATCTGTAACACTTTGATAATCCGGCAGGAACATCGGGATCAGACCGGCATCGGACGCCCCTTGCACATTGTTCTGACCGCGCAACGGGTGCAGCCCAGCGCCCGGGCGGCCGACATGGCCACACATCAGCGCGAGGCTGATCAGGCAGCGGGAATTGTCGGTGCCGTGGATGTGCTGGCTGACGCCCATCCCCCAGAAAATCATCCCCGCCTTGGCGTTGGCAAAATCGCGGGCCACGGCGCGCAATTGGTCCGGTTCGATCCCGCAAATGGCCGACATCTTCTCCGGTGAGAAATCGGCCAAGTGCGTTTTCATCGCGCCCCAGTTTTCGGTGTAGCCTTCGATATACTGGCGGTCGTAAAGCTCTTCCTCGACGATCACATGCATGATCGCGTTCAGCATCGACACGTCGGCACCGGGGCGGAAT
>CAYGQQ010000086.1:0-13003 GCA_964352105.1 uncultured Rhodobacterales bacterium | reverse complement strand
CACGTTTTCCAGCAAGGCCGACACAGATGACGCATGGCACAGACGCGTGCAGTGATCGACGTTGTTATGTTTGAAGGCTTGCCGGATTAACTTTTGGAACAGGTAGGCTTCCTCGTTGGAGCATTTGGCTGACCCAAAGCCCGCAATCTCGCGCCCCCGGCCCTTCATGCCGTTTGCGGCAAAATCCAGCGCCTCGTCCCAAGTCGCTTCGCGGAAATGCGTCATTACATTGGAAGGATCGACGTTGAGCCCCTTGGCAGGCGCATCCTCGCGCCGGATCAGCGGTTTGGTCAGGCGGTGCGGGTGGTCGATATAGTCGAACCCGAAGCGACCCTTAACGCAAAGCCGGTTTTCGTTGGAGGGGCCTTCGATCCCTTCTACATATTTGATCTTCTTGTCTTTTATCTTGAAAGACAGCTGGCACCCGACACCGCAATACGGACAGACGGAGTTCACTTCCTCGTCGTAGTCTTTCAGATCACCGACCTGATTTTCGTCAACGGCAGTGGCAGGCATCAAGGCCCCTGTCGGGCAGGCTTGAACGCATTCGCCGCAGGCCACACAAGAGGACGCACCCATCGGATCGGAGGTGTCAAAGACCGGGTAGGATTGGTGGCCACGCCCGGCCATCCCGATTACGTCATTGACCTGAACTTCACGACACGCGCGCACGCAAAGGCCACATTGAATGCAGGCATCAAGGTTAACGCGCATCGCGACGTGGCTGTCATCCAGCAGCGGCACGTGGGCAGCGTCCATTTTTGGAAACCGGCTTTCGGAGACGTCGTTTTCCGCCGCCATATCCCAAAAATGCGAAGACGCGTCATGCGCCTCTTCGGGTTGATCCGCGACCAGCAATTCCATCACCAGTTTGCGGGACTTCTCGGCCCGATCAGAAGCGGTTTTCACGACCATGCCATCGGCGGCATCACGGATGCAGGACGCGATCAAAGTACGTTCGCCCTCCACCTCGACCATGCAGGCGCGGCAGTTGCCATCGGGGCGATAGCCCGGCGCAGGCTTGTGGCACAGATGCGGGATTTTCAGCCCCTGCCCGTTCGCGGCCTCCCAGATCGTGGTGCCTTCGGGCACGGTGACGTCCTTGCCATCAAGGGAGAATGTGATTGTTTTGGTGTCGATCATATCTTTTGCCATGGCTCAGATCTCCTCCCCGAAATGTTTCATGGTTAAGCGGATCGGGTTTGGCGCGGCTTGCCCCAGACCACAGATCGAGGCATCGCTCATCACGGTGCACAGATCCTCCAGCAGGTCCTGGTCCCAGGTCTCTGCTTGCATCAGCTTTACGGCCTTTTCGCACCCGGTGCGGCAGGGCGTGCATTGCCCGCAGCTTTCATCCTCAAAGAATTTCAGCATGTTAAGCGCCGCGTCGCGCACCTTATCCTTGTCGGACAGCACAACGACCGCTGCGGATCCAATGAACGAGCCATGGGGCTGCAGCGTATCGAAATCCAAAGGAATGTCATCCATGGAGGCAGGCAAGATACCCGAGGACGGGCCACCCGGTTGGTAGGCTTTGAAGCTATGACCATCCGTCATGCCGCCACAGGCGTCGATGATGTCCGTGATCGTGGAACCTGCTTCCAACAGGTAAACGCCAGGTTTTTTCACACGGCCAGACACGGAATAACTGCGCAGACCCTTGCGGCCGTTCTTTTCGTGCTTTGACAGGATTTCGGGGCCGTTTTGGGCAACTTTTGCGACCCAGTAGAGCGTCTCCACGTTGTGAACCAGCGTCGGCCTGTTGAAGATGCCAACCTGTGCCACAAAAGGCGGGCGGTGACGGGGCAAGCCGCGTTTGCCCTCGATCGACTCGATCATCGCGCTTTCTTCGCCGCAAATATAAGCGCCCGCGCCGCGGCGCAGGTCGATATAGCCGGGCGCTGTGATGCCAGCGGCCTCCAAAGCTGCGATTTCGGTCGCCAGAATTTCCAGAACCGCCGGGTATTCGTCGCGCATATAGATGAAGCAAGTCTCTGCCTCCACGGCCCAGGCGGCGATCAGCATACCTTCAAGGAAGACATGCGGCTCACGCTCCAGATAGTGGCGATCTTTGAACGTACCCGGTTCGCCCTCGTCGCCGTTCACCGCGAGATAGCGTGTGCCTTCGTTGGCCCGCACAAAGGACCACTTGCGACCAGACGGGAACCCAGCGCCGCCCAAACCGCGCAGCCCGGAGGCCAACATGTCCTCTTGCACCTGATCCGGTGTTTTCGCGCCGTCACGCAAAGATTTCAGAGTCGCGTACCCACCATTTTTCACATACGCATCAAAGGCTTGGTAGTCTGGCATTTTGTGATGGGTGTCATTCGCGGCCACGGCCTCGGCCACTTTCTCAGGGGTGGCGAAGTCGATATGGTTATGGCCCAGCTCCAGCGTCGGGGCCGTATCGCAGCGTCCCATACAGGGCGCACGCAGCACACGCACTTCGCGGCCGCCGTTATATTGTGCGCTAAGTTTTGCGATCAGCTCCTGTGCGCCGGCAAGTTCACAAGACAGGCTGTCACAGACGCGGATTGTCAGGTTCGGCGGCATATCTTCGCCTTCGCGCACGACATCGAAATGGGCGTAAAAGGAAGCAACCTCATAGACTTCCGCCTGCGACAGGCGCATCTCGCTGGCCAGCGCCGCAATATGATCGGCTGACAGCGCGTTATAGCGGTCCTGAATAAGGTGCAGAAACTCGATCAGAAGATCGCGGGGGCGCGGGCGCGCACCAAGCAACGTCTGAACGTCTTGCAACGCCTCATCGGTGGGTTGGCGGCCTTTCGGGGTCTTGCGACCTTTGCCGGGGGCCGATTTCCAAACGCCTTTTCGGTCATTTTCGCTGCGCGTATCGAGTGGTGCCATCTTTAGTCTCTCCGGTGCCTGACAGCCGGACAGAACCATTTGCGAAGCAGATGATCAAATTGGATTACTCAATAAAGCGATTTGTTTTAGTTATCACGCATCAACACCTTGCAGAGCGCGTCCACAACAGGAAGTTGCGGGTTGCGGCGGGCGAAAATCAGGTCAATCTCTTTGCTCAATTCCGGCGTTTCGAGCGGCAGGGCAACCGCACCATTCAGATCCCCGGTATTGTTCGCTAGCACCTCCGGAATGATCGTTGCAGCGAACCCTTCGTTCACCTGAACCAGCGCTGCGGTGAACACGTTTGATTCCGAAACAACCTGTGGCGTCTCTCCAAGCTCGTCGAACATCCGGTTCAGGATACGCCGGTTCTGCATGCCCGGTTCCAGGAGGCTCAAGGGCAATGCCGCCGCCTCTGACCAGCTGGCGACACCTGATTGACGCGGAGCCAGCGCTTTCGGGGCGACCAAGACATAGCGTTCCTGATACAGCGGCTGCGTGTCCATCAAGTCGGTTGAAACGCTGTCACCATAGGTAATGCCTGCGTCCAGCGTGTCATCCTCGATGCTTTGCAGGATTTGCAAGGACGAGGCAGAGCGGATCGACACCGCGATGCCCGGATAATCCGGGGCCAGCAAGCTTGGGATCCGTCCCGCATAGACCAGCGCTGTTGGGACTACCCCTATTCGAAGCTCGCCTGTGACATTGCCTTTTGCAGACTGGACTTCCTGTTGCAGCGATTTCGCCTCATCGAGCATCTTCTTGCCCCACCGCAACACGGTTTCGCCTTCGTCGGTGAAGCCTTGAAAACGGTTGCCGCGTTTGACAATGGAGACGTCCAGTTCAGCCTCCAACTTGCGGATACGCATGGAAAAGGCTGGCTGGGAAATCCCGCATTCTGCCGCCGCGCGGGCAAAATGGTGGTGCCGCGACAAGGCCAGAAGCAATTGCATGTCCCGAAGATCAATCACGAATTTCAACCTGCCTTGGATGTGGTTTGGGGGTCGAAGCCACTCTTGACCGGATTTGCGCGGATGAAAACCCCTTAGCGGGTCTTCGCCTTGCAACCGGTCGCTCAGGTAGATTAGATCGCTTGATATCAGCCTGAGGGGGAACCAGATGACATTGCCCAGCGACATGACCGCGGTAGATATGCGAGAGCCCGGTGAACCAGAGGTTCTGGAGGCTGTGCGCCTTCCCATTCCTGATGTCACTAACGGGCAGGTCTTGATCAAAGTGGCCGCCGCTGGCGTGAACGGGCCTGATCTGGTGCAGCGGCGCGGCCATTACCCCGCCCCCAAAGGGGCTTCCCCCCTGCTGGGGCTGGAGGTCTCTGGCGAGGTCGTGTTGGCCGGAAAAGACGCGGGCTGGGATATTGGGGCCAAAGTCTGTGCGTTGACCAATGGCGGTGGCTACGCGGAATACGTGGCCGTTGATGGCAGCCATTGCCTGCCCATTCCCGAGGGTATCAGTGATGTTGACGCCGCAGGCTTGCCGGAGACGTATTTCACCGTCTGGAGCAATGTGTTTTTCGGCCATGACATTCCCGAAAACGGACTTCTGCTGGTGCATGGTGGTGCCGGTGGGATCGGAACAACGGCGATCCAGTTGGGCAAAGCAATGGGGTTGCGGGTCTTTGTGACTGCAAGAACCCCCGAAGCTTGCGCGTACTGCGAAGCGCTTGGGGCAGATCGCGCGATCAATTTCACCGACGAGGACTTTGTGGAGATCGTTCGGGACGCAGGCGGCGCGAATGTCATCCTCGACATCATCGGTGGCGACTATGTGGCGCGCAACATCAAGGCCAGCAGCCCGGACGCGCGCATTATTCAACTGGCCTTCAACCAAGGCTCCAAGATGGAGCTGAACCTGATGCCCGTTATGCTCAAGCGGCTGTCGATCACTGGCTCGACCCTGAGGTCGCGACCATCGGCGTTCAAATCCGCCATCGCGGCGTCCTTATCCAAGGAGGTCTGGCCGCGATTCGAAGACGGAAGCCTTAAGCCAGTTACTTGCAGAACCTTTCCTCTGGCCGAGGCCGCCAAAGCCCATGAAGCGATGGAAAAAGGCTCACATCGGGGAAAAATCATCCTAATTCCGTGATTTCCGTCCGATTGGTGACACAGCAGACATAATGGCCAGATTTTCGACAAATTTGAGGTAATGAACCCCTTACTTGTCGGAAATCACGCCTCAGGGCACCTTTATCTCAAGCTGGTGGGGACCAAACGATAAGAAGAGATGGACCCGACCATGCAAATGAACCTGACAGAGAAATCCCGGCTACGTCGCATTCGCGCAATCCGGACAACACGTGCACAAAAGAATACGTTCAGCTCAAAGAAGTTCAAATTGTTTGCAGGGAACGTCTCTAATAACTCGGCTACAAAATTCGCTACCCCAGCGCGAGCGTAACCTGAGAGCTGCCGCTTCAGGTTCTGACACAACGCTCGCAGATGTCTCAAGACATCAACGCCCGGCCTCAGTCGCACGCAGCGGAGGTCGGGCTTTTTCTTGTCCGCTCAAAACCCGGGCGTGAGCCTGCTTACAGGACGAGACGCGTCGGGCGGAAGGTCGTCAGGATCTGATCGCTGTCAAAATCCAACACCAAAGGACGTTGAATACCTGGGATCGCGGCAACGTCGTAGATCTCTGAGGCCGGGCCTTCGATTGTCAGCGTATGCTCAAGCTTGCCGGTTGCCAGATTGACGACGGATAGCTGGCATTGCGGTTCTGTCTTGCTGGCTTTGAGGCGTTTGTTCAGAGGCGTCGCGTCATCGCCTTCAAAAACACCGGCCTTACGAGGTTTGGAGCTGCCAATCACGGCAAAATTCTTGATGAATGTGACCCCGCGCGTGAAACCGGGAACCTCGCAAATTGCAGAATAGGCACCAGTTTCAACATCAATCTTGCCAAATTCGCCCTTGCCGCTGTTGGTGACATAAAGCGTGTCGCGGTAAATCTGCGGCGAGTGCGGCATGTGTAGCCCATCGCAAACGACCTCGTTGGTTTGCACGTCGATCACGATGCCGGACGGCTCATCGCGTGGCAGATCGCGCCAGCCGTGAAAACTGTCCGTGGCGGAAAAGCAGCTGGCGTATTTCGGCACACCATGTTCCAGCGCTATACTATTGAGGTGACAGCGATCCCCGTAGGCCAGTTCGGTGATAAACTTGGGCTTCCAGAACGGCTCAAAGCTCCATCTTGGGTGCTGCTTGGCGATGCAATTGAAATTCGTGGCAACGAAGAAAACACCTTTGTCTGAAGCGCGCACGTCATGCAGGTTGACCATCCCGGTGGTCGTGGCCCCGACGGGAACGAAAATGCCGTCATGCCCATGCGAGGTCTGGCCCTGGTCCAGAAAATTTTCAAACCTCAGGATCTGCGTTTGCGTGGCCATCCACAACGTGCCGTTGTGATAGCTCAGCCCCATCGTGCGCTCAAAACTGGCATCCGTGAACGCCAATTGGCCGATATCATCAATACCAACCATGAACAGCTTGCCGATATTATAGGTGTTGAATGCCAGCGTTGCGTTCATATCCCCCAGCCAGGACTTGAAGCCTTTTGACGGCTTCAAACCGATTTTCATCGCGTTTGAACCCACTTTCTTCGGTGTCTTTAACTCGAAATCTGCCGCATCTGTGGTTTTCTTGCTCATAGGTTACCTTAACAGTACTCGGTTGATGGAGTACTAACTTTTGTCATGTTAGTCTGAGCATTAGCAAGCAATACTGAGAGCGACCTGATGACGAAAGCTGATCAATCTGACACGGGCGGTATGGTGACCGTGTCGCCACTTTATCCCAATGACGATGTCCTCAAGGTTATCGGAGAGGTCTGTTTTCTATGTTACCATTCCGTGCTTTATCGCACCTGGTCGATGGCAGCGATTGCGAAAGTGTTCGAGCCACCGATCTATCTCAAGCAATTTCACGTCTACCGGGCGCGCACGGTCCCACGCGGGCTGGTCACCTGGGCGAAACTAAGCCCCGAGGCGGAGGCCCAGCATATGACCGGAAAAGGGCTGGATACGTTCGAAGACTGGCGGTCAGGTGATCAGTTCTGGATCATGGATCTGATGGCCCCGTGGGGGCACGGCAAGATGATCATCAACGATTTGCTGGCAAGCCTGCCGACAAACGATTTCAAGACCCTGCGGGAACGCGACGGAAAGCGTTTCATAGTCCATTGGACCCGGAAATCCAAAACCGCGAAGTGGCGGACAAAAACCATCCACCTGAAAGACTAGGATGCTCAAAACGGCATTTTCCCCGCAAAAACTGCGCTATTTTCTTGATTTTGGCACATTTCTGGGCAACTCAAAGGCGTGGGGTGCAGGTAACGGAACAATCGGACGAGGGTCAAAATGGTAGGACTGTCAGGCACATCCAGCGTGAGCATCAATGAGGGCATCAATGGTGCTGGCGCGATCACCGCAGGCGATATCATCGTAAACACGGAATCTGCGTCTGCCCCATATCCTTGGCTGGGCACCGGCAATGGCGGCTACGCGATCTTGACACCGCCTTCGATCGGAACACTCACTGCGTCACAAAACACGGCGACCGGCGAAGGCAGCGTGACCTGGAATTATTCCATTGATTCCGATGATCCCGCACTGGATGGCCTGGATGACGGCGAGTCTATGGTTGTGACATTCACGATCCGGGTGACGGACCTGTCCTGGACCGGCATTCCCGGCGATTACGTTTTGGGTGGCGGCACCGTCGTGGGGGAGACATTTACCGTGTCGATCACGATCTTTGGACGAAACGAGGTCTGCTTTACCCGCGGCACCGAGATTATGACACCAGACGGACCAAGACCCGTGGAAGAGCTTGCAGTGGGCGATCTGGTGATGACCCGCGACAATGGCGCGATGCCGCTCAGATGGGTTGGCAAAACCCATGTGTCGCAGGCGCGCAGACGCGGCAACAGCGCGTTGGAGCCTGTTTCCATCGCTGCCGGAGCGATCAAACCGGGCGTGCCCGCGCGCGACTTGAAAGTATCCCCCCAGCACCGGATTTTGCTGGATGGCTACGGGTGCGACTTACTGTTTGCAGAGCCCGTGATGCTGGCCAGCGCGAAAAGTCTGATCAATGGCGATACCATTCGCCCTTGCGGCGAAGAGTTCGAGACGCTGGACTACTGGCATTTGATGTTTGAGGACCATGAGGTCGTCTTCGCCAATGGTTGCCCGACCGAAAGCCTGTATCTGGGTGATGTTCTGGAAGACTCGCTCAGCGCCCAGCAATTGGAAGAATTGCGTGAACTGTTCCCGAACAATTCTCTGGTCCAGAAAACGTTGGCCTTCCCACAGCTCAAACCCCATGAGGTCGCCACATTGATGGCCCTGCCCGCGCAGGAATTGCAGGGCTGATCTGCGGCGTTTTTCTGGCACGGCGATATTCTGTCGAAAAACAGGCTCTTCTTCGTTGACTCAGTGCAGGGCAAATCGGTGCTGTTTCAACACGGGGTTGCGCGCCTGTTGGCTGCAATCATGAGAAGAGGAAAATGGCGCGCTGGGGAAGCGCCATTTATATTTCCAAATACTTCCAAGGCATACAAATAATATTATGATTTTCAGATATTTAGATAAGAACTATTGCCGGTAGGTTCTTGAAAGTTCCAGAGTATTCCCTCATTTTAAGGGGGAACAATTGGGGGAACGATCATGCAAAACGCTGCAGCCAAATCTAAAAATCTTACGGCAGCTTTTGTAAGCTCGGTAAAGGAATCAGGAAAGTATCACGACGGCAAAGGTACAGGCCTTTTTCTACTCGTTAAGACAACCGGCGGGCGGTTCTGGGTGCAAAGAGTAACCATTCGTGGAAAGCGTAGGGAACTAGGGCTCGGAAGCCCACCAGTGGTGAGCTTGGCCGAGGCAAGAGAACAAGCGCTGGAAAACAAACGTTGTGCGCGTGCTGGTGGCGATCCACTAGCCGATAAGCGCAAAGCCCGGAGCGTCCTCACCTTTGAAAAGGCCGCACTAAAAACTCACGCCGAACTCGCCCCGACTTGGAAGAACCAGAAGGACCGCAATGCATTTCTGTCCTCCATGAGAACCTACGTCTTTCCGCGCTTCGGTCACGTGGCGCTACCAGATGTAACGAGCGCGGACATTCGCCAAGCTATTTTGGCTGCGCGAGAGAAAGCGCCTGGCGTAGCCAAAAAACTGATCTATCGGATTTCTTTCGTATTCAAGTGGGGAATTGCAGAAGGCATTTGCCTTGAAAATCCAGCAACGACGCAAGCGTTGGCTCTGCCGCGTGAAACACGAAAACCGAAACATCGGAAATCCCTGCCATATTCGGAGGTATCAAACTGTATTGACGCGGTTTACGCCTCTAGTGCTTGGGCTGTAACTAAGCTTGCGCTCGAATTTCTTATACTTACTGCAAGCCGTTCGGGTGAAACTCGCATGGCTCGTTGGGAAGAAATCGACAATGCCACTTGGACTTGGACGGTCCCGGCGGATCGCGCGAAACAAGAGCGCCCTCATCGTGTACCCCTTTCCGCTCGCGCTATGGAAATCTTGGTTCAGGTAAAAGCCATGCACAGCAACTCAGAGCTTGTGTTCCCGAGCATGGGTGGGAAGGCGTTGTCCGACATGACGCTTTCCAAACTGGTTAAGGAACTCGGGTTTGAAGCCGACATACATGGATTCAGAACGAGCTTTAGGACGTGGGGGCAGGAACGCACAAATTTTCCACGTGAGGTTCAGGAAGCAGCTCTGGGGCACAAGATGGGAGACGCTGCAGAACAAGCCTATGCGCGCTCCGACCTTTTCGAGAAGCGCCGCGAAATGATGGAATCATGGTCAGCATTCCTTAGCAAAGGCGACGCCGAGATCTTACAGTTGAGAGCTAAAGGTTCAAACGTGGATTCTTAGCTAGAGCCAAGACAGCGCATCGATTTTTGTTTTGTGGTTCGCCATGCAAGGACTGACCGCCGAACTCATCGATTCGAACAGGCACGATAAAATCGCTAAATCGTTTGAATTCGGATGTGTATTCGACTGGCGAGTTTGGTCAAAAACCGTTCGGAATCGGGAAGAAAGCATCTGCTCTGGACCGTGATCATCAGGGAATAAGCCTGTGGAAGCACCAAAAAGAGAGCTATTTCAGCGCTTTAGCGTTTTCCACAGGATATTGAGATTGATCGTATGAAACAGAATCGGCAAACTCAGGCCAATTCAGGAACAAATGCGAATTCTTGGGTTGGTTGCCCCGGCTTTTGGACGAGCCGAGGCAACCGAAATCGGTCTGAATTAGAGTTCCCAAACCGATTTCATTATTCGCAGGAAAACCAAATTCGTCAACGGGCGAATGGATCAAAGGAATAATGAAGAATGGAAAAACACTATCGCCGCGCAGATGTTGAGGCAGCGACAGGACTTAGCCGCTCAACACTTTATGCAATGATGGATCGGGGCGAATTCCCGAGACCAAAGCGCATTGGTCGCCGGGCTGTTGCCTGGCCAGAATCGTCGATTGTTGATTGGCTCGCGCAACGCGCTTCCACCTAATCAAAACCCCCGCACAATCCATTGGATCGAGCAGGGGCTTAGGTTCTTTTAGGCAAGACGAACCTACGCTGTTCGGTCCGACTATTCAAGGTCGGAGCAGTAAATGACCAATCTCAATACCTTCACCGGGCAGGCCCGGAAATCACCTCTTCAAACGCGGCAGGAGCGCCGTATTCGGTGGCGCTATGGCCTCACCGGTTCGAGAGCATCGCTTATTGCGAGCCTTTATTATGGAGGCGCTAAATGAGTGAACAATTCACATACTTATTGCGCCGCAAGACAGCGGCACGTGCGCTTTGGGAGGCGATTGGCAATGCGCATCCAAGCGATGCCGCTCAGCTTTTGGCGGCAGCTCTCGAAGAATTGGAAACCGATGGACCCTATGCTTCGTTTGCCGACTTGAGATCGGATGCGAAGTTCTGGGCCGATTGCGCAAGCCCACGTGAGCTGGAGGTCTATCTCTGCGCGATCTTGCGGGTCTTGGGGTGCCGTGCCTTCGGCGTGACCGCGCGCAAACGCCTCTTGGTTACCTTGTGGTCGAGCCTTCCAGGTGTAGACCGCGCTGCCTTCCTGGCGCGCGTTGATGCAAACAATCAGTTTGTCGGGAGGGCCGCGTAATGCCTGATGATCATTGGCTAGAAAGTATCAATGCGATGTCCCCTGCACCTGGGGCCGAACATACCAGCAAGCTTAAGTTGTTTTCTGCTCAGGAGCTACAGGACAAACAGTTCCCACCGGTACAATGGATTGCGCCGGGCCTCATCCCAGAGGGCCTGACGCTGTTCTGCGGCAAGCCAAAGCTTGGCAAAAGCTGGGCGGCATTGGATCTGGCGTTTGCCGTTGCTGAGGGCGGGCAGTTCCTTGGGGCGTCCTGCGATCAAGGCGACGTTCTGTACCTCGCACTTGAGGACAATCAACGCCGCCTGCAGGATCGGCTAACCAAGATCCAACCGGATGCCACATGGCCCTCTGGGCTTCAGTTCGCCGTGGAAGCCCAACGCCTGGATGAAGGTGGGCTTGCCAATATTGAGACCTGGATTGTTGACAGCAAAAACCCTCGTTTGATCATTGCAGACACATTGGCAACCATCAGGCCCGCTAAGGGTGGCAAAGATGACTACAAGGCGGACTATGCAGCGTTACGTGGGCTGCATCGCCTCGCCTCTGAACACCGCGTAGGCGTCCTTGTGGTGCATCATGTGCGCAAAGCCGAGGCCGATGATGTCTATGACACGGTGTCGGGCTCTACGGGCCTTACAGGCGCTGCTGACGCCACGGTGATCCTCGCGGCGAAGGTTGGCGAGACAGGCAACGAGATCACGCTCCATGGCAAGGGGCGTGACATCAAAGGCTTCAAACATGCGGTGGAGTTCGATGAAGAGCGGTGTCGCTGGAAATATCTAGGTGACCCGAGCAGCGTGTTTGTCGGAGATACTCGTCGCGCAATCCTCCATGCCTTGGAAGATGGGTGCCATACGCCGCTAAAGATCCAGCGACACACCGGGTTGTCAGAGGCCAACATCGCCCAGACCCTGAAACGGATGGTCGAGAAAGGCCAAATCCGCAAAACGTCACGCGGTGAATACGATCTCGTGCAACTGGACAGTCAAGTTGGCTGACCCCTGTCAGAACAGTCAGGTTGTCAGGTTCAACGCCGCCAACCTGACAACCTGACCATTCTGACACCCCTCAAAAAGAAACTTCAACAGAGCAGGAAACGGAGCAAGGACAATGGCAAAGAAGAGAAGGTTCACCGAAAAGGAAATCGAAGAGGCACTATCAAAAACCGCTGCGGAGTATCAGCGGGAAGTTCCTGAGATTGTGACCAACGACGACGGAGTGCCGCAAGTTACGTCTGAAGACCCGGCGACCCTGTTCAAGCTCTTTGGTGTAACAAGACAGAATACTGGGAATGGGTTGTTGGTAAGCGCCCTAAACGCACTTGGGCGCTCTGGTGCACCCTATCATCAGTTCGTTGTTGAACTACACGCTGAACTCAATCCTCGCGACGCAATTGAGGCCATGCTCATTATCCAGATGGGGGCGACACATGTTGCGATGACGAGCTTGTCCCAAAAGATGCAGGATCAAACGATGTCGACGATCCGCGAAAGCCTGGAGCGGTCAATGACACGGCTTAGCCGAACCTATCTGGCACAGATGGACGCTTTGAAGAAACACCGCGCCAAGGCCCAGCAGACCGTGCGTGTAGAGCGGGTCACCGTCAACGATGGCGGCCAAGCAATTGTAGGCGATGTCACGCATGCGGGGGCCGGTGATGAAAACTGCCGTTAACCCCATGCAAAGCGCCCATGACGCGCCGAGATGCAGCGCAACCTCCAAGCGCTCTGGCAAGCGGTGCCGTGCGCCCGCCGTGAGAGGCTGGACTGTTTGCAGGATGCATGGGGCCGGAGGCGGTGTGCCATCCGGTGAAAAGCATCCTCGGTTTAGTCACGGGTTGAGAACGCAAGAAGTAAAGCTGGCCCGGCTGCTGGCGAGGCTGTTGGCCAGAAGTGGCGGTAAGTAGCTCGAAATGGTGTGTGCGGCGAAGGTCCGCTCTGAGCTGATTCCGTTGAAAAACTCCTGCTTGATCGAGGCGTAATT
>CAYGQQ010000085.1:0-13286 GCA_964352105.1 uncultured Rhodobacterales bacterium | reverse complement strand
CTCTCTGATCGCAGGCACCGATGAGGCGCCGGGCGAGGTGATCTTGTACCAGGGACGCAGCTTCAAAAGCTATCGCGGCATGGGTTCTCTGGGTGCAATGGCGCGCGGCTCTGCAGACCGGTATTTCCAAAAGGATGCAGCGTCCGACAAACTGGTGCCCGAAGGGGTCGAAGGTCAGGTACCCTACAAAGGGTCCGCAGGGGCTGTCGTTCACCAATTGGTGGGCGGTCTGCGCGCTGCAATGGGCTACACGGGATCGGCGACCATCGCTGATATGCACACACGTGCAAACTTCGTGCGCATCACCGGGGCTGGCCTGAAGGAAAGCCATGTGCATGACGTTCAGATCACCCGTGAAGCGCCGAATTACCGGATCGGCTAGATGACCCCCGCCGCGCGCTACGCTGCTGCGATTGATGTGCTCGATCAGTGGCTCGCAGGTGCACCGCTTGAAAAGGCGTTAACCGGCTGGGCGCGCAAATCGCGTTATGCGGGCTCGAAAGATCGCGCCGCTATTCGGGACATCGTCTTTGATTGCGTGCGCAGCAAACGCAGTTTTGCAGCGCAAGGCGGCGGACTTTCGGGTCGGGGACTAATTCTTGGCAGCTTAGTCTCGCAAAACATTGATGCAAATGATATTTTTACCGGTGAAGGCTATGCCGCCGGGGCCTTGCAAACGACCGAAAAAGAGGCCTTGAAAGCGTCGTTGGTTCTTAGTGGGGCTGTGGCATTGGATTTTCCCGATTGGCTTGAACCCCAATTGCGGATGGCCTTGGGAGATGATCTCGAAGCAGTAGCCGAAGTGATGCGACAGCGCGCACCGGTTTACTTGCGAACAAACCTGTCGCGCGGACGCCGTCAGGATTTGATCACGACACTTGAAGCCGAAGATATCTCTGCAATTCCCTCGCCGATGGGAACAGCTGCGGTGGAGGTAACCCATAACCCGCGCAAGATCCGCCAGAGCAACAGCTTCCTGACGGGATTGGCGGAGTTTCAAGATGCCGCGTCACAGGCGATTTGCGAAGATATCAGTTTGTCGGGCTCAGAGCAGATTCTGGACTATTGTGCGGGCGGCGGCGGCAAGGCGCTGGCGCTGGCAGATCGTCTGAAGCTTGCAGGTGGCGGGCAGGTGTTTGCCCATGACATCGATCCGGCCCGCATGAAAGACATCCCTGTGCGCGCTGCGCGGGCGGGATTGTCCGTCAAAACCCTGATGACCGAGACCGTCAAAAGTACGGCGCCATTCGATCTGGTGTTCTGTGATGCGCCATGTTCCGGCAGCGGTGCTTGGCGGCGCGCGCCTGAGGGTAAATGGCTTTTAACACCTGAACGGCTGGCCGATCTGTCGAACATCCAGAAACAGATTTTGGACGAGGCTGTGGCCTTGGTGAAAGAGACCGGCACATTGGTCTACGCGACATGCTCGCTTCTAAATGCAGAGAATGAAGATCAAATTGAGGCGTTCCTGACGCGCAATCCCGGGTGGAAATGTCTCAAAACCAACAGGTACTCGCCACTTCAAGGTGGCGATGGCTTCTTTGCCGCGCACTTGACGCGAGAGGTGTAAGCCCTCTAGCCTTTAAATATGGGCGACAGTTAGAAAAATTAATTTCGACTTAACGGTTCTGTCAGACCCTGTAATTTGATGATTCCTATTGGAGACGGGTAGTGGTGCAGAGTGTCGAACCTCTAAGGGCAATGACCACTTTTGTGGACTCCGTGGCAGAAAAAACGACGTATCTCGTTTGGTTTGCAGCAATGTGTATCGGGGTGGGATTGTTCCTGCCGGACCGCACGATTTCCATGGCCACGCTAATCGTCGGCGCATCGCTCGCAACGCTGGTTTTGCTGGCCTGGACATTTTCCCGCGCAAATACCTCGACCGGCCAGGGGGGCGGTCTTGAAGATCTGATTGCCCATGATGACCGCGCTATTTTCCTCGTCAGTGACGAGGGTGAGGTGCTCAACAAGAACAAATCCGCCCGCGGACGCTTCGGCGATTCCGGCGGTAACGTGTTTGAGCGGGTTTTGGACGGGACATTCTCGAATGCCAATGCGATCGTGTTCCGACTTCAGGCCAAAGCCTCCCGCGTTAATGCAGCGCGCGAGGATGTGGTCACGCGCAATGGTCGCTTTCTGGTCAGCGTCCACCGGATTTCTGACACCAGCTTTCTTTGGGCCATTGAAGAGGCGCTGGAACGTACGACCTCCACCCGAACAGCCGACAAGATCAGCCTGCCGATGATGACTGCCAGCGGCACCGGCACAATTCTGTTCATGAATGATGCGATGCGGCGGCTGGTCGGTGGTCGGGTCAAGTCCCTTGAGAAGATGTTTACCGACATCCCGACGGAATCGGGGCAGGTCGTCTCTGTGATGACCGCCGAAGGCAACATGATGGTCCGCGTGATCATTGTCGAAGGCAGTGGTGGCCGGACGGAATATTTTCTGGCTCCGGTTACAGAAGAAATTCGCCCAACCCTTGCGCCAACCCTTGATACACTCGAAGAATTTCCGGTAGCCCTGTTGAAGATCGCTCCGAGCGGACGGGTTCTGGAGGCCAATAAACTTTCGCGTAAACTGTTGCGCCTCGATGAGGAGCGTGGTGTCGGTACCGCAACCTTGGCTGATCTGGTGGAAGGTCTGGGCAAACAAATCTCCGATTGGTTGGGGGACGCCGCCGAAGGGCGCTCGCTGCATAAGCCTGAAATTCTCAAAGCCCGAAACACGGATGAAGAGGTGTATCTACAGGTGACGCTTGGACGCATTATCGAAGCCGGGGAGGTGTCTCTTATGGCGATGGTTACTGACGCGACCGAGCTGAAAACCTTAGAAGCGCAGTTTGTCCAAAGCCAGAAAATGCAGGCAATTGGCCAACTTGCAGGCGGTGTTGCGCATGATTTCAACAATTTGCTAACCGCGATTTCAGGTCATTGCGATTTGTTAATGCTGCGCCATGATCCCGGTGATCCCGATTTTGGCGATCTTGAACAGATAAACCAAAACGCAAATCGCGCGGCGTCCCTTGTCGGTCAGTTGCTGGCGTTTTCGCGCAAACAGAACCTGCAGCTTGAGGTGCTCGATATGCGCGACACTTTGGCTGATCTGACCCATCTTCTGAACAGGCTGGTTGGAGCGCAAATCTCGCTGACGTTGAATCACGATCCCGAATTGCTTTCGGTGCGCGCTGATCGCAGGCAGCTTGAACAGGTGATCATGAACCTTGTCGTCAACGCGCGCGACGCGCTGGATGGCGGTGGTGAGATCATGATCGAAACCCGCAACAAGAAACTCACCGAAGACATGAAGCGTGACCAAGCTTTTGTCCCGCGTGGCGACTATGTGTTGGTGAAAGTGACCGATACGGGCTGTGGTATTCCCGCAGACAAGATGTCGAAGATTTTTGAGCCGTTCTTCACCACCAAACGAACTGGCGAAGGAACAGGTCTTGGCTTGTCAACGGCCTATGGGATCGTGAAGCAATCCGGCGGGTTTATTTTTGTCGACAGCGAGGAAGGTAAAGGCACCGCCTTCACAATCTACTTCCCGACCTACGACAAACCCCAGCAGGTGGTTGAGAAGACCGAAACGCCTGTCGCGGTGTCTGATACGGGTGTGGCGGAAGGCGTTGTCTTGCTGGTGGAAGATGAAGCGCCCGTCCGCGCTTTTGCATCCCGTGCCCTGAAACTGCGCGGATACCAGGTTCTTGAAGCAGAAAACGCCGAGGAAGCCTTGTCACTGCTCAGCGATGAAGGGCTGACGGTCGATATCGTGGTTACCGATGTCGTGATGCCCGGGCTTGATGGGCCGACATGGGTCCGCGAAGCGCGCAAGATGCGTCCTGACATGCGGGTCGTTTTTGTGTCTGGCTATGCAGAAGACAATTTTTCCGATGATCAGGATGCTATCCCAAACTCAGTGTTCTTGCCGAAGCCGTTTTCACTAAATGCTCTCACTGCTACGGTGCGTGGGCAATTGAGCAAGGCCGCCTGACGCGATCAGGCGATGATTCTCAACGGGGCGGTGTCCAATTGTGCATGGAGGTCAAAATCAGCCTCCAGATTGGATTCTAGCAGAGATCTGGTTTTCTTCGGCACAGTAACATCGCTTTTGGGCGACTGGTTCAGATTCGGAAGAACAAGATATGTCCCGATCCGTTCGCTCAGAAACTCCAGCAGAGTGGGGAGCTTTTCGTATTGGAACAAGTGGGACACAATCACCTTTCCAGCGGCATCACTTACAAATTGCGACTGCGCACCGACATTGGCAAATGCCGGACGATCGTCTGACAGATAGGCATCAACAAACGCCTCGAAACTGATATCCGCGGTGCTGTTTGGGGAGCCCGCAATGCTCGCGCGGCCCCGATACTTGTACCAGCTGAGCAACCAATCAACCGGATCGCGAATGACCGCGATCGTCTCCAGGTTGCGTTTGTTTGGCCGATCAAAGAGCGGGCGTATCTCCCGTTCAAACCGCCGGGCATTGGCATGTTTCAAACCAGGAGGGGAGCGTAGCGCGCTACTGGCAAACGGATCAAGCGCGGTTTCGATCGACGTCGAGCCGGTTTTCGGGACAGCCAAATAAACCAGGTTATGCTTATGTAAAATAATCAATTTTTATCGGCCACAGCAATTTCACTTCTTTATTAAGCCTATGTTTAGCCGAATCCCGCAAAGATTGCTTGGTAAAATTTAACTTGAATTGTTCCCCTTTTGATCCCATAAGAACAAGAGAGGAACATCGGCAGTCATTGCCCGCAGCAACGCGGTGTGAAATAAGGGATAAAAATTATGGCAATTGCAGATATAAAAACCATGGCAGACAAATCCGACAGCAATAAACAAAAAGCACTGGATTCGGCTTTGGCCCAGATTGAGCGCCAGTTTGGCAAAGGCTCCATCATGAAGCTGGGCGGCGAAAATGCGATACAAGAAATTGAAGCAACCTCGACCGGCTCGCTTGGATTGGACATCGCACTTGGTATTGGAGGCTTGCCGAAAGGCCGCATCGTTGAAATTTACGGCCCGGAATCATCGGGCAAAACCACGCTGACCCTGCATTGCGTCGCGGAAGAGCAGAAAAAAGGCGGCGTGTGTGCGTTTGTCGATGCAGAGCACGCGCTTGACCCGCAATATGCGCGCAAACTTGGGGTTGATCTGGACGAATTGCTGATCTCTCAACCTGACACGGGCGAACAAGCACTTGAGATCGTCGATACGCTGGTGCGGTCTGGTGCGGTAAACATGATTGTGGTCGACTCTGTCGCCGCGCTGACGCCAAAATCTGAACTGGAAGGCGATATGGGCGACAGCTCTGTCGGCGTCCATGCACGACTGATGAGCCAGGCGATGCGGAAATTGACCGGCTCCATTTCGCGGTCCAATTGTATGGTGATCTTCATCAACCAGATCCGGATGAAAATCGGCGTTATGTTTGGCTCTCCCGAGACGACAACGGGCGGCAATGCGCTGAAGTTTTATTCATCCGTGCGTCTGGATATTCGCCGTATCGGTGCGCTGAAAGACCGTGATGAGGTTGTTGGCAACGCCACGCGCGTCAAGGTCGTCAAGAACAAGGTCGCCCCGCCCTTCAAGCAGGTCGAATTTGACATCATGTATGGCGAAGGGATCTCCAAAATGGGTGAGTTGCTCGATTTGGGCGTAAAGGCAGGCGTGGTCGAAAAATCCGGCTCCTGGTTCAGCTACGGCGACGAACGCATCGGGCAGGGGCGCGAGAACGCGAAATCCTTCCTGAAAGAGAACAGCTCCATCGCGCTCGAGATCGAAGATAAGATCCGTGCGGCTCATGGGTTGGACTTCGGTGCCGACGAGAGCGGTGCAAGTTATGCCGATGACGCGGATGACGCGGATGACGCGGATGACGACGGGTTGATCGACGACTAAGTCGCAACCTTGAAATTTATGCGTGAACAGCTGCCAATTCGGCGGCTGTTTTCGTTTTTGGTCGAGATATTGCGAAATTGACGCGATATTTGCGCCAATCCCTTTACCTGCCTGCATTGGCGGGATAATTGCGAAGGACTTTAACGACATGCAAAGCGCGCGCCATGACAAGTCTCAATGATATCCGATCCACATTCCTGAATTACTTTGAAAAACAGGGGCATTCCGTACAGCCATCCAGCCCGCTGGTGCCGCGCAACGATCCGACCCTGATGTTTGCAAATTCGGGCATGGTTCAATTCAAAAACCTGTTCACCGGGATCGAGACACGCGACTACAAGCGCGCGACAACGGCGCAAAAATGCGTGCGCGCTGGCGGCAAGCACAATGACCTCGACAATGTCGGCTACACCGCGCGCCACCATACTTTTTTCGAAATGCTGGGAAATTTCAGCTTTGGCGATTACTTCAAGGAAGACGCGATTGCGTTCGCCTGGCATCTGATCACCAGAGAGCTTGCCATTCCGAAGGAAAAACTGGTCGTCACGGTCTATCATACCGATGATGAAGCCGTGGCGATCTGGAAGAAGGTTGCCGGGCTGCCTGATGACAAGATCATTCGGATCGCGACCGATGACAATTTCTGGATGATGGGGCCGACCGGGCCTTGTGGACCAAGTTCTGAGATTTTTTATGACCATGGCGATCATATCTGGGGGGGGCCTCCCGGATCGCCTGAGGAAGATGGCGACCGTTTCGTAGAGATCTGGAACCTCGTCTTCATGCAATTTGAACAGTTCGAAAATGGTACGCGCCGTGATTTGGCGGCGCAATCTATTGACACCGGTATGGGGATCGAGCGGGTCGCGGCCTTGCTTCAAGGCACCAACGACAATTACGCGACGGACCTGATGCGCTCGCTGATCATGGCCTCGGCCAATGTCACCTCCACCGATCCTGACGGTCCGGGGGCAACGCACCACCGTGTGATTGCGGATCATTTGCGCTCCACGTCCTTTTTGATTGCGGATGGTGTGATGCCGTCGAAAGACGGGCGCGGCTATGTCTTACGCCGGATCATGCGCCGCGCCATGCGCCATGCGCATCTATTGGGGGCAAATGACCCAGTGATGCACAAACTGGTTCCTGCATTGGTTGGTCAAATGGGCGCGGCTTATCCTGAGTTGTCGCAGGCGCAAGCGTTGATCGAGGAAACGCTCCGCCAAGAAGAAACCCGCTTCCGCGAGACGCTGGATCGGGGCTTGAAGCTTCTGGATGATGAGTTGGCGACACTGCCGGAAGATCAGAATCTGCCGGGCCGGGCCGCGTTCAAGCTTTACGACACGTTCGGTTTTCCTTTGGATCTGACGCAAGACGCGCTGCGCGAGAAGGGCCGCGGGGTCGACACAGACGGGTTTGACGCCGCGATGGCCGAGCAAAAAGCCAAAGCCCGCGCCAGTTGGTCGGGCTCCGGCGAGGCTGCGGATGCAACGATCTGGTTTGATATCGCTGACACGCACGGGGCCACGGATTTTCTGGGCTATGACACCGAAGTGGCTGAGGCGCAGGTTCTGGCCATCATCAAGGACGGCGCAACTGTTAACCAAGCTGATAAAGGCGACACGGTACAAATCGTTCTGAACCAGACACCGTTTTATGCCGAAAGCGGCGGACAAGTTGGCGACAGTGGCGTGCTTGTCTGCGGGGCGGCTGCGGCCGACATCACCGACACCCGAAAAACGGCTGACGTGTTCATTCATTTCGCGACAGTGACCGCTGGTGTGCTGACAGTTGGTGATGGTGTTGAGCTGAAAGTTGATCACGCACGACGCACGGCCATTCGCGCCAATCACTCCGCCACGCATTTGCTGCATGAAGCCTTGCGTCAGGCGTTGGGCGAGCATGTTGCGCAGCGTGGCTCTTTGAACGCAGATGATCGTTTGCGGTTTGATTTCTCCCACGGGAAAGCGCTCAGCCTTGAGGAGATGGCGCGGGTTGAGGCGGAGGTGAACACCTATATCCGTCAGAATTCACCGGTGGAGACGCGGATCATGACGCCGGATGACGCGCGTGGGATTGGTGCACAAGCGCTCTTTGGGGAGAAATACGGCGACGAAGTGCGCGTGGTCTCCATGGGGAAGGCGGATACTGGCAAAGGCGCGGATGGCCAAACCTATTCGCTGGAGCTTTGCGGCGGCACCCATGTGCGCCAGACCGGCGATATTGGCGTGTTTGTAACCCTTGGCGACAGTGCCTCCAGTGCCGGAGTGCGCCGGATAGAGGCCCTGACCGGCGCGGCGGCATTCGAGTATCTGAGTAGGCAAGATCACCGTTTGGCAGAGACCGCTTTGATGCTGAAGTCCCGCCCGGAAGATGTGACCAAGCGGGTGAAATCGCTGATGGAGGAACGCAAAGCGCTCAGCAACGAGGTCGCGCAGCTGCGCCGCGAGCTTGCCATGTCGGGTGGAACCGCTCAGGCTGAAGATAAGGAAATAGCCGGCGTAGCGGTGTTTTCGCAAGTGCTGAGCGGAGTGAGTGGCAAGGACCTTCCTGGGCTCGTGGATGAGCACAAGACCCGCATGGGGTCCGGTATAGTGTTGTTAATCGCGGATCTTGGCGGCAAGGCAGCGGTGGTCGCGGGTGTCAGCGAAGATTTGACCGCACGGTTTTCTGCCGTTGATCTGGTGAAAGCTGCCGTGGTCGCCCTTGGTGGCAAAGGCGGCGGCGGTAGGCCGGATATGGCGCAAGGCGGCGGTCAAAGCGTCGAGAATGCGGACGCCGCAATTGCGGCCGTCGAAGCCATTATCGGAGGTTAGTTTGATGCCAAAAGCCCTATGGATTGCCCATGTGAAGGTCACCGACGCTGAAAGCTACGCGAAATATGCAGCACTTGCGACCGGTGCGATTGCGGATCATGGCGGTGTCTTCCTAGCGCGCAACGGAGCCTATGAGCAGCTTGAAGGCAATGACCGGGCCCGCAATGTTGTGGCGCGTTTCCCGTCGTTACAGGCTGCGCATGATTGCTATTATTCTGACGCCTACCAAGAGGCGTTAAGCCATGCCCGTGGCGCGTCCGAGCGGGATCTGATGATCCTCGAAGAACTGGAATAGCACGCGGATTGCTGGCCTGCGCCTCCGGCGGAGGTATTTGGGCCAAAAAGAAGCCGTTAACCGCGCATTCTTGTACCATCTGCATCAAAGAGCGGTGTGGTGATCAGAGTTGCGTCTCGCAGCTCTCCCAGAATTTCGATTTGGACTTTAAGGCCGGGTTTTGCCTTGTCGCGCGGTATCAGAGCTTGTGCGATGGATTTTCCGGCGTAGTGCGAATAGCCGCCCGATGTGCAAAAGCCAACGACCTCATTGTCGATGAATACCGGCTCGTAGGCCACAACATCGGCGTCTTTGGCATCGACCTCAAAGGCGCAAAGCTGGCGGGCTGGGGGTGTTGTGCGCTCCGCCTCGGCCGCGTCACGGCCGATGAAATCGGTGTTTTTCTTGAAGCTGATGAAGCGGTCCAGTCCGGTTTCCGCAGCGGTGTAGTCTGGGGAGAACTCGGACAGCCAAGAGCCGAAGAATTTGTCGAGGCGCAGCGACATCATCGCGCGCATGCCAAACGGTGTCAGACCCAGGGGTTGACCCGCCGCCCAGAGCGCGGACCAGAGCGCGCGTTGCTCCATCGGGGTGCAATAGATCTCGAACCCGAGATCGCCGGTATAACTGACGCGCTGGACGATGCAGTTGGCTTGTCCGACCGTGAGCCTGCGCACATCCATGAATTTCATCTCGGAGATGTCTTGTCGGCAGCAGGCCTGCAGAATGTCGCGCGCGCGCGGGCCTGCGATTTGGAAGCCGGTGCGCGTGTCGGAGATGTTTTCGACCGTGACGTCTTTGCTGGCGTTTTGCTCAAACCAACGGTGGTGATAGTCTTGCGAGCCGTAGGAGGCGGTCAGTTGGAACTCCGCCTCGGACAGGCAGGAGACCGTGAAATCACCGATCAGGCGGCCTTTGGGCGACAGCATCGGGGTGAGCGACAACCGACCGGGTTGCGGGATGCGCCCCGCCATGATCCGGTCGAGCCAGGCGCGTGCGGCGGGTCCGGTGACCCGGAATTTAGAAAAATTGTGCGTCTCGTTGATACCTGCCGCGTTGCGCACGGCATTCACTTCGCGCGCGGTGGCGTCCCAGGCGTCTGAGCGGCGGAAGGATGGTGCCTCGAACGATGGATCGTCGCCTTGGGCGAAGTAATTGGCGACCTCCAAGCCAAATTGATGACCCCAGACTGCGCCGAGCCCGGTGAAAATGTCATACATCGGGGTGGTGTTATGCGGGCGGGCAGCGGGAAGTTCTTCATTGGGGTAGCTGACCGAGAAGCGGCGCTGGTAGTTCTCGATCACCTTTGGCCGCGTGTAGCCCGGTGTAATCCATTTGCCGAAGCGCGCGCAATCCATGGCGAATGTGTCGCGCTCTGTCTCGCCCTCAACCATCCATTGCGCCAGCATCAGGCCAACCCCGCCGCCTTGGCTGAAGCCCGCCATCACAGCGCAGGCCGACCAGTAATTGCGCATCCCCGGCACCGGGCCCACCAGCGGATTGCCGTCAGGGGCAAAGGTGAAGGGGCCGTGGACCACGTTTTTTACGCCAGCGCGGGCTAGGACCGGGAAGCGGTTATAGGCAAATTCGATGCTTGTTTCGATCTTGTCGAAATCATTGGGTAGCAATTCATGGCCGAAATCCCAAGGTGTCCCGTCGACCGCCCAAGGCCGGCAGGGTTGTTCGTAAAACCCGATGCAAAGCCCGCGTCCTTCCTGGCGCAGATAGCTTTCGCCTGCCGGGTCCATCACATGGGGGTGTTCGCTGTCCCGCTCAAAGATTTCAGGCGTATCTTCGGTGACAATATATTGGTGCTCCATAGGGTGCAGCGGGAAATAGACGCCGGCCATCGCGCCGACCTCGCGCGCCCAGAGACCCGCCGCGTTAACGATATGTTCGGCATGCACAGAGCCTTTATCAGTCACCACATCCCAGCTGCCATCGGCGCGCTGGTTGGTCTCGATCACCTTGGTGTGGGTCTCGATTGTGGCCCCGCCCATCCGTGCAGCTTTGGCGTAGGCGTGGGTCGTCCCGGAAGGATCAAGGTGCCCGTCAAGCGGGTCATAAAGCGCGCCCACAATTCCGTCGAGATTGGTGATCGGGGCAATCTTCGCGATCTCTTCAGGTCCCACGATTTCGGTCTCAAGCCCCATGTAGCGGTGCTTTGCGCGCTCTGCTACCAACATGTCAAAGCGGTCTTGATTGTCGGCCAGGGTAATTCCGCCCACATGGTGCAGCCCGCACGACATGCCGGTGATCTCTTCGAGTTCGCGGTAAAGCCGGATCGTATAACCTTGCAGTGCGGCCATGTTGGTATCGCCATTGAGCGTGTGAAACCCGCCCGCCGCGTGCCATGTCGACCCCGAGGTCAACTCGGAGCGTTCCAGCAACATCACATCCGACCAGCCGAGCTTGGTCAGGTGATACAGAACCGAACATCCGACGACACCGCCGCCTATAATGACTACTCGCGCACTTGCATTCATTGAGTGGATCCCCTTCAGCTAAGCCTCACACAAGGCGCAGACGGGACGCGGCGCAAGCCTGAATGCGACGGACGCGGTCGCAACCGGACTAGTGCGCCAACCAGCCTTGAACCTCCGCCGCCTGCGCACGCAGCCAAAGACTGTCGACACCGGCTATAATCCGGTAGCCGCGCTCAAGGAGTTGTGTAGCTTGCGGACGCGTCAGACCAATACCTGCAAGCGGCAGACCGGCTTTTTTGGCGGCATTTTCCACTTTGGTGACAGCGGCCACGAAATCGGGGTGATCAAACTGACCGGGTAGGCCCAGATCGGTTGACAGATCAAACAGCGCGGGCGTGATGATATCGATCCCCTCGACGGCGCAAATCTCATCGATGTTTTCGACCGCTTCGCGGGTCTCGATCAGCAGCATACACACCATCTGCGGTTCCATCTTGTCACGGTAGTCCGCAAGATTGGTCTGCCAGCGTGATTGCGCCAGAAACGGGCCAAAGCCGCGCGTGCCATTTGGTGGATAGCGCAGGCAGGCCACCGCGTCGCGCGCATCCTGGGCTGTGCGGACCATGGGGAAGACCAGCCCGGTTGCGCCCATATCCAACGCGCGCTTGGCGAGGTTGGTGTCGATCGCTGCGATCCGGGCCAAGGGCGCGCAGTTCGTTCCAGCAGTTGCTGCAATCATCGCATGCGCCATCGCATAATCTATCGCGCCATGTTCAAGGTCAACGAAGATGCCATCCGCCCCACCAGCAGCCAAGGCTTGAGGGATCGCAACGGACGGGATCGTGCACATATGCAGGGTCATCTTGTCGTTGGTCTTGTGCAGCCGCTCTTTGAAACTCGCCATTTTCGCGCTCCTGATAATCAATTTCTTGAGCCTAGCAGTTTCCAACCTTTGCGCACGAGTTTTGTCGCAGTGAGAAAACTTCTGTCGTCTTACGGCAAATATTGGGGTGTGCAGCCCACATAGACTGGCACTATCCACGCCCAAGGGAGCACGAAGATGAAGACCCATGCACAAGCTGTTGTTATCGGAGGCGGCGTCATTGGCTGCTCCATCCTCTATCATCTGACCAAACTGGGCTGGTCCGACGTCGTGCTTTTGGAGCGTGACGAGCTGACATCAGGGTCCACATGGCATGCCGCTGCCAATATTCACGGCCTGCACGACAACAACAACATCACCCGCATTCAGAATTATACGATGGATTTGTATAACGCGCTGGAGGCTGAAACTGGCCAAAGCTGCGGGGTGTTTCAGTCCGGCTCGCTCTATCTTGCGCAGACCGAAGCGCGGGAGCATCAATTACGCCTTCAAACGGCAAAGGCGAAATATTACGGTCTGAAGTTCCATGAAGTGAGCCGCGATGAGGCGGAGCGCCTGCATCCGCTGGTCAACTACGATGGGATCCGCTGCATCATGTTTGAACCCTCGGGCGGCAATGTTGACCCGTCTGGCGTGACCAATGCCTATGCCGCGGGCGCGCGTCAAAACGGGGCTGAAATTCACCGCTTCACTCCAGTGACGGCGACGGACCAGCAAAGCGACGGCACATGGGTCGTCAAAACACCGAAGGGCGATATTGTGACGCCAGTCGTGGTCAATGCCGCCGGGCTTTGGGGGCGTGAGGTCGCGGCTCTGGCGGGGATAGAGCTGCCATCGCAACCCACTGAGCATCAGTATTTCGTCACGGAAACCATCCCGGAAATCGCGGCGATGGAAACCCGGCTGCCTTCTGTGGCCGACCGCGATGGCGAATATTACCTGCGTCAGGAAGGTCAGGGCCTGCTGGTCGGCGCCTAT
>CAYGQQ010000084.1:0-13393 GCA_964352105.1 uncultured Rhodobacterales bacterium | reverse complement strand
CGAAATCAGCGGGTACAAACCGGGTCAACATGATTGCAGCACCTGCGGCAAGCGACAGCATATAGGCCCCCGACAGCAACCCGACCCCCAAACCCCGCACCAGCAATTTACGGGAAATGCCGGAAAACTGCGCGCCAAGCGAGGCCCCGATCATGTATTGCGCGAGGTGCTGAAGCCAGGAGGGCATCGCGACTGAGACGACGCCGCTGACAGACAGCGCCAGCCCCAAGATAAGCGGCCCTGTCAGATGGGCGACCGGCAGCTTGAGCGCACGCCCGATGAAAAGCCCTGCTGCTGCGATTGATAAGATTATTACGAGATCGCTGAGCTCATACTCGCCCGTGGACAGCGATTCCCCCGCGACGGAGCCAACTGCATTGCCCTGGACGATCCAAAACAGCAAAGGCACGGTGGCGACCACAAGGATAATCCGGATGAAATGCTGCGCTGTGACAATCCGGATGTCGGCCTTCGCCTCTTCTGCCAGCGCCACGGAATCCACGATCCCGCCAGGTAAGGCTGCGAAATACGCATCCAGTGTCTTGTAACGGCCGATCACGCGCATGATGGCGAAGTTGCCGCCATGGGCCAGCAGGATATAGGGCACGATGGCCAGTCCAGAAATCCAGAACTCCGGCAGCAGCGACAGCAGCTCGGGTGAAAACCGCGTGCCAATCATCGCGCCGATAACAGCGGCGAAAATCAGTCGCACCCATCGCGACATTTTCGGCAGCTCTTGCCCGTCACGCTCGTAATAAAGGACAAACCCTGCAGCGCCGATGATCCCACCTAACAGGAACGGCATCGGCAGACCGATCAGATACGCCCCTGCGCCGCCTAAAAAGCTGAACAGGAAGATAAGAAGAATACGGACATTCATGTCCGACGCCCGCCTCTATTCGGTTTCGGTCTCGGTCTCGCGTGCGCGATAGCTTGACCAGGATCGGAAGACGACCACGGCAAGCCCGATCAGAAGGAAGATCGGCGCATAGGAGAATTTACCCTGATACTGGAAGTTCAAGAAGATCATGATCCCACTGTCGGAGATGATCATGGACTGGCGGAACGCCTCTTCCATGCTCGACGTCAGAACGAAGGCGATGATGAAGGCCGCAGCGGAGAAGTTCGTTCGTCGCATGGCGTAGCCAATGACCCCAAACAGAAGCGCAAAGCCCACATCCCAGATCGACGCGCGGGACGAGTAGCTGGCAGCAAGTGCTGTCATGAAAATGAACGGGTACAGGTACTGCGTCGGCAAAAGCGCGATCAGCTTGCCGACATAAGGAGCCAAGAAATAGCCGATGATCGCATAGCAGGCGATCCCGATCAGTCCGGCGGCAAACACGCCGAAGATGAACTCACGTGGGCTGATAAGCTGACCACCCATAAAAAGCGGCGGTTCGTCCGCAAAGATCGTGGGTCCGGGCTGCAAACCGTTCACAAGGAACATGCCGATCAGAACGGCGGCGATGGTTGAGCCGGGAATCCCAAGTGTCAAAAGCGGGATCATGGACGGACCGGAAACCGCGTTATTGGCACTTTCAGGGGCCGCGACGCCTTCGACAACACCGGTGCCCCAGTCTTCCTTGTTTTTGGCTCTGCGCTTTTCCTCGCCGTAAGCGACGAAACACGCAACCGACGAGCCCAAGCCCGGCATCATGCCGATGAGAGACCCATAGATCGAGGAGCGGAACATCAACGGGACACAGCGTTTAAACTCGGACCATGTAAAGTAATGCGCGGTCGGGTCTTCCACCCCACCGGCGTTCATATCGATCATTTTGACCTTGGCGGCTTTTTCCGCCTGAATGATCACTTCGGAGATCACGAAGACGCCGATCAGAAGTGGAACCAGTGCCATACCGGATTCCAGCTCAGCAATGCCCATGGTCATCTTGAACTGACCGGTGATGATGTCTTCGCCGATCAGACCGACAACGGCCCCGAACAAGGTCGACACGATGCCTTTGATGATGCTGTCGCTGACCACGGAGCCGATGACGACAAAGGCCATCAGGTAGATCGCGAAGTTCTCGGGCGGGCCGAATTTGCGGGTGAAGGCGGCGATGGAGACAGCGCCGAAGATCAAGACGATCTCCCCGAAATAGTCACCAAACGCAGAGGATACCGTGGCGGTTTTCAACGCTTTACCCGCCTGCCCTTTCTGGGTCATCGGGTAGCCGTCCTGCATCGTCGCAGCCGAGGCCGCCGTGCCGGGTGTATTGAACAAAATCGCGGCGATGGAGCCGCCATAGCGCCCCGATTTGCCGATCACATAAAGAAAGGCAAGGCCCGCCAGTCCACCGATATCATCGTTATAAACGATAAGAATTGGCAGCATCATCGCGATGGCGGCGGCGGCTGTCAGGCCCGGCAATGCGCCAAACACGATGCCCACAACGGCAGCCAACAGCACGAACATCAAGGCATAGGGGTCGTTGAACAAGATCACGAACCCGCAAGAAATATCAAAGAAGATGGACAGAAAGCCCATGCCTTCGAACCAGGCTTCAAGGCCCGCACATTGGTCTTGCATCATCTTATTGGGCCCCCGTGATCCAATTTGTGTAAGGGCGCATATCGACCAGCGTGCCTCTGGGGTCGTTCAAACGCATGACCCCCATAAATACCGCCTGAAATGCGATGGCCATCACGATTGCTCCGATGACCATGACCGGCAAGTTGCGCACGCCGAAGGTCAACATCGCCGCGATAAAAGTGCAGATCAGGGCGGTAAAGTAGCCAAATGCCCAGAACATCAGAATGAAAAAAGCACCGCAGCCAATAACCATGAAGATGCGTGGCACGTCGCTTTCCAGAAAGCCGTAGCCTTCTTTCACATCCCCTGTGCGCCCGGTGAGAGCGCGAAAACCAAGCCACAGACCGCTAAGGACCATGGCCACCGCCAAAAGCATTGGCATCGTACGAGGACCGACAGCCTCACGTGAGGTTTCAATCGTAAAGGCCTGAATTACAAACCAAAGTCCGACTACTAGCACCGCGATTGCGACGCCGTACTCCACCTTGACCTTATGTTTTCGATTGTCCATCGCCCCCCCTTTCAAACGCCAAAACAAGCGTTAAAAAAGGGACAAGCCCGCGATAGGCTTGTCCCAAACTTGTTCAGACCAATTACTGGTTTGCTATGATCTCTGCGATCACTGGGCCCATAACTTCGAACATCACATCCTGAGCCGCTGTCGCGTCCTCAGCGCTTGTGTAGAACGCGGCCAGGTCGTTTTTGCCCATGAAGGTCGCGTAGCCGGGAATTTCCGCAACAGCGGCAATCGCAGCACCGACATCTTCTTTGACTTCGTCAGAGACGCCGTTGGCCGCGAACAGGCACATCAGGCCTGTGAACTCGACGCCGGGTGAATCTTGCTCAATAAATGTCGGCAGATCAGGGGCCATCGGGTCCCGCTTGGCACCGGCGGTTGCCAGTGCGCGAATGTCGGCCTCAAAGCCAGGGATCGTGTTCACACCACCAAAGACGGCGTCAACCGATTGTGACACCAGAGCAGCACGGGCTTTGGAGCCGCCCTTGAACGGCACTTTCTTGTGCTTGATGCCGTTGGAGTCAAAAACCACGTGTCCGATTGTGGCGTGCATGGTTGCGGCACCAGACGTGCCCCATGTGATTTCCTCACCGGAGGCCTTCGCATTCGCGATGAATTCCTGCAGGTTTTGCGCCGGGTTGGACGCATGGACCTGTAACGAGGTCACGAGTTGAGATGCACAGCCCAAGTTCACGAAATCATCGGGAATGTGGTACGGGCGGTCGTCGCCTTTTGCCAATTCGCCCGCGATGAACGTGCCAATATTGATCATGTAGAGCGTATGGCCATCACGGTCTTCATCGAGAACGGCAGAGGCCGCTTTCTGACCAGACGCACCGGGCAGGTTCACGATATAGGCCGGGAAGCCGTTCATGGATGGGGCTTCATGCATATAAGATGCGAAACCACGTGCCGTGGTGTCTGTCCCACCGCCCGCAGAGAAGCCAACCATGATCTTAACTGGTTTTTGCGGGTAATCGGCCATTACAGCCCCACCTGCCATCATTGATGCTGCAACAACACCTGCTGCAATTTTGAATTTAGTCTTCATTTCTTCCTCCCAAAAGTAGTCAGTCTTATTCGTAGGCGTATTCAGATTGATTAGCAAAGCCCGTTCTCCGGGCACTTTTTCGGGGGACAATTACATTCGCCGACTCTTTTATCAAATGAATATAAATGAAGACGGCATGCAAAAACTGCATACCGCTAAGCGCGTGGACCCGTATCCAACATTTCAGTCAGAATTTCGATAAACTGTTCTGATGCAGGATGACTGCGCGTATCGCGGCTTACGCAAACTGCATATTCCATGATTGGCGTGGGTGAAAACGGGATCATCGCAAGCGAGGTTTTCAATGCAGGATCAACCGCGAAGGGATCTGTGATCATGAACCCGACCCCGTGATGTACCAGACTGACGGCCGCAAAAGCATTGGTAACTTCATGTTTCACAGGAATTTCCAGGCCCTGACTGGCCAACGCCTGTTCTACCACTGTTCGGCCAATCAGCGCCTCTTTGACCGTAATATAGTCCAGCCCGACCAAGTCTTGCGGCGTCAGTTCCGCGCGTTTGGCCAAAGGATGAGTTTTCGGTAAAACCACTTCGCATTTGATACGGCGCAGCAACCGAGTCTCCGCAAAATCGACGTGTAAGGGAAGTGCGAACACGCCGACATCAAACCGGTCCCAAATCCTCCGTCTGCGCAGTTCCGTTCTCTTGTGAATGGCCAGATCCACCGCAACATCCGGGTTGCTCCGGTTCAGTTTCGCAAGCGCGGGCGTGACCAACCCAAGAATACAGCGCGCCTGCCCAACAACCTTGAGCGGTAAGGTTTCATCAGTCTTCAAGGACGTAATGATCTCGGGCAATTCTTCGAAAGACGACAATATCCGCGACGCCTCAGGGTAGAACAGCTCTGCCTCGCGGCTGGGCATCAGGGTCTTGCGGTCACGATGAAACAATGGGGCACCAAATTCTAGCTCCAACTGGCTTAACAGGCGTGACGCAGCGGGTTGGCTCAGATGCATGGATTGCGCGGCGAGGGTCAAAGACCCCTGCTCCATCGTCAATACAAATGCGCGCAGGGATTTAATGGATGGCATGCAAATTTCTCATGAGTAGCTGTGTTTATTCTATTTTGATTATGGATCACTCTGCAATAGCGTGGAGCCGAACACAGGGAGGAGCCCCATGCAAGACGGCCAACCGTTTCAGGGATTGCTGGTTATTGATTTCACGCATGTTTTGGCAGGCCCCGCCTGTTCTTATTATTTAGGGCTCTTGGGTGCCGAGGTCATCAAGGTGGAATCCCCTGACAAGGGCGACGCTATCCGCCATCGTGGCGGCACCGATGCCAAGGCCGCGAGCGACGGGATGAGCACGTCCTATCTGACCCAAGGTGCCGGCAAGAAATCCATCGCACTGAACTTAGAAATCCCTGACGAGCTGGAGGCGTTTCACCAATTGTTAGCGCGCGCAGATGTTCTGGTGGAAAATCACGTGCCTCAGACCATGCACCGCTTGAAGTTGGATGAAGCAACGCTTTGCGCGCGTCACCCACATCTGATCCACTGTGCCATGACGGGTTATGGTCGGGGCGGACCGCAGGAAAACACCGCCGCCTATGACGTCAACATCCAGGCCAGTTGCGGTTTGATGGAGGCCACAGGGACCCAAGACAGCGGCCCGATCCGTACTGGCGCGCCCGTGCTGGACTACGCAACCGCGATGGCCGCCAGCTTTGCGATATCCTCGGCGCTTTTTCGGCGGACGCAAACCGGCGATGGCGCGTTTATTGACGTGTCCATGCTGGAGACCGGGCTCAGCCTGATGAGTTCGACAATTACGGATTTCCTACAAACCGGGAACGCGCCGCAGCGCCGTGGCAATCTGGCCAACAGCCGCTCGCCGGGCGCGGGGAGCTTTCCTTGCAAAGACGGCATCATGTCCTTGGGTGTGAATGAAGAGGCGCATTTTACCAAACTGGCAATGGCTTTGGGGCGCGAAGACTGGCTGACGGACTCTCGCTACGCTGCGCGCATGCAGCGCAAACAAAACGCAGGCCAGTTGGCCGATGAGATACAGGCGGAACTGGCCAAGAAATCCGCGCATGATTGGGAGCCGATCTTGCAATCTGCCGGTGTGCCCGCCGCGCGTCTGCGGGCCCTGCCCGAAGCGCTTGCATCGCCTCAGGTTCAGGATCGGGGCTATATCCGGACGCTGAATGACGGCTCTCAAGTTCCGACCTTGCCGTTTCGGATCAATGGCCATGCCAGTGAGCGACCCAACGCGCCCGCCCCCAAACTCGGAGCCCAAAGCGCAGAGATCAGGACATGGCTAAAGCGCACAGATGTTTGAAGACAGGCCCTTGCGATGACAACTGACACACCACCATTTTCTTGCGGCACTCAGCGGTTTGGCCCTAGGGGATGACGCGCGATTTGATCAGGCACTTGACCTGTTTGCGCACGTGGTTGAGGACCTGCAAAACCACGGTCGCGTGAGCGGGCTTTTCCGCAAGCTGCCAGATCAAACGGACCCCACACTAGCCCGCCGGACCGGATATGCGCCTAACCGGCGTGGCCCAATTCGCCCAGATGCAAGTCAAGCGACATCAGGTCCTCCCCCCAGATAATGCGCCCTTTGAAAATGTCAGCCATCTCGGCAATACATCTCTCCCGCACGCCGGGCGCTTCCATTTGCGGTGTGAAATGTGTGCACACAAGGGTTTTGACACCTGCATCCGCTGCGGTTCGCGCCGCCTCCAGATGCCCAGATGAGGTCAAAGTGCCATCAGCTTGCCGGAACGTTCCCGACACAAAATAGCACATATGGATCAGCATATCGGCCCCGGCGGCGACCTCTCGAATGGCATCGCAGGGCCCGGTATCGCCAGAATAAACCAATGTTCCTTCATCGGTCTCAAACCTGAAGGCATAAGGCTCGATAAAGCCCGGTTGGTGATACACCTCGCGCGCAGTGACCTGCCACGTGCTGCCGTCAATCTTCTTGCCATCAAACAATGTCTGGATATCCGGGCTTGGACGTTTGCGAGGCAGCACGCCCCCGCGATTTTCATAGACGACACGACTGCCGGTTGAGTTCATCCGTCCATCTAGATCGACCCGGAACACGCCATCCTCCCCAAATAGCAGATCAGTCATGTGGCGCATTTCTGACGGGGCATGAACCGTCAGTTCAGGGATACGTCCCGCGCCCTGATCCCAGCGGCTGTGCACGAGGCGCGCATAATCAAGGCAGTGATCTGTATGAAGATGCGACATGAACAGCGTATTGACGTCGGTGGCGTGATGCCCGGTTCTCAGGAAGTTGTCATGGGCCCCGCCGCCATGATCAACAAGCAGGATTTCGTCCCCTATTTCGATCATGTACCCCGAGCTTGCGCGGTTCAGCATAGGCGTAGGCGAGCCTGTCCCAAGAAGCGTTACTTTCATTGCGCGATCTCCAGATATCGCCGCCCCGATGGCCAGACGACTGCAATTCTGCGCTCACGTTATCAACCTCGCACCGGACGCGCTACACCTTGGTCTGAATTTCCAAGGTGGACGCAAAACGCATCGCAAAAAGGCAGGCCTCATCGGGGTGTCTTATAGAATGGCGAAATCAGGGTCGCCAAAGCAAGAAGGTCTGGCAGCTTTCCCCCGCTACTCGAAATAAAATCCATCACGAGGTCCGATTTGAACAAACACAGGTCGGGTTTCAAAGCGACGAAACACCTTCTATTGTGGAAGGCTCGCAGATGGAGGGTCTGATTCCATGCGTTACTCTGGCTTTAAGGTTATCAAAGAGGCCCTGACCGGTCACAAAGGCTGGACGCCAGCCTGGCGAGATCCGGATCCCCAGCCGCATTATGACATCGTGATTATCGGCGGCGGTGGCCATGGGCTTGCAACGGCGCACTACCTTTCAAAGGTTTTTGATCAAAAGAAGGTCGCCGTGATCGAAAAAGGATGGATCGGCGGCGGCAATGTCGGTCGCAACACAACAATCATCCGGTCCAACTACCTGCTGGATGGCAACGAGCCGTTCTACGAGTTCTCCCTGAAGCTTTGGGAAGGTCTGGAGCAGGACGTAAACTACAACGCGATGGTGTCTCAGCGCGGGATCATGAACCTGATCCATTCAGATGCGCAACGTGACGCCTTTATCCGCCGTGGTAATGCAATGATCCTCAACGGGGCAGATGCAGAATATCTCGACATCGATCAGATCAAGGCCGAATACCCGTTCCTCAATTTTAATGACGCGCGCTTCCCGATCAAAGGCGGGCTTGCGCAACGCCGCGGCGGCACTGTGCGCCATGACGCCGTCGCCTGGGGCTATGCGCGTGCCGCAGACAGCCGCGGGGTCGACATAATCCAGAATTGCGAAGTTACAGGCTTCAAGATCGAAAATGGCAAATGTCTAGGCGTAGAGACCACCAAGGGCTTTATTGGCGCAAATCGCGTGGGCTGTGCGGTTGCAGGATCCTCGGGGCGACTGATGTCAAAGGCGGGCATGCGCTTGCCCATTGAGTCTCACGTCCTGCAAGCCTTCGTCTCAGAGGGGCTGAAACCCGTTCTTCCGGGCGTGATCACCTTTGGCGCGGGCCATTTCTACGTGTCCCAATCCGACAAGGGCGGTTTGGTGTTTGGCGGCGATATCGACGGCTATAATTCCTATGCACAGCGCGGCAACCTGCCCGTGGTCGAGGATGTTTGCGAAAGCGGTATGGCGATTATGCCGATGATCGGCCGCGCCCGGCTCCTCAGAATGTGGGGGGGCATCATGGATATGTCGATGGACGGCTCGCCCATTATCGACCGCACCCATATCGACGGGCTCTATTTCAACGGCGGCTGGTGCTATGGCGGCTTCAAGGCGACGCCCGCGTCTGGCTATGCATTCGCCCATCTTCTGGCGCGCGACGCGCCGCATCCGACCGCAACGGCCTACCGCTTCAACCGATTTGAAACCGGCCATATGATCGACGAAAAAGGCATGGGCAACCAGCCCAATCTGCACTGATATGGCACTTCTTTTTGGAAAAAATACCTCATACCAACGCTCTGCAAATGGGTGCACCGCATGATCATTAACCACCCGCTCCTTGGCCCCCGTGACAGCGCGGAGTTTGTCTATCTGGGCGACGCGGCCCTGATCGACCGCCCCGACCCTGAAACAGCAACACCGCAGGATTGGCATGACTATGCGTATCTGCGCGACAACCCCGCAGGTGAACATCGCGAGTTGTGGTTTCACGAAAGTGGCGACCGGTCCTGGCTTGTCGTGACCCGCAACACGCTCACCCACGAGATCAGCAGCGTTGAGATTGCCCGCGACGTGGCCCGCAAAAGGGGACGTTCCAAATGACCCAGAAAAATCGCCTCCTTGGCGGCCAGATCGACCGCAGCACGACCCTGAAATTCAGCTTTGATGGCAAGGATTACAAAGGCCATCCCGGCGACACGCTTGCCTCTGCGCTTCTGGCCAACAATGTCCGCCTGATGGGGCGCTCGTTCAAATATCACCGCCCACGTGGCCCGCTGACCGCCGGTTCCGAAGAGCCTAATGCGATTGTGGAGTTGCGGGGCGGTGCGCGTCAGGAGCCCAATACGCGCGCCACCACAGCCGAGCTCTATGACGGCCTGATGGCCAGATCACAAAACCGCTGGCCAAGCCTTGCGTTTGACGCGATGGCGATCAACGACCGGTTCTCAAACTTCCTGACCGCCGGGTTCTACTACAAAACCTTTATGTGGCCTGCCGCGTTCTGGGAAAAAATCTACGAGCCGGTTATCCGCAAGGCCGCTGGCCTCGGATCATTGTCGATGAAGGCAGACCCGGACGTCTATGACAAAGGGTTTCGCCATTGTGATCTGTTGATCATCGGCGCCGGCCCGTCAGGTCTGATGGCGGCGCTCACCGCTGGGCGTGCCGGCAAAGAGGTCATTCTGGCCGATGAAGACTTCCGCATGGGCGGTCGCCTCAACAGCGAGGTGCTGTCCATCGCAGGCGCTTCTGGGAACGCTTGGGCCACCGAAACCGTTGCTGAACTGGCATCGATGGACAATATCCGCCTGATGCCACGCACCACTGTGATCGGCGCGTTTGATCATGGCATTTACGGCGCGGTTGAGCGGGTCTCGGACCACCTGCACACGCCCAAAGACGGCAAGCCCCGGCAAATCCTGTGGCGCATCTACGCTGCAAAATCCCTGCTTTGCGCCGGCGCAACCGAACGCCCTATCGCGTTCGACAACAATGACCGACCCGGCATCATGCTGGCCGCAAGCCTGCGCAGCTATGCCAACCGTTGGGCCGCCACACCCGCGCAACGTATTGCAGTCTTTACCAACAATGATGACGGGCACCGCACGGCCGCGGACCTGTTTGCCAAGGGCGTTGATATCGCCGCTGTGGTTGACACCCGCCCGAACCAGCCTGTGAACCTTGACTACGAGGTTATCTCGGACGCGCAGGTCATAGACTCGAAGGGCCGGCTTGGCCTGACCTTTGTCGATCTGAAACTGGCCGATGGAACGGCCCGGACGCTGGAATGCGGTGCACTGGGTGTTTCGGGCGGCTGGAACCCCAATGTGCATCTGACCTGCCACCAACGGGGTCGGCCAGAATGGAGCGATACGCTGGCAGCCTTCGTTCCCGGCGGCACCCTACCCCCGGGCATGTCCGTTGCGGGAGCGGCAAATGGCGAATTTTCGACACATGGCGCTTTGACCTCCGGTGCTGCGGCGGCAAGACAGGCTTTGGGCCTGAAAGGTCGCGCCCCAAAGACGCCAGAAACCGAGGACGCGCCTGTCAGTCAGACGCCGTTTTGGTACGTCGAAGGGTGTTCTCGTGCATGGCTCGACCTGCAAAACGATGTCACGGTCAAAGACGTAAAACTCAGCCATCAGGAAGGCTTCCGCTCGGTCGAGCATCTCAAGCGGTATACCACGCTGGGGATGGCCACGGATCAGGGCAAGACCTCCAATATAGGCGGGCTTGCGATCATGGCGGAGCTTGCCGGCAAAGCCATCCCAGAGGTTGGCACCACGATCTTCCGCCCCCCCTATACGCCCACATCCATTGGCGTTCTGGCAGGGCGCATGCGCGGCATGGAATTCCACCCAACCCGCCTGACCCCGTCGCATGTCTGGGCGAAAGAACGCGGTGCGGTCTTTGTAGAGGTCGGAAACTGGCTGCGGGCGCAATGGTTCCCCATTGAAGGGGAAACCCATTGGCGTCAGAGCGTTGATCGGGAAGTTAAGGCTACGCGGGCGTCCGTGGGCGTGTGCGATTGCACCACTTTGGGCAAGATCGATGTGCAAGGCACGGATGCGGCGGCGTTCCTTAACAAGGTCTATTGCAACGGCTTCGCCAAACTGGCCGTTGGCAAGACCCGCTACGGTCTGATGCTGCGCGAGGACGGAATTGCGATGGATGACGGAACAGCCGGGCGGCTGGCAGAGGATCACTTCGTTGTCACAACCACCACTGCGAATGCCGCAAAAGTCTATCAACACATGGAGTTCGTCCGTCAGTGCCTGTTCCCGGATATGGACGTGCAGCTGATCTCCACCACGGAGGCCTGGGCGCAATATGCGGTCGCCGGACCAAATTCCCGAAAACTTCTGCAAAAGATTGTGGACCCGGAATTTGACATCTCCAACGAGGCGTTCCCCTTCATGGCATGTGGCAACATCACTGTTTGTGACGGGTTGCGGGCGCGACTGTTCCGGATATCCTTTAGCGGGGAGCTGGCCTTTGAAATTGCCGTGCCGTCCCGCTACGGCGACGCGCTGATGCGCAAGTTGATGGAAGAAGGCGAAGAGTTTGACGTGACGCCTTACGGTACCGAAGCGCTTGGCGTGATGCGGATCGAAAAAGGCCACGCAGCGGGCAATGAACTGAATGGCACGACAACGGCGCTCAACCTTGGGATGGGCCGGATGGTGTCCAAAGCCAAAGACAGCATCGGTTCCAAACTTTCCGAACGCCCCGGCCTGAATGAGGAAGACGCGTTGATGCAGGTTGGTATCAAGCCCCTTGATCCAACCCAGAAAGTCACGGCTGGCGGGCATCTTATGAAGGCTGACGGCCCGGTGGATGCGGCCCATGATCAGGGCTATGTGACATCGGCTGCGTTCTCGCCTGCGCTGGACAGCATGATCGGGCTGGGCTTTTTGAAAGACGGCGGTAATCGCAAGGGCGAGAAGATGCGCCTCGTGTCGCCCGTGACCGACTTGACCGTTGAAGTCGAAATCGTCTCCGCCCATTTTGTCGACCCAGAGGGAGAACGCGTCCGTGCATAATCTCAAACCTATCACCGCCCTCGGCGGCAGCGCAGCGCGTGTGGATCAGGTTGCAGGCGTGACATGCACCGAGATCACAGACCTTTCGTTGGCCTCTGTCGCAGCACGTTTGGGCAAGGAAGCCGCCTGCGCATCGAAGCTTAAAACGCTGTTGAAATCCGAGCCGCCAACCGCCGGCAAAGCGGTATTGGCGCAACCCTTTTCAGCGGTTTGGATGGGACCGGACCAATGGATGATCGGCGCGGCGTATGACACGTATGAAGATCTGGCCCAGCACGTTAAATCCAAACTGAAGGACGCAGCCTCCGTGACGGAGCAAAGCGACGCATGGTGCGGCTTTGATCTGACGGGTGACGGCGTCCAAGCGGTGATGGAGCTGATCAGCAACGTCAATATCCGCGCGATGGAAAGCGGCGATGCAACACGTACATCCATTCATCATCTGGGGTGTTTTGTGATTTGTGGGGACCCGAAAAACTTCATTCGCATCCTTGGTCCACGCGCTTCGGCCGGGTCCCTGCATCACGCCATAACAACTGCGATGACATCCGCGCTTTAGCGGTCTTGCGGACCCTAAATCGACGGCACTGGCACATTGCCCTGCACGCGGAACGCGTTGATCCGCTTGCGGTCTTCCTGTGGCGATACCCCGAACATGGCGGCATAATGCTTCACCAGCGGTGCGGTCGAGGTGAAGCCAACAGCTCCCGCAACATCCGAGACGCTGTTCTTGGAATATAACACCAGCTGCCGCGCCGCCTTCATGCGCAAAGCGCGATAAAAATGTGAAGGGCTTTGGCCTGTCGCTTTCTTGAAGGCCCGCTCCACCTGTCTTGGGGTCACACCCAGAACATCAGCGACATCGCCGATGGAGATCGGGTCTTCCAGATGCTCCGAAAACATCGCGGCCGCTTGTGCGACAAGTTTGGGCAACGTCTCGGCGCTGTCGGCGTGTAGTGGAATTCGCTGGCGGACCCCTTCCCCGCGCATCATCGGATGTTGGAACCAACAGGCAGTTTCGT
>CAYGQQ010000083.1:0-13447 GCA_964352105.1 uncultured Rhodobacterales bacterium | reverse complement strand
GATTAGCTCAGTTGGTAGAGCGCTTCGTTTACACCGAAGATGTCGGGAGTTCGAGCCTCTCATCACCCACCATTCCCGCCTCTGCCAACCTTTGCGATTTGCCATTATAAGCGCGCGGTCGTCATTGCTATTCGGGCGGGTCAGACCGCATTTGATTTATTCCTGCACTTTCGCGTTGAGATATGCTTGACGGGGCAGGGCACAGCCCATAATACGTCCCTCACGTCTGAAGGATCGGACGGGCAGCTACGCGGTTGTAGCTCAGTTGGTTAGAGTACCGGCCTGTCACGCCGGGGGTCGCGGGTTCGAGCCCCGTCAACCGCGCCATTTTTCATCCCCATTAGATGAGTATTTCTGGCAAGAAGAAGTCTAGCTGCGTCTGCGGGAGACAAAGCGCGGCAGCATGGCAGAGAAGTCTTTGCCCGCGCCGTCTTCTTCTTCAACGAATGTCTCATAGAGCTGTGTGGCGTGTTGGCCCATTGGTGTGTCAGCGTCGGCGCTTTGGGCGGCTTGCTGGCTAAGGCGCAGGTCCTTGAGCATCAGGTCGGCGGCAAAACCCGGTTTGTAGTCATTGTCCGCGGGGCTTTCGGGACCCACGCCCGGTGCGGGGCAATAGGCGTTCATCGACCAGCTATAGCCTGATGAGGTGGAGACCACGTCGAACATCTTCTGGCGGTCGAGGCCCAGCTTGTCGGCCAGCGCGAACGCCTCGCAGGTGCCGATCATTGTGATGCCCAGGATCATGTTGTTGCAGATTTTGGCCGCCTGTCCATTTCCGGACGGGCCGCAATGGACGGCCTTTCGGCCCATGATTTCGAACAGGGGTTCGGCTCTGGCGAAAGCTGCGTCGCTGCCACCGGCCATGAAGGTGAGTGTACCGCTTGCGGCTCCACCTATCCCGCCTGAAACGGGGGCGTCGGCGGCAAGCACGTTGTGTCGGGCGGCTTTTTCGGCAACCGCGCGGGCCGTATCAACATCGACGGTGGAGCAGTCGAGAAGCAACGCGCCTTGCGCCATCACCGGCAGGATGTCTGCCGCGACCGCGTTCAGGATCGCGCCATTTGGCAGCATCGTGATGACCACATCCTGGTCTGTTGCGGCTTCCCTTGCTGTGGTGGCCAGGGACAGGCCATCAGGTTTGGCGACAGTGTCAAAGCCCGTTACTGCGTGGCCTGCTCTGGCGAGGTTTGCAGCCATCGGCGCACCCATATTGCCCAGACCGATAAATCCGATTTTCATGGCTGATCTCCTGCTGTTAGTCCCAGTTCAATGCATCTTTGCCCAATGGGCGCAGCATGTTCGATATGTCGATCGCGGCGACATCATCGGCGCTGGCATGTCGCCATTTCGGCGCGCGGTCCTTGTCGATGATGGCTGCGCGGATGCCTTCGATGAAGTCGCCTTGTTCCAGCGCGCGGAACGTGTAGCGGTATTCCAGATCCAGCGCCTGCCGGATGGAGTGTGCGGACCTCAGCCTGCGGGTCACGTTCATCGTGCATTCCATTGCAAGCGGTGCGTTGCGGGACAGCAGTTTCAGCGTGGTCGAGTTGAACTCCGTGTCTTCGCGCTTCAGATCGCGAATTGCACCGGCCAGATCATGGCTGTCGAAGTAATGATCCACCAAAGGCTGCATATCGGCCAGTTTGGATGCAGGGGCGGGTAGGGCCGCCCCATCCACAAGGCTGAAATCACCGCTACCGGCGAGCGCGGTCTTCAGATCGGCCCAAGCGTCTTGCGGGATGTAGTAGTCTGCAAAGCCTGCGAAAATCGCATCGCCAGCGTCCATGCGGTAGGCGGTGGTGCCTAAGAACTCCCCGATATGTCCCGGCGCGTGGCCCAGTATCAGGGAGCCGCCGACATCGGGGATAAGGCCAATCCCGCATTCAGGCATCGCGATCTGACTGGTTTCACCCACGATCCGGTGCGAGCCGTGGCAGCCGACGCCAACACCGCCACCCATGGTGTAGCCTTGCAGGAAGGAGACGACCGGTTTGGGGAATTCAAAGAGCTTTGCGTTCATCCGGTATTCGTCGCGCCAGAATTGTTGCCCATAGGCGAAATTGCCTTCGGTCCCGGCCTTATACATGTCGGCAATATCACCGCCCGAGCAGAACGCGCGTTCCCCGTCAGCATCAAAGATCAGCAGGTCAATGTCAGCGGCGCGCCAATTGTCCAGCGCAGCCTCTATCGCGCGCACCATATCATAGGTCAGCGCGTTTAATGCATCGGGGCGTTTCAGCGTGATGCGACCGGCGCGGCCGTCGATGCGGATATCAATGTCACTCATTTCGGGGGCCTATTATTCGGAGATCAAAGATCGCGAGACGATCAAGCGCATGATTTCATTGGTCCCTTCAAGGATCTCGTGGACCCGCAAGTCTCGCACCAGTTTTTCGATCCCGTAATCGGCCAGATAGCCGTAGCCGCCATGCAGTTGCAAACACCCGTTTACGATGCGCGAGCCCGCTTCGGTGCAAAACTTCTTGGCCATCGCACAGGATTTTGTGGCATCGGGCGCGCCCTGATCGAGCTTCCACGCGGCTTGGCGCAGAAAGACGCGGGCGGCTTGCAATTCGATCTCCATATCGGCAAGGCGGAACTGCAGGGCCTGGAACTGGTTTATCGGTTGGCCGAAGGCCTTGCGCTCTTTCATATAGGCCAGGGTTTTGTCTAGAGCGCATTGCGCAGCGCCAATTGAGCAGGCGGAAATGTTGAGCCTGCCACCATCCAGTCCGGCCATTGCATAGCTAAACCCGCGACCTTCTTCGCCAATTAACCTGTCAGCGGCAATGTTGCAGCCATCAAGTTGGACTTGCCGCGTGGGCTGTGACCGCCAGCCCATCTTGTCTTCCAAGCCTCCGTAGCTCAGCCCGGGTTTGCCGTCCTCTACAAGAATTGCCGAGATGCCCTTGGGGCCATCCTCTCCGGTGCGGCTCATCACGATATAGGCGTCGGAATAGCCGCCGCCGGAGATGAAGGCCTTGGTGCCGGTGAGGCTATAGCCTTCGTTCGTCCGCTCGGCACGGGTTTTAAGGGCAGCCGCATCGGAGCCGGAACCGGGTTCTGTCAGGCAATAGCTCAGGACCATTTCCATGCGGATCACGCGGTCCATGACGTCGGATTTCAACGCGTCGGAGCCGAACTTGTCGATCATCGTGGCGCACATGTTATGGATGGACAGGAAGGCTGCGACTGATGGGCAGGCGTAGCTTAGCGCCTCAAACACAAGGCTTGCGTCCAGCCGGCTCAGGCCGGTCCCGCCGCTTTCTTCGCGCACATTCAGCGCGCCAAATCCCAGCGCGGCCAGTTCAGGCCAAAGGGATTTCGGGATCTCGCCGTCGCGTTCCCATAGGCTGGCGAAAGGCGCGATATTGTCGTCTCCGAAGGCCTTTGCCATGTCGAAGATTGCGGTCTGTTCATCGGTCAGAGAGAAGTCCATAACACGCCTGATTAATTCAACATGCGTTCAATTATGGCGGAAATACGGGGAAATGCAAGGAAATGAGACCCGTAAGAATGCCAATAAAATAAGGAAGAAATGCCAATCTTGCCGGGATTGCGTTGCGATTGTGGCACAGTTGTGACGATTGTTTCCAAGTTTGTGTATTGTTACTATAGTTTCGGCGGTTTATTGCTTATCGGGTGATTTGTGAGAAGGCAGCCGGGTGCCGTGTCGAGTTAATCCCGGAGGTAGCTGTGGGGCGCTTAAAGAGTAGAAGGACGATAAAACGATGTTGAAGAAAATATCTGCTGTCGTGGCCCTATCGACAGTTGTTTCTGTCTCCGCCGCATCCGCCGCAGTCATCGAATTCACCACAGGCAACCATTTCCAATCAGGCCCAATCGCGTTTTCCGGTGGCGGCTTTTCTGTAAACGTATCTGCAATCAATACACTTGTTGGCACGCAAATCGCACCGCCTCAGTCTGAAGCAGGCCCGCTGATCGGGTCTTATTCCGGCTATGGTCTCGGGATTTGTTCCACTGGATATAGCGACAGTCGTGATGCGTATTACAGCTGTACGTCAAACGAAAATGGCGACATTGATGACAATGCCGAAGGCGGCGATTGGACATTGATCGACGGCGGTGCTGCCGATGGTGAGCAAGCCTCCAACGTCAACGTTGTTGCAAACCCGAACGATCCCGACGAAATGGCAATTTTCGATTTCGGGTCTGAGGAAGTGCTTTTGTCCGCGATCACGTTCTCCCTGATGGGCTCGAATGATGATTTCGATCTGGCGATTTTCAACGGCTCAACTGGCACACCTGCAAGCTACAGCGCAGATGTGAACTTTGGCGCAGACGGCCGCAACGGCTGGTACACATACACATTTGATGCGCCGGTTCTGGTTGGCACGCTGTTCGGCATTGGTGCTGATGGCGCGTCTGACGAGTTCCTGATCGCATCGATTGATGTGGCCGCCGTTCCACTGCCCGCTGCGGGCTGGATGTTGCTGGCTGGGATCGCTGGTCTCTTTGGGATGAAGCGCCGCAAAACGGTGTAAGCGTAACTTGTATTTTTGAGTATCGAGAGGGCGACTATTTCAGTCGCCCTCTTATTTTTTGCGGCAAGGGCAATGTTAACCAAAGATGAATATGATGTTGCCGCAGGTGCGAAAAAATGTTAGATTTGTGCAAGAGGGCACGGCTAACATGCCATGTCGAGTAGTAGTTTCTTAACCCGTGAGGAAATATGTCCAAGGTTTCTAAGGCACTAGGCGTTCTCGCTACAGGCGCACTCCTGTCAACCGCAGCACATGCGACGACATACAGCTTCGATTTCACATCCCTTTATGGCGCTGGCGGGTCTTACCAGACCACTGTCGATGGTCTGACTTTGACAGTTACCGCTGGGTCTTTTGTCGACGGATATCAGTACGGTCCGACCCGGGCAGTGCGCGATGACGAAGACAATATGGTTCACGGCAGTGTCATCGGTTCTGGCAATCGGTTCGACCGGAACGCCTATGTCAACGCAGATGGCGCGAACGGTCTTGGTGTCTACAACAACGTGAACCGGGGTCGGACGACCGACAATACCGGCGACGTTGACGGACGGTACTGGGATGATTTTCTGATCCTGACATTTGATCAGGACGTTCAACTGGATATCGCGCGCTTCGGGTCGTTTGATAGCAATGACGACTACCGGATCATTTACGACATGACTGGCGACGATGAACTGGGCTACGGCGATTTCGTAACACGCAGCGGTGACGACAACCCGGCAGTGACGTTCCCTTGGGTGCATGACAATGTCTTTGGCTTCCTGGCGACCGGAAGCAACGATGATTGGCGCCTTGCAGAGCTGCAAGTGTCCATTGTTCCCTTGCCTGCGGGCGGTCTTTTGCTGTTGTCTGGCCTCGCTGGTTTCGCTGCATTGCGGCGTCGCAAGAAAAGCTAGTTCCCCGGACAGTTACGTTAAAACTTCAAAAAAAGATGAAAAAAGCGGCCTTTTAGGCTGCTTTTTGTGCTTTTCGGTAGAATTAGCCGCGTCTGAAATTTGATTCATGATGAACGATAAGTTAACATAAGCCACGGGCGCACGCGTTCTTGTTGGGCTCGGTATTAGTAATTGTACTTTTTTGTAAGCGATCATGTATAAAATTACGACAGCTCTCGGCGCACTCGCCACCGGGCTTTGTATCGCAAGTGCGGCAAGCGCTTCGACACATACTTTCAACTTCTCAGGTCTCAATGGTATCGGCAGCAGCTATACCACCAGTGTTGGTGGCATAGGTTTGACGGTGACAGCTGGTTCGTTCATCAGCGGATATAGCGGAGGCTCTCCGTACCGCCTTTATGACGACGATGGTGATCGGGTCTGGGGATCAACAGTCCTTGGCTCAAACAGCTACGACACTGCTGCGCGTCTGACAGCCGATTCTCCGGATGGTCTTGGTGTGCGCAACTCTGGCGGTGACGGAAGCGACACCACAGATGGCAGCGGCTGGGATGACTATATCATTCTGACCTTTGACCAGGACGTTCAGCTTGAGAGCGCACGTTTCGGGAACTTCAATGGAGGTTACCCTGGTTATGATGATTTCCGTCTTGTCTATGATGTGACCGGCGACGACAATATCGGTGCCGGCGATTTCGTGACGACCGATCAGGACGACAACCCGTTCTCGGCATTCCCGTCGATTGAGGGCAACGTCTATGCGTTCCTGGCAACAGGCAGTAATGACGATTGGCGTCTTCGCAACCTGACAGTATCCACAGTGCCACTGCCAGCAGGCAGCTTGATGTTGCTGACGGGTCTTGCCGGTTTTGCAGCAATGCGTCGCCGCAAGAAAAGCTGATCTGGCGATCACATAAAACAGAAAAAGGCGGGTCACTCACCCGCCTTTTTTGTGTCTGATGTTTGGAAAGAGCGCGCTGTAACACACTCTGCCAAAGGGATTTATTCCATCACAGGAATGGAGAACTCGCCGCCTTCCTTGATGCCGGACGGCCAGCGGGAGGTCACGGTTTTCGTGCGCGTGTAAAACTTGAAGCTGTCAGGTCCATGCTGGTTCAGATCGCCGAACATCGACTTCTTCCAGCCGCCGAAGGTGTGATAGGCCAGCGGCACCGGGATCGGGACATTGACGCCCACCATTCCGATATTGATCCGGTTGGCGAAATCACGTGCGGCGTCGCCGTCGCGGGTAAAGATTGCGGTGCCGTTGCCATATTCGTGGTCCATGGCGAGGCCAAGCGCTTCTTCATAGCTTTGTGCGCGGACGGTGGACAGAACGGGCCCGAAGATCTCGTGCTTGTAGATGTCCATGTCCTTGGTGACGGTGTCAAAGAGATGCGCGCCAACAAAGAAGCCATCCTCGTAGCCTTGCAGGTTGAAGTTGCGGCCATCGACGACAAGTTTTGCGCCCTGATCGATGCCTGTTTGCACGAGGCGTTCGATATTCGCCTTTGCCGCGGCGGTAACAACAGGGCCGTAATCCACGTCATTGCCTGCAGTGTATGGCCCAACCTTCAAGGCCTCGACCCGCGGGATCAGCTTTTCGATGAGCCGGTCTGCGGTCTCGTCGCCTACAGGCACCGCCACCGAGATCGCCATGCAGCGTTCGCCAGCAGCGCCGTAGCCCGCACCCACAAGTGCGTCTGCGGCCTGGTCCATATCCGCGTCGGGCATGATGATCATGTGGTTTTTCGCGCCACCAAAACACTGAACGCGTTTGCCGTTGGCGCAGCCGGTTGCATAGATATATTCCGCGATCGGCGTGGAGCCGACAAAGCCCACAGACTGGATCACCTCGTCATGCAGGATCGCATCCACGGCGGTTTTGTCGCCATTGACCACCTGCAAAATACCCTTGGGAAGCCCGGCTTCCTCCATCAGTTCTGCCAGCATCAGTGGTACGGAGGGGTCACGCTCGGACGGTTTGAGGATAAAGGCGTTGCCGCAAACAATCGCCGGGGCAAACATCCACATCGGGATCATCGCCGGGAAGTTGAACGGGGTAATGCCTGCTGTCACGCCCAAGGGCTGCTTCATCGAATACATGTCGATACCGGGGCCAGCGCTGTCGGTGTATTCGCCTTTCAGGTGATGCGGCGCGCCGATGCAAAATTCCACCACTTCTAGACCACGAACAACGTCGCCCTTGGCGTCTGGGATGGTTTTGCCGTGTTCGCGGCTCAGCGCTTCGGCAAGCTTGTCCATGTCGCGGTTCAACAGCTCGACGAATTTCATCATCACCCGCGCGCGGCGCTGCGGGTTGACGGCGGCCCAACCGGGTTGCGCAGCTTGGGCCATGGCCACCGCTTGCGCCATCTCAGCGTCATTTGCCAACGGCACCTTGGCTTGCACTTCGCCTGTGGCGGGGTTGAACACGTCTGCGAAACGGCCCGATGTCCCTTTGACATGAGCGCCGTTGATATAGTGGGTGAGTTCTTGCATGCGATCCTCCTGAAAATTTTGCCCCAGACTAGTCTTGCAAAATCGTCAGTAAAAGAGGCTATTATTCAAATTCATTTTGCAAAACTGCAAAGGCTGAAAGATGAGCGACCCAAGATGGGATGATTTCCGGGTGTTTCTGGCGGTGGCGCGGGGCGAAAGCCTGTCGCGGGCGGGCACCGTTCTGAAGATGGACCCGGCGACAGTAGGGCGGCGGATCGCGCGGCTGGAACATGATCTGGACAGCGTCTTGTTTGTGCGATCTCCGCAAGGCTATTTGCTGAATGAGGCAGGCACAGCGCTTGTGGTCCGTGCAGAAGAGGCAGAGCGCGCCATGACCGCCGCCCGCGACATGCTCAGCGGGTCGGAGGATGGGTTGCGCGGGCAAATCAGACTTGGTGCACCGGACGGGGCTGCAAACTACCTTCTGCCGCAGGTTTGCCGTGACATCTGCGCCCAACACCCTGATCTTGAGGTGCAATTGGTGGCGCTGCCGCGGGTCTTTAACTTGTCCAAGCGGGAGGCAGATATGGCAGTTACAGTCTCGCAACCCACAGCGGGGCGTCTTACTTGCGAAAAGCTGACGGATTACAAATTGCATCTCGCAGCGTCGAAATCCTACCTTGAGACAGCTCCGAAGCTTGATCAATTGGCTGACCTCAAACATCACAAGATCATCGGTTACATTGCCGACCTGATCTTCGACAAGGAGCTGGATTATCTGGCCGATATTGGCTCCCCCAAGGTGGATTTTGCGTCAAATTCCGTCTCCGTTCAGCTGAACTGGGCGCGTCAGGGGGCAGGGGTGGTCGTGGCCCATGATTTTGCAATGACCGCAGCGCCCGAACTTGTTCGGGTCCTAGAGAATCAAATTTCCCTGCAGCGCAGCTTCTATCTGGTCCGTCATGCGGATGATCGCAGGATATCCCGGCTCAGCCGATTTGCCGAAGAATTGGCCGCGAGAATTCCCGTTGAAATGGCCCGGCTAGAGCGTCGGACTTGACGGATAGGGCGTTGCGGCGCGACACTTCCAGATATTGCTGGACATATTCTTAAAGGAGACTGCCATGCTGGTGCGCCAAATTCTCAATTCGAAAGCTGATGACGGGGTGATCACGATAACGCCTAATGCAAGCGTGGCCGAGGCGGCCGAAGTGCTCTCGGCGCGTCGGATCGGCTCACTTGTGGTGTCCTCAGATGGGAAGCAGCCGGAGGGGATATTGTCAGAGCGCGACATCGTGCGCGAAGTTGGCAAGCGCGGCCCTGGGTGTTTAACTGACAGGGTCGCGGAGATGATGACCCGTGACCCACAGACCGCCTCGCTGGACGATAAAGCGGATCAGGTGCTGGAACGGATGACCGAAGGGCGCTTTCGCCACCTGCCTGTCATGCAAGACGGTTCTATGGTCGGCCTGATTACGCTGGGCGATGTGGTCAAAGCCCGCCTGACTGAGCTTGCCATGGAAAAAGATGCCCTTGAAGGCATGATTATGGGGCATTGAGCGATGGCCCTTACTGGAAAATGTGTATGTGGAGCAGTCACTTACAAGGTCATGACCGAGAAGGAAACGATCAGCGCGTGTCACTGCACGATGTGCCGTCGTTGGAGTGGCGGAATATTCATGGGACTGTCGGTTCCGCAAAATGAGGCCGAGATCACGGGGGCCGAAAACCTGACCGTTTACAAGTCGTCAGACTGGGCGGAGCGGGCGTTTTGCAAGACCTGCGGCGCAAGCGTCTATTACCGGGTCACAGCTGAGGGGCCGTATCAAGGGGACTACCATTTCGGGGCAGGAACCTTGGATGATCACGGCGATCTGGAATTGAACCTTCAACTCTATATCGACCGGAAACCGAAAGCCTACGCGTTCAGCCAGCAGACCAAGGACATGACACAAGCCGAGGTGGAGGCATTTTTCGGCGATTGAGGCGAAGGGCTTGATTTTCAGCATGATTTAGGGCCTTTTGCCTTCAATTTCACGGCGAGGGACAGCCATGCGGACAGGACTATACCCCGGAACTTTCGACCCGATCACGCGCGGGCATAGCGATATTATCCGCCGGGCGTGCACGCTTGTGGACCGGCTGGTCATTGGCGTGGCGATCAACCGCGACAAGGGACCTCTGTTTTCACTGGAAGAGCGCGTGGCGATGATCGAAGCGGAATGCAAGACGCTGGCCAAGGATCTGGACGTAGAGATTGTCGTGCATCCGTTTGAGAACCTGCTGATCCATTGTGCCCGCGATGTAGGAGCCTCTGTGATCGTGCGTGGCTTGCGCGCTGTGGCTGATTTTGAGTATGAATATCAGATGGTTGGTATGAACCGCGCGATGGATGACGGGGTTGAAACCGTGTTTCTGATGGCCGAGGCGCAGCATCAGGCGATTGCCTCCAAGCTGGTCAAAGAGATCGCACGTCTGGACGGCAATGTTTCGAAATTCGTCTCACCGGCGGTGGAACGCGCGCTGATAGACCGATTACGCTGAAGGGGTTTACACCCGCACTGAACGGGGTAGTTTGGCGCAAATTCAAATGAAGGAGCGCCCGATGGCCGACATCAAAGACCCAGAAAACACCATCCTGATGGAGCTGAAAGACGGCACCGTAACGATTGAGCTGATGCCCGATGTCGCCCCGGAACATACGGCCCGTATGAAGGAGCTTGCCCGCGGCGGTCACTATGACAACGTGGTGTTCCACCGCGTAATTGACGGGTTCATGGCGCAAACTGGCGATGTAGCCAACGGCAATTTCGAGAAAGACTTCAACATTCGTGCGGCGGGCACGGGTGGCTCTGATCTGCCGGACCTTCCGGCTGAGTTTTCCAAACTGCCCCATGATCGCGGGACCCTAGGTGCTGCGCGTTCGCAGAACCCGAACTCCGCCAACAGCCAGTTCTTCATCAACTTCTCCGACAACCATTTCCTCAACGGGCAATATACCGTTTATGGCCGCGTCATCGCGGGCATGGAGCATGTCGATGCGATCCTGCGGGGCGAGCCGCCGATGAACCCCGACCGGATGCTGTCTGTGAAAGTCGCTGCCGATGCGTAGTCTGGCCGTTCTTGCTTGCGTGCTCGCAAGCCCCGCTTTGGCCACTGGTCTGGAGATCGACATCACCGGAGAGGCCAATGGCACGGTCGTGATTGATCTGCTGGAGGATGTCGCGCCAAACCATGTGGAGCAGATCACCGCGCTGGCCGCTGAGGGGGCCTATAATGGCGTTGTCTTTCACCGCGTGATCGAAGGCTTCATGGCGCAGACCGGTGACGTGCAATATGGCCGGGTTGATGGTGACTTGTCCGGGGCAGGGCGCGGTGGCTCTGAGCGACCTGATCTGAAAGCGGAGTTTTCCGACCTGAACTATGACCGTGGGGTCGTGGGGATGGCGCGAAGCCAAAACCCGAACTCCGCCAACAGCCAGTTTTTCATCATGTTTGAGGAAGGCGCGTTTTTGAACGGACAATATACTGTCGTTGGGCGCGTCACCGAAGGTATGGAAATTGTTGATGCCATTAAGCGCGGCCAAGGCCAATCGGGTGCTGTTTCAGGCACGCCGGATGTCATGCAAGAGGTGCGCGTCACCGAGTGACTGCTGATCAAGCCTGCGTGAGGTGGGCTGGTTTGTAAACAAAGTTTCGGACCATGATATCTTCACCACATCAGGGAGGATGTTATGGTCCGTTTTCTTTTCGCGCTTTGCTTGGTGTTTTGGGCAAGTGTCGTGTCTGCGAACCCGTTTCTGACTGCGGGTTGGCCCAATACCGATTTTTCGAAAACGACCGTTGATCTCGGCGAGATACGCTCCGGCGGACCTGGCAAGGATGGAATCCCGGCGGTCTGGTCGCCAAGGTTTCTCAACGTCTCTGACGAGACGCGCCTGACCCCGCGCGAGCCGGTGATTGCGTTTGAGCGCAAAGGCCAGCGCCCACGTGCCTATCCGATCCGCTATTTCATGGTCCATGAGATCGTCAATGATGTGGTGGGCGGCGTGCCGGTCGCGGTGACGTTCTGCCCGCTTTGCAACTCTGCCATGGTGTTTGACCGGCGCGTGCAAGGCAAAACCCGCACCTTCGGTGTTTCCGGCAATCTGCGCCATTCCGACATGATCATGTATGACCGCGAAACCGAAAGCTGGTGGCAGCAGGCCGTGGGCAAGGGAATCGTCGGCACCCATGCGGGCGATGAATTGAAGCAATTGCCCAGTTGGATGGAAAGCTGGGAGGCGTTCCTGGAGCGCAACCCGGATGGGCTTGTACTGGACGCGCCAAACCCGCGGTTTGGCTATGGCTCTAACCCATATGTGAACTACGACAGCTCCGACCGGCCGTTTCTGTTTGATGGGGACTTGCCGCCCCATGGCATTGATCCGATGGAGCGTGTGGTGCGTGTCGGCAACCGCGCCTGGCCATTGACGCGCCTGTCATCTGAACCGGAGGTACGGCAAGCCGGAGTGGCGTTGAGTTGGGTGGGCGAGCAGGCTTCTGCTTTGGACAAGGCGCGCATTCACAAGTCGAAATCCGTCGGCGCGATCCGTGTGCGGGATGCGAGGTCGGGTCGTGATATTGCGCATGACGTGATGTTTGCGTTCGCCTTTCATGCGTTCTTCCCGGAGGGGGAATGGATGCTGCGGTAGGTCGCGCGTGTTAGCACCTGCCTCTAGGCCTTCCTGCCTAACCACGCTTTTCTTGGGGCTCTGCCCCAAACTGTGCTCTTATCTTGGGGCTCTGCCCCAAACCCCGGAGGTATTTCAGTCAAGAAGAAGCCTAAATCGGAAGCCTAGTCGAGTGTGACCAGCGCGTGGCGTTTTTTGCCGGCGCTGAGTTTGAGCGGCTCTGACAGGTTTTCGACCGTCAGGAACAGGCCCGCGTTGGTCAGCGGCGCATCGTTTAGTTTTGCGCCGTTCTCGGCGATCAGGCGCTTGGCGTCTTTGCCCGAGCCTGCAAGACCAGAGCGCACCAGAAGCTGGACGATGGAGATACCGTCGCCCAAATCGTCGCGGCTGAGGGTGAGCGTTGGCAGGTCGTCGCCGACGCCGCCTTTCTCGAACACTTCACGGGCTGTGGCCTCGGCGGTTTGCGCAGCCTCGGCCCCGTGCAGCAGGGTGGTGACTTCATTGGCGAGGATAATCTTGGCGGCGTTTATCTCGGAACCTTCGAGTGTGCCAAGGCGGTCGCATTCCTCCACCGGAAGTTCGGTGAATATTTTCAGGAATTTGCCGGTATCGGCGTCCGTGGTGTTGCGCCAGAACTGCCAGAACTCATAGGGGCTGAGCATGTCGCCGTTGAGCCAGATTGCCCCGCCCTGGCTTTTGCCCATTTTGCGCCCGTCAGAGGTGGTCAAAAGCGGCGTGGTCAGACCGAAGATCTCATTGTCGAGGACGCGGCGCGTCAGGTCGATTCCGTTGACGATATTGCCCCATTGATCCGAGCCGCCCATTTGCAAAAGGCAACCGTAACGACGGTTCAACTCTAGGAAATCATAGGCTTGCAGGATCATGTAGTTGAATTCCAGAAAGCTCAGGGATTGTTCGCGGTCAAGGC
>CAYGQQ010000082.1:0-13581 GCA_964352105.1 uncultured Rhodobacterales bacterium | reverse complement strand
TTGAGCCCATACCTACCGAGCAAGAAAGAACTGGCTCTGGTTGCAAATTAAGCACTTTGTCTATCCAATTGACGCCATGATGGAAGCTAAGAATATTCTGATTTCTGGTTGCTCTGGCGGCGGTAAATCGACCTTGTTGGACTTACTTCGTCAGCACGGCCATCCGGTCGTCGAGGAACCGGGCCGCCGGATCGTAGCTGAAGAAATGAAAGGAAACGGCGACGCGTTGCCTTGGGTGGATTTACGCGCCTTTGCTGACCGTGCAATCCGCATGGCTCAGGCTGACCTTTGTGCGGCGGCAGATATGGAAGGCATTGTCTTCTTTGACAGAGGGCTGGTTGATGCCGCTGTCGCATTTGAGTTTGCAGGAGGTACTCCCTATCATTCGTTGCTTGCTGGTGAACGCCACTATGCAAGGCGCGTTTTCCTTGCTCCACCATGGCCAGAGATCTTCGCTACAGATATGCAGCGAAGGAACACCTTTGAGGATGCAATAGCTGAGTACTCGCGCTTAGAGCGCGCATTCTCTGAGCTGGGATACGAAACTTGCGAGTTACCAAAAGTAGCAGTGGCCGACAGGATCAACTTTGTTTTGAAAGAGTTGAGGACCGGCTAAAGCCAGCGGCAGCTTCGTCCCGCAAACCGGACATCGGCAAACACATATAGCCGCCCTGCCCAACCGTCCCGCAAAAGCCAGCTTTTTAAGGTTGCTCGTGTATCCACGCATTTGCGCAGGACGTCCGTCAAAGCTACCGGCCCCTTAGGGTTTGCGATGATCCCATTTGCCGCCACTGGTCCTGTGCTGCCGCATACCTGCGCGCGCAGCCAGGCGGTTTTCCAAGCAAGGCCGAAATTTCGGCCTCTCGCCGCGTTTGCAGGGCTTCAAAACCGGTTCTGCTTGAGGCATATGCTGTCCTATAGTTTTTGGAAGGACTGCAAAATGCATGACATTCGGATGATCCGTGACACGCCAGAGGTTTTCGACGCCGCGCTGAAGCGCCGGGGCGGGTCAGCGATGTCGTCCGAAATTCTGGCGATTGATGCGGCCCGACGGGCGAAAATTCAAGCCGCAGAGGACGCCAAGGCCGAACAAAACAAGGCCTCCAAGGAAGTTGGGGCCGCCAAAGGTCGCGGCGATGAGGCTGAATTTGAACGCCTGCGTGCGCTTGTGGCGGAAAAGAAGGACGAGGTAGCGCGCCTGAGCGAGGAAGCGAAGGCTGAGGATGCCAGGCTGACCGATATGCTGGCGCGCATCGACAACCTGCCCGCCGATGATGTGCCTGATGGGGCCGATGAGGAAGACAATGTCGAAGTGAACCGTTGGGGCGATCTGCCCGAATTTGGCTTCACACCGAAAGAGCATTTTGAGATCGGTGGCGTTGCGGCCTCTATGGATTTTGAAACGGCGGCCAAAATCTCCGGCAGCCGATTTGTGCTTTTGAAAGGCGCTGTTGCGCGTATCCACCGCGCCTTGGCCCAGTTCATGATCGACACCCATGTCGATGAGAACGGCCTGTCGGAGGTGCAAACCCCGGTGCTCGTGCGCGATGAGGCGATGTATGGCACGGACAAGCTGCCAAAATTCGGCGAGGACAGCTATCAGACGACGAATGGCTGGTGGTTGGTACCGACCTCGGAAGTGCCTTTGACCTACACGGTGGCAGGCGATGTTCTGGACGAGGCCGCGCTGCCGATCCGCATGACGGCACATACATTGTGTTTCCGCTCCGAGGCGGGCTCTGCCGGGCGTGACACGTCTGGCATGCTGCGCCAACACCAGTTCGAAAAGGTAGAGATGGTCTCCATCACGCATCCCGACGCGTCTGACGACGAACAAAAGCGGATGTTGCGCTGCGCCGAAGACCTGCTGGAGCGCCTTGGCATCCCCTACCGCACGGTGATCTTGTGCACAGGCGATATGGGGTTCGGGGCAAAGCGAACCTTCGACATTGAGGCCTGGTTGCCGGGCCAAAATGCCTACCGGGAGATCAGTTCGGTTTCCACCACGGGCGCGTTTCAGGCGCGCCGGATGAATGCGCGGTTCAAGCCCGCGGATGGCGGCAAGCCGGAATTTGTCCATACGCTGAACGGCTCTGGCCTTGCGGTGGGGCGCTGCCTGATCGCGGTTCTGGAGAATGGCCAGCAAGAAGACGGGTCGGTGAAACTGCCCGACGTGCTGGGACCTTATCTTGGCGGCAAACTGACACTGGGTGCAGACGGCATTCTGTCTTGAACGCCTGGCTGACCCTGATCGCGGCGCTGGCCTTCGTGGTTGCGCCTTTCGTCACCGAGGGCTTTGCAGGCTTCCGTCCCGAGCAATTTCCGATCCCGCAAGACAATGCGCCTGTGCAGCCTGCGGGCTATACATTCTCGATCTGGTCGGTGATCTATCTCTGGTTGCTGCTCTTTGCCGTGAACGGCGCGTTGCGGCACCGCGATGATCTGGATTGGGAGCCTGTCTGGATGCCGATGACTCTGTCCATGGGTATGGGCGCTGCTTGGATCAAAGTGGCAACAATATCAGTCATTTGGGCGACGGTCCTGATCTGGGCAATGCTTATGACGGCGCTTTGGGCGATGTTTGCCGCGCGGGACATCAAACCGAAATGGGCGGCCGCGTTGCCCATCGGGCTTTATGCAGGCTGGCTGACGGCGGCGTCGCTGGTCTCCATCGGGTTGGTGGGGGCAGGCTACGGGCTCTGGCTGAGCCAATTGCAATGGGCCGGCGCGATGCTGGTTCTGGCCTTCGCCCTTGGCAGCGTGATTGCGCGCGCCGCGCATCAGGTCTGGACCTATCCAGCCGCTTTGTGCTGGGCTTGCGTGGGCATCGTCGTGGCCAATCTGAACGGCGAGACGACGCTGGTCTGGCTTGCGGGAAGTGTGGCGGTGATCTTTGCAGCACTTAGCCTTTTGCACGCTTCGGCCAAGGGTTAAGCGGCTTTACGCCCTGCCCGGCGTAATCTAAGCAGAAAGAGCAAGAACATAAGGGCAAATCATGCGCATCCTGATCACAAATGACGACGGCATTAACGCTCCGGGCCTCGAGGTCATGGAAGCCATCGCAAACGAGGTGGCGGGACCGGATGGCGAGGTATGGGTTGTGGCCCCGGCGTTCGAGAAATCCGGCGTCGCGCATTGCATCAATTACGCCCACCCCACGATGATCATGGAGATGGCCCCCCGTCGCTTTGCGGCTGAAGGTGCGCCTGCCGATTGCGTGCTTGCCGGTGTGCACGAGATTATGGGCGACGCGCCCGATCTGATCTTGTCGGGCGTGAATAAAGGCAACAACTCTGCCGAGAACACGGTCTATTCCGGCACCATCGGGGCGGCGATGGAAGGCGCGCTGCAAGGCATCAAGTCCATCGCGCTGTCGCAATATTACGGCCCGGGCAATATCGGGCTGAAAAATCAGTTCGAAGCGGCCAGTCAGCACGGTGCAGCGCTTGTCAAAAACCTGCTTTCCAACGGGCTTTGGGGCGGGGAAAGCTACCAAACCTTCTACAATATCAACTTTCCGCCGGTTTCTGGCGCAGATGTCAAAGGTACGCGCGTCGTGGCACAGGGCTTACGACCTACAGGCGGTATGGGCATTCAGTCTCATATGCCACCTAATGGCCGTAAGTATTTGTGGATCAAGGGAAATCCGCAAAACAACCCTTCAGCCCCGGGCACTGACGCCCATGCCAATCTGGAGGGCTATATATCGGTCACGCCGATGCGGTGCGATCTGACGGCCCATGACCAATTGGCTGATCTGGAGGCCCGTTTGGCGTGAGCGACGAGGGTATCTCTGACGCGGAACGCAAGATGCAGTTCCTCTACGCGCTGCGGTCCAAGGGCGTGCGCGACACCAGGGTGCTGACCGCGATGGAGAAGGTCGATCGCGGCGCGTTCATCACCGGCACATTTGCCGACCGCGCCTATGAGGACATGCCACTGCCAATTGCCTGCGGGCAGACGATCAGCCAGCCCTCCGTTGTGGCGCTGATGACGCAAGCGCTGAATGTGCAGCCCCGCGACAAGGTTTTGGAAGTGGGCACGGGGTCCGGCTATCAGGCCGCGATCCTCAGCCATCTGGCGCGCCGGGTCTATTCCATCGACCGCCATGCCCGCCTGACCCGCCATGTTCGCGCGTTGTTTGAGAAACTCGACATCACAAATGTAACGATTATGACCGGCGATGGCAGCCACGGCTTGCCCGAGCAGGCCCCGTTTGACCGCATCATCGTGACCGCAGCAGCCGAAGATCCGCCCGGTCCCCTCTTGGCGCAATTGCGGATGGGGGGTATCATGGTGGTACCGGTCGGCCAATCTGACGCTGTGCAAAGCCTGATCAAGGTGACGCGCAGCGAAGAAGGCTTTGAATATGAAGAATTATTACCAGTGCGCTTCGTTCCTCTGCTAGAGGGCGTGGCACAAGACTAAAAACCAAAAAGGCCCGCCAAAAGGGTCGCGGTATTGAGGAATGAGCGATGGAAAAGAACGGGCATAAGTCACGTTTCAGCAGAATTTTGCCCTTTGGGGCGATTATTTTAGGGCTCGCAGCCTGCGATGGGCTTGGCGATCTCGATTTTGATTTGCGCAATAATGTCGGTGGGTTGGACACGTCGCAAGCGGCGCGCTCTGCCACGGTTGAGCGTCCTGCCCCTGACGAAAACGGGCTGATCACCTATCCGAATTATCAGGTTGTGCTGGCCAAGCGCGGCGAAACTGTGGGTGAGATTGCGGGCCGTGTTGGCCTCGATCCGGTGGTACTGGCGACTTATAACGGGTTGCGGGTTGACGATAAACTGGGCCGGGACGAGGTTGTGGCCATTCCGCCCGGCGCGAAAGTGGCCGGTGGCACTACCACGGCACCGCTTGATGTCACAGGCATCGCGACCACGGCGCTGGACAATGCACCTGCCTCAGGCGGGATCAGACAGGCCACGCCGTCCACGCCAATTGATGGGCCAGAACCTATTCGCCATCAGGTCGCACGCGGGGAAACCGCCTATACGATCGCGCGGCTTTACAATGTCTCGGTCAATTCATTGGCAGATTGGAACGGTCTGGGCCCAGATCTGGAAGTACGCCAAGGTCAGTACCTGCTGATCCCGGTCACCAAGACGGCGGAACTGGCATCGGAAGCAGCCGCAGTGACCACACCGGGTGCGGGGACCAAAACTCCGGAGCCGCCCAGCGCGTCGAAGCCGTTGCCTGAACCTGTCGTGAAAGAGGAATTGCCGGGGGCCACCGCGTCGGCCAGCAGCTCGGCCTTGCTCGCACCTGTGACAGGAGAAACGCTGCGTCCTTACAAGAAACGTACCAATGAGGGCATCGACATTGCCTCGCCCGCTGGAACTTCGGTGAAAGCGGCAGGCGACGGTGAAGTGGCGGCAATCACGCGCGACACCGATCAGGTCCCCATTCTTGTGCTGCGACACTCCGGCAACCTGCTGACGGTTTATGCCAATATCGCCGATATCAAGGTGAAGAAGGGCGACCGCGTCAGCCGGGGTCAAAGCATCGCGACCGTGGCCAAGGGCGATCCGTCCTTCCTGCATTTCGAGGTCCGCGAGGGGTTTGAAAGTGTCAATCCGAACAAATACCTGAAATAAAGCGATCACCAAGAGGTGATGCGGGGCCGTCTTGAAGCGGCCCCGCAAACGCTATCTGGTGTGGGGATCAGACCCATTGCCAGAGGCGCCAACATGTTCCGCAAACTCCTCCTGCCCTTTGCCTTTACCGCGATTTCTGCTGTGACAGGCGCGTCGCATGCGCAAGCCATTGCTTTTGACGGCAGTTGGAAGGAACAGGGGTTTCTCCGTTTCTTTACAAATGACTATGTTCAGCGCGGCGACGCTTTGGGTGTGCGTTCTGATGGGACGGTATCGGTGCTCTATCGTCCGGTGCCTGACGACGCGTGGGGCGCGAATGCTGCCAACTGGTCCTGGCAGGTTTCCCAAGGCGTGCCTGCAACAGACCTGACCAAACGCGGCGGCGACGACCGCAATCTGGCGATGTATTTCGTCTTTGCCGATCAGGAAACGGCCGAGACGCTGAACAAACGCTCCCTGCGGCGGCTATTGCGAAACCAGAACATCCGGGTGCTGGCCTATGTCTGGGGCGGCGATGCGACACGCGGCGATATCTTACCAAGCCCTTATCTGGATAAACGCGGGGTCACGGTGATCCGCCGTCCCGCAGGCCTTGGCAGTTTCTCAGAGCAGGTTAACCTTGATGCGGATTTGAAACGGGCCTTTGGGCAACGGCCCCCTGCCCTGATCGGTGTCGCGGTGTCCGCCGATAGCGATGATACGGATAGCAAGATCAGCGCGACGATCTCCGGGCTGCGGCTGAACTAAAGCGTTTCGCGTTAAACCTGAGGCAGGATTAACGTGCAAACGCCTTGCAACGCATCGATGGTGCTCGCTTTTCGAAAAGCTGTGTGATGCGGGTTTTCGAAAAGCGCTTTAGACCGTGACGCCCTTCCGGCCGGCCAAATCGGTGAAATACTGCCACGCGACGCGGCCAGAGCGGGACCCGCGCGTCTGCTGCCATTCGATGGCCTCGGCCACCATCGTCTCTTCGTCCGTCTTCACGCCATAGGCCGCGCAATAGCCGCGGATCATGTCGAGATATTCATCCTGCGTACACGGGTGGAAGCCCAGCCACAGCCCGAACCGGTCTGACAGGGACACCTTTTCCTCCACCGCCTCGGATGGGTTGATGGAGGTTGAGCGCTCGTTCTCGATCATATCGCGCGGCATCAGGTGCCTGCGGTTCGAGGTCGCGTAGAAAATCACATTGTCGGGACGGCCTTCGATGCCGCCATCCAGCACCGCTTTGAGCGATTTGTAGTGCTGGTCGTCATGGCTGAAGCTCAGATCATCGCAAAACAGCACGAACCGCTCGGCGCTGCCCCGCAGATGGCCCAAAAGCCGCCCGATGGAGGGCAGGTCTTCGCGCTGAACTTCCACCAGCTTCAGGGGTAGACCCTCGGCCAAGATCGCGGCATGAATGGCCTTCACCAGCGAAGATTTCCCCATCCCGCGCGCGCCCCACAAAAGCGCGTTGTTGGCGGCGTTGCCTTGTGCAAATTGCTTGGTGTTGGCGTGCAGCGTGTCGCGGGAGCGGTCGATACCGATCAGCAGATCCACGTCGATCCGGTTCACCTTTGGCACCGGCTGCAAGCGGTCCGGGCTGACATGCCACAAGAACGCATCTGCTGCGCTAAGATCCGGGGCAGCCGCCGCAGGTGGAGAGATACGTTCAAGCGCGTTTGCAATCCGCTCCATCGGGTCGGTGGTATTCGTCACGGTGAGCTACTCATGGGCGCGGTTCCTCGGCCTCGTCGGCCTGATCACCCTCATCATCGTCGTCATCCCAAAGGCCTTCTTCGCGCAGCTTGACCTCGCGCTGCGCCTCGACCCGGCGCACCAGGAAGATCGACACCTCATAGAGGCCGTAGACCACAACAAACAAGATCAGCTGGGTTGTCACGTCCGGCGGCGTGACCAAGGCTGCGACCGTCAGGATGCCAACTACCGCGTATTTCCGTACGGCTTTCAGACCCTCAGACGAGACCAGCCCGGCTTTGCCCATCAGTGTCAACAGCACGGGCAGCTGGAAGCAGACACCAAAGGCCACGATCATTTTCAGTGTAATATCAAGGCTTTCGTTGACCTTACCGTTAAAAACGATGTCGATCCCGGTGTCCTCTGTCGCAATCGCGACATCCCCTGAGGCAACCATCGCCGCCAAGAAGGAGGGCAAATCCGCAAAGCCCAGAAAGAAGCGCATTGCCAGCGGGACAACCACGTAATGTGCAAAGGCCGCTCCGGCCAGAAACATCGCGGGTGATGCGATGAGGAAGGGCAGAAACGCGTTCTTTTCCTGCTTGTAGAGCCCCGGCGCCACGAAACGCCACATCTGATAGGCGATCACCGGGAAGGCAAGGCAAAGCCCGCCAACCATCGAGATACGGATCAAGGTGAAGAAGTATTCTTGCGGCGCGGTGTATTGCATCACCGGGTTCGGGTTGCCCAGATCGCGCATCGTGTTTTCAATAGGAACCAGCAGGAAATCGAGGATCGCGCTGCCGAAGGTAAAGCAGATGATCATGCCGACCAGAAACGCCAAGGCGGAGCGGATCAGGCGCGTTCGCAGTTCCGCCAGATGCTCGATCAGGGGGGCGGCGCTTGCTTCCATGTCGTCGTCGGTTTGATCGCTCATCCGTCAGCCTTTTTCGGCTTGGCCGCCCGCTTTGCCGGAGCCTTTTTGGTCGGCGTTTTCTGAGCGACGGTTTTCGGTGCGGTCTTGGCCGCGGTTTTCCTTGCAATGGGCTTTGTTGCAGGCTTTGCTGCGGGTTTTGTCGCCGAAGGTTTCACAGCTGGCTTTTTCGCTGTGGGTTTCTTTGCAGGCGCTTTCTTCTCAGCGGTCTTCTTAACAGCCGGTTTCGCAGCAGCTTCATTCGCCGCCGCTTGCGTTTCCGCAGCCCCGTTGGCTTTCGCCTCCCGCATCTCTGCGGCTTTGGCCTTGATCCGGGCAGAGGCTTCTGCACGGTCCTTGGCCAGTTTCGCTGTCTCCGAGTTTTCGTCTAACTTATCGAAACTGGCGGCCTTTTTGACCGCATCCAGCCCCATTTTCTTTGGGTTACTGGCTGCTTTGATCGTGTTGGTGACGTCCTTGACGCCCGCCTCATCTGCCGCGGCTTCCATGGCTGACGAAAACTCACGCGCCATCCGACGGGCTTTGGCCGTGAACTGACCAAGCGTGCGGAACATGCCCGGCAGGTCCTTGGGACCCACCACAATCAGGGCAACAAACCCGATCAACAGCAGTTCGGTCATGCCGATGTCAAACATGCGCGCGGCTCCTTAAAGCGGCTCTGAAGGTCAATTCAGATGGACGTTTCAGGATGTGGCTCAGGCTTTGTCTTTATCCGCTGCGGGCTCTGCCACGGGTGTGACGTCTTTCGCCTCTTGCATCGCGCTGGCTTCGTCGATTTCCTTGGTGCCGTCATCGACACCCTTTTTGAAGGCGGTGATGCCTTTGCCCACTTCGCCCATCAAGGACGAGATCTTGCCGCGTCCAAACAGGACCAGCACGACAACAGCGATAAGTAGCAAGCCTGGCAGGCCGATATTGTTAAGCATTTGAAGTCTCCCATAGGGCGCTCGCGCCAAAATGTATCTGCTTGGTATGTAGGCCGTCCGTGCCACAGGGAAAAGCATCAATTCCATATTCCGCCCGATTTGACGCGAAATTCCCGACAATCGACCCACGTGACAAAGTCTCCTGACAGGTTTATGTCAGTTAAGGTCTGCTACAAGGGGTTGAGAAACAGAATCGGTTGGGGCTTTTGATGAAACATCGTCTGTCGCCCCTCGTATTGGAGGACAAAAGATGCGCCGCACGGATCGCCTATTTGATTTGGTCTTGATATTACGGGACGGACGCCTGCACCGCGCGGAGGATTTGGCGGAGACATTGGGCGTATCAGTGCGCACGATTTACCGCGACATGGATACTTTGGCCCTGTCAGGCGTTCCGGTCGCGGGCGAACGGGGCTTGGGCTATATGATGACCTCCCCCATCACGCTGCCGCCTTTGAACCTGACCCTGACAGAACTGGAGGCGCTGCATCTGGGCATGGCCGTTGTTGGCGAAGCGGCAGATGAGGAATTGCAAGGGGCCGCCAAAAGCCTGTCGGCCAAGATCGACGCGGTTTTGCCCGAAGATCGCAGCCAGCCGCCCTCGGGCTGGGGGTTTGCAGTTTATCCGTTCAAGGATGCCGCAGCCGGGTTTCGCCATATGCCCTCTATCCGCAAAGCTATCCGGTCGCGCCAAAAGTTACAGATCAGTTATGCTGCGCCGGATAAGCCGATCACCGACCGGGTCATCCGTCCGTTGCAGATGGAATATTGGGGCCGGGTCTGGACCACGACCTGCTGGTGCGAAGAACGTGCAGATTTTCGCGTCTTCCGGATCGACCGGATCCGGTCGCTGAAAATGCTGGCAGAGCTGTTTGTCGAAGAACAAGGCAAGTCGCTCGCTGACTATCTGGAGCAAGAGCGTCGCCGCCACACGGCCGCATAGTCAGCCTGACACGGGCCAAGACGCACCAGATAAAGAATAAATGGGCGCCGCAGGCGCGCCTTTGGATTCTGTTGGATCAGGGACGGCGGTATAATGAGGTCATTCGGTAGTCTTTGCGCGGCCCGACCACGCGCCACATCGCCTGCCAATCTGGCCATTTCGAGAAATTGTAGCTGACATGGTACAGGTCCGGGTCGCAGTGATGGGTGTCGTCGGGCATTGATCTGCCGCGCGTGATCCGGTGGAAGGCACGCCGGTCCTCGAATGACACGTCGATTGCGTCGGGCGTGTCCCGCCAGAAATAGATCCGCGTGGCCTCCAAAGGGGGCTGATCGCCCATCCGCAACTGGCCTTTCTCCGAATATCTGAGCAGGCCGGGCGCATCCGCGACAGGCTCAAAAACAGCCTCTCCTGACAGCAGACCGGTTTGACCCGCACGGCTGTCGTCGATCTGACGCTCCAACCGCCATCTGCCTTCAAAGTCGCTCAAAGCAAGAGTTTTCAAAACACCTCCTTCGTCCAGCGTGTCATTCCCCATAGCGGCCGATCGTCTCGTATCCCGTGTCCGAGACAAACTTCAGTCGCGCGCCACTTTCATGTCTTTCCATATCATAGCACGCCCAGCCGTCTGAGGGCGGCCATTGGCTGCAATACTGATCGCCGCGCACGGCCCAATAGCCCCAAGAAGGTCTGCCATTGTCAAAAAGCGTCCGTCCGGACTTTTTGAAAACTTGCGTTGAGCCCTCATAAATCAAGGTCTTGTCATCCAGCGCATCTTCAATCTCTGCCCCGGTCATCGGTTGCCACTCCGCGGTTTGGGCGATGGCCTCACCGCCCAAGCATAGCGCAAAAGCCGCCAAAACTCCAATTTGCCTCATCTCATGCTCGCTTCGCGACTTGTCCCCGTCCGGGTGCTATTCTATGACGCCTCCACGCGTCACACAAATCACGAAAGCTGTCTCATGATCCCACGCTATTCCCGCCCCGATATGGTCGCCATCTGGTCACCCGAGACGAAATTTCGCATCTGGTACGAGATCGAGGCGCATGCCTGTGACGCGATGGCGGATCTGGGTGTGATCCCGCGCGAAAACGCGGACGCCGTGTGGAAAGCCAAGGACGTGGAATTTGACGTGGCCCGCATTGACGAGATTGAGGCCGTGACCAAGCATGACGTCATCGCCTTTCTGACCCATCTGGCCGAACATGTGGGATCAGATGAAGCGCGGTTCGTACATCAGGGCATGACCAGCTCTGACGTGTTGGACACTTGTTTTAATGTGCAATTGGTGCGCGCCGCTGACATTTTGATTGCCGATGTCGAAGGCCTTTTGGCCGCGTTGAAACGCCGCGCGCTGGAACATAAAGATACGCTGCGCGTCGGGCGGTCTCACGGTATCCACGCGGAGCCCACGACGATGGGCCTGACTTTCGCGCGTTTCTACGCGGAGATGGACCGCAACCTGACCCGCCTGCACACCGCCCGCGATGAAATTGCGACCGGGGCTATTTCGGGCGCAGTTGGGACCTTCGCCAATGTTGATCCGGCGGTCGAGGAACATGTCTGCGCAAAACTTGGCCTCTCGCCTGAGCCTATTTCCACCCAAGTGATCCCGCGCGACCGTCATGCGGCGTTTTTTGCGGCCTTGGGTGTGGTGGGTAGCTCCATTGAGAATATCGCCACTGAAATTCGCCATATGCAGCGCACCGAGGTGCTGGAAGGCGCGGAGTTCTTCTCCATGGGGCAGAAAGGCTCCAGCGCGATGCCGCATAAGAAAAACCCGGTTCTGACGGAAAACCTGACCGGTCTGGCGCGTCTCGTGCGGATGGCCGTTGTGCCTGCAATGGAAAACGTGGCGCTCTGGCACGAGCGGGACATTTCGCATTCCTCGGTTGAGCGCAATATCGGCCCTGATACGACGATTACGCTGGATTTTGCGCTGGCGCGTTTGACCTCTGTCATCGACAAGATGCTGATCTTCCCAGACAACATGCTGGATAATATGAATAAATTCCCCGGCCTGGTGATGAGCCAACGGGTCCTTCTGGCGCTAACGCAAGCCGGTGTCAGCCGCGAAGACGCCTATTCGATGGTGCAGCGCAACGCCTTGAAGGTTTGGGAACATCGCACCGATTTCCGCGAAGAGCTGCTGGCCGATGAGGCCGTATGTGCTGCGCTGTCCGTTGAAGAGATCAACGAGAAATTCGACATGGGCTATCACACCAAACATGTAGACACGATTTTCAAACGGGTGTTTGGCGACAGCTGAAACGCTGTTAACGCGCACCTCCGGAAACTGTGATTTGCCAGACGGAACGTCCGTGCTATCTTTCCGTTACGAGTTTAACGGGAGAGTAGAAAGATGAAGATCAAGACACTGACCCTCGCGCTGGTTGTTGCTGCGGCAATGGCACCGACTGTGGCTTCCGCATTTTGTCCGGCGGATGGGCATAAGCAGACCTCAAGCTGCAAGGTTGGCACAAGCTGGGACACGACCCTTCAAGCCTGCGTGCCTGATTCCACTGCCTAAGACCTAGGCCCACATTCATTTTATTTACGCTTTTCAAAAAGGAACGCGCCATGAAAGCTGTGCTTACAGCCCTTCTCATTGCGGCCCCCGCCGCCGTTTTTGCCGCCGGATCAGACGACAACACCCCGCCCAAAACGACGAAAACCACGACAGAGTGTAAGGCATCCGAAATTTACGATGCCGAGAAGCAGAAATGTGTTGATCTGGAACAGAGCTCGCTTAGCGATGACACGCTCTATCTTGCCGCGCGTGAATTGGCCTATGACGGACAGCTTGATCGCGCCACCGCAGCGCTTGCCTCGATGAGCCAGCAAAACAGCAGCCGCGTGCAAACCTACTACGGATTTATTGCGCGCAAGCAGGGTGATTTCGATGGCGCGATGGCCCATTACGCGGCCGCCTTGACCCTTGATCCCGACAACCTTCTGGCGCGCTCCTATATGGGGCAGGGTTTGGTCAAGACCGGCGATCTTGACGCCGCAAAGATCCAGCTGTCCGAAATTCGCGCGCGTGGCGGACGCGGGACATGGCCCGAACAGTCGCTGAAAATTGCACTTAGCTCTGGCAAAACCTTCTCTTACTAGGTTTGTTTTCGAAAACTTTAGGCAAACCGTCGTAAGAACCGCAATGCGTCCGTAACGACCCGTTAAGACCTGCTCTGGCATCACTCAGGGGCGAGAATTTACGGGATTGGGTATATGGAACTGGCTTTTACGCCTTTGCCATCCGGCTTAGATATGGCTGCGGTGGACGGAGACAGAGAACTTGCCTCGACGGAGGGTTATAGCCCGTCGCAAAAGGCTGCGATCATCCTTCGATTGGTCAAGAACGCGGGTGGCAAGCTGAACCTGAGCAGTTTCAGCCCGCCTGCCCAAACGCGTTTGGCGCGGGAATATGTCTCCCTGGGCAAGATTGACGATGCTATCCTCGACGCGGTCGTGTGTGAACTGGAAAGCCGCGTGTC
>CAYGQQ010000081.1:0-13606 GCA_964352105.1 uncultured Rhodobacterales bacterium | reverse complement strand
TTGCGATGCTCATGGCGGAAATCCTCCGCGTTTGTGCAGCAAATTGTGTAGCAAATTGTGCAGCAAATCAAGCGGACCAAACACCGACATCGGCGCGAAAACGTCGAATTCCGCTCTACTATCAGTCGGTTATGAGATCTAGATCTTCAGGAAAATGGCGGAGAGACAGGGATTCGAACCCTGGGTAGGCTTGCACCCACAACGGTTTTCGAGACCGCCCCGTTCGACCACTCCGGCACCTCTCCGCTTGAAAGGATCGTGATCTGAGGCGGGGTTTACCTACAGGCCATGACCCGCGCAACCCAAATCCCAAAACGCGAAACCACCGGTCAGATTACAGCGATAAACAGGGCAGGGGTCCACAATCGCGTGAGGGCGGGAATGTTTCATTGTTCCTAAACCGCCTGCGCACTATATTCGGGCCAGATCACCCACCTCGGAGCCCTCTTGATGCGCAAACTCGTCCTTCTCGCCGTCACAATGTTCAGCCTTGCGATGCCGAGCCTGATCCAGGCACAAACCGCCTTGGTCGATCGCTACTATGCGGCGTTGAAAATGGACGACGTGTTTCGCATTCTGCGCGATGAAGGCATTGCCGGCGGCGAAGAGATCACAGAAGACGGCGAGGTGCAGGCATCTCCGTCGTGGACGCGGCGGTTGCAGCAAATCTATGCGCTCGACAAGATGGACGCGGAGTTTCGCGACGGCATGATTGCCAGCGGGGCGCTTGAAGGCTCTGACGACGCCATTGCATTCTTTGAAACCGAGGCCGGTAAACGCATTGTTCAGATCGAATTGGATGCACGTATCGCGTTGAACGACGAGGCCCTGGAAGAGGATGTGCGCCAGAAAGTAGAAACGATGCGGGCCGATAATGACCCTCGGATCGAGCTATATGAAAACTTCGTCATCGTGAACGATTTGATCGACAGCAATGTCATGGGCGCGTTGAATTCAAACCTTGCGTTTTACCAAGGCATGGCCTCGAACCCGCAATTTGGCCAAAGCCTGCCTGAAGGCGTGATGCTGTCCACCGTTTGGGAGCAGGAGCCGGAGATCCGCGAAAGCGTCACCGACTGGACCATGAACTTCTCGGCGTTGGCCTATAGCGTGCTCAGTCTGGAGGAGTTGCAGGCCTATATTGACCTGTCAGCCTCGGAGGCGGGTCAGAAATTCAACACTGCGCTCTTTGCAGGCTTTGACCAGATGTTTGAGCAGCAGAGCTACGAATTGGGCCAGGCCACTGCAGAGTTTATGATGGGCGACGATACCTGAAAAATCTGGTGATTACTGGCTTGACTTGAGGCCCTGATGGCCACATAAGCCCGCATCTGTGCCGGACATCCGGTGGCAGAATATTTGCAACATCGCTCTGAGCGCAGGGCGCGCTGTCCGAGGTGGCTTAAACGCCAAGAACACCCGAACGGGGACCACAGGACGCGGAAGACATAAAGGTAAGCGATATGTTCGCGGTTCTGAAAACCGGCGGCAAGCAGTATAAAGTCACCTCAGGTGACATTCTGCGCGTCGAGAAACTGGACGCCACAGCAGGCGAAAAAGTACAATTCAACGACATTTTGATGGTTGGCGGCACAGTTGGTTCGCCTTTGGTCGAGGACGCAGGCGTTCAGGCTGAGGTGATCGACCAGATCAAAGGTCAGAAAACAATTCACTTCGTAAAGCGCCGCCGGAAGCACGGCTCCAAGCGCACGAAGGGCCATCGCCAGCAACTGACGCTGCTGCGGGTCACTGACATCCTTGAAAAAGGCGCAGGCAAATCCGGCGTAAAAGCTGCCCTTGGCGGCGGCGGTATCGCGATTGCAGCGACGGTTGGTCCAAAGACCACAAAGAAAGCCGCAGCACCGAAAGCTGAAAAGAAGGCTGAAGCGCCGAAAGCCAAGGCCGAGCCGAAAAAAGCAGCGCCTAAAAAGGCCGCCGCAAAATCTGAAGCCGACGATCTGTCGCAAATCAGCGGTGTTGGTCCGGTCATTGTGAAAAAACTGCACGCTGAAGGCGTCACGACATTCGCTCAGATCGCAGCATGGACCCCAGCGGACATTGCTGATATGGACGAGAAACTGAACTTTAAAGGTCGTATCGACCGCGACGAGTGGCTCAAGCAAGCCGCTGAGCTCGCTAAAGGTTAAGGAGAGCACGAGATGGCACATAAAAAAGCAGGTGGTTCATCCCGCAACGGTCGCGACAGCGCTGGCCGTCGTCTTGGTGTGAAAAAATACGGTGGCGAAGCTGTCATCCCAGGCAACATCATTGTCCGCCAGCGCGGCACAGTGAAATGGCCAGGTGAAGGCGTTGGCATGGGCCGCGATCACACAATCTTCGCGACTGTCGAAGGTAAAGTGACGTTCCACAAAGGCCTCAAGGGCCGCACCTTTGTATCGGTTCTCCCAGTGGCGGAGGCCGCTGAATAAGCCGAATTCCCAAGGTTTAAAAATTTCAGGGATCGGCGCACCGCCGGTCCCTTTTTCGTTTTGCGAGGACGCCCAAATGTCCCAGATAATAAAGACTGAACGCTTAATTCTGCGCCCCATTCGGATGGCGGATGCGCCCGCTGTTGTGGACGGTGTCAGCGATATTGAAACCTCGCGCTGGTTGACCCATGTGCCGCATCCTTACGGCTTGGCGGACGCGCGGGACTTCATCTCTGCCAATGAGACAACCTTTCCAAAGGTTGTCGCGATCGAAATAGACGGGGCCTTGGTGGGCGTGAGCGGCATCGGCAAAGAGTTGGGCTATTGGCTGAACAAATCCGTTTGGGGCAAAGGCATCGCGTTGGAGGCAGCCGAGGCGCTGCTCGCGCATTACTTTGCAACAACCGACGCTGATGCCGTGCGCTCCGGCTATGTGCTTGGCAACAACCGCTCGCGCAAAATCCTGGAAATCCTCGGCTTTTCCAATGTGGAGATCAAGCGCGCCACACCTTTGTCGACAGGTGTCGAAATAGACGTCCAGAAAATGTCTTTGTCCCGCGCCCGTTGGGAGGCGATGAGATGAGCGTCGCTGTGGCGAGTTTCGCGATCTTCGCGGCCTCTCAGGTCGGCACTCCCGGACCTGCCAATATGGCACTGATGTCCACGGGCGCGCGCTACGGCTTTCGCGAAGCCTTGCCTTTCGTGGCAGGTGTTATCCTTGGAAAACAATTGGTTATCTGGCCTGTGGGCTACGGCCTCATGCAATTGGCCGACAAGGGTCCTTGGATATTCGAAACCCTGAAATGGGTCTCTGCGCTTTATATCATCTGGCTGGCGTGGCGGGTTGCGAATATGCGCCTGAATATGACCGGGCAGACCAAGCCACCAGGCTTTATGGCCGGTCTGGTCGTCCATCCGCTCAACCCGAAAGCCTGGGCCATGATCATAGCCGGATTTACCGCCTTTACCGCCCCGGGGACGCCAATTTTTCAAGCAACTGTCACAATCGCGGCAATATTGCTTGCTAGTCAGGTCGTGCTGCACCCGCTGTGGACCTACGGCGGGGACCGGATCGCAAGGGTGGTCGCGGGAACTTCCGCGGAGAAATATTTGATGTGGACACTGGCGACCCTGACGGTCGCATCAGTGCTGTTTGTGCTGTTTGGAGGAGAACGGTGATGAGTTTTGAAGATATCATTGGACAGGCAACCATTGTCACGGACCGGTTGTGCCTGCGCCCGTTGACCCATGCCGATGCCGGTCTGATCTCCATGTATGGCGCTGATAAGCGTGTAGCGCAGAACACCACAACGCTGCCGCATCCTTTGCCGCCCGGGTCTACTGAAGCGATGATCGAACGGGCCGTGGCCCCTGACAGATCAGAAGACATCTGGGTCATCGACGGCAAAGACAAAGAAAACACCTTGATGGGCCTGGTCACACTGGAGCGGATGGACCGCGACCAATCGGAGATCAGCTATTGGGTCGCGCCGGTCTATTGGAACACCGGCATCGCCTCGGAAGCGGTGGAGGCTATGATCGCGGCCAACCCGCAGGCGTCGCGCACGATCTTTGGCTCTGTCTTTCAGGACAATCCGGCCTCGGCGCGGGTGCTGACCAATGCGGGCTTTTCCTATATCGGAGATGCCGAAGCATTCAGCGTTGCGCGAAACGCGACGGTCCAGACATGGACCTATCTCAAGAAGTTGGATTGAGTTCACGCGGTCCATCTTCTATGGACTGAACAAACCAAACAAGCCCCGGGGGCGGCACGATGAAATTTCTCGACCTTGCAAAGGTTTACATCCGGTCTGGGGCAGGCGGCGGCGGCGCTGTCAGCTTCCGGCGTGAGAAATACATCGAATATGGCGGCCCCGATGGCGGCGATGGTGGCGGCGGTGGCAATGTCGTTGTCGAAGTGGTCGACGGGCTGAACACGCTGATCGATTTTCGCTACCAGCAGCATTTCTTCGCCAAGAATGGCCAACCCGGCATGGGCAAGCAGCGCACCGGCAAAGATGGCGACGACATCGTCCTGCGTGTGCCTGTCGGCACCGAGATCCTCGATGAGGATGAAGAAACCGTGATCGCCGATATGACCGATATCGGGCAACGTCTGGTTCTTGCTAAAGGCGGCAATGGCGGCTTCGGCAACTTGCATTTCAAATCATCGACCAACCAAGCCCCGCGGCGCGCCAATCCCGGCCAAGAGGGCGTGGAGCGCACGATCTGGCTGCGCCTCAAACTGATTGCGGATGCCGGCCTTCTGGGTCTGCCCAATGCGGGCAAATCCACGTTTCTTGCGGCAAGTTCCAACGCTCGACCAAAGATTGCGGACTATCCTTTCACCACACTCCACCCCAATCTGGGTGTCGTTGGTGTCGACAACGCTGAATTCGTTATGGCTGACATCCCCGGTCTGATCGCGGGGGCGCATGAAGGAACTGGCCTTGGCGACAGGTTCTTGGGCCACGTGGAGCGATGCTCCGTGCTGCTGCATCTGGTCGATGGCACGTCCGAGACTGTCGTCGAAGACTACCGAACCATCATTCACGAGCTGGAGGCCTATGGCGGCGTGCTGGCGGAGAAACCACGTGTCACAGCGCTCAACAAGATCGACGCCCTGGATGACGAAGAACGCGCCGAAAAGCTCGCGGCGCTGACCAAGGCCGTGGGCGGCGAAGTTTTGGCCATGTCAGGTGTCAGCCAGGAAGGTCTGATCGACGTTTTGCGCGCAGTCAGGGCGCAAATCCAAAGTGACCGAATTCGCGAGAAGAAATCCTTTGAAGAGCCTGAACCATGGCGTCCCTGACAGAATACAATCGGATCGTCGTCAAGATCGGCTCCGCGTTGCTGGTGGACCGGGCAACTGGCGACTTGCGCAGCGATTGGCTGAAAGCGCTCGCCATGGATGTGCGCTACCTGAAGGAACGCGGCTGCGATGTTGTGCTGGTCTCGTCAGGGTCTATAGCGCTTGGGCGGGGCGTTTTGGATTTAGGACCGGGAAATTTGCCGCTGGAGCAATCGCAAGCCGCCGCGGCGGTCGGACAAATCCGGCTGGCACGCGCCTATGAGGACGCGCTGACGCCGCACCAGATTATCACTGCGCAAGTGCTGGTCACGCTGGAGGACAGCCGCAATCGGCGTCGATATCTGAACAGTCGCGCGACGCTGGAACAGCTTTTGTCGCTGGGGGTCGTGCCGATCGTGAACGAGAACGACACAATCGCCACGGATGAGATCCGCTACGGCGACAACGACCGTCTGGCGGCCCAAGTGGCAGTAACCGTGGGCGCGGATATTGTGGTGTTGCTTAGTGACGTAGACGGGCTCTACACGGCGAACCCGTCTGAGGATGCTAGCGCGCAACATTTTGAAACCGTAGATAAAATCACACCCGAGATTGAGGCAATGGCGGGTGAGGCGGGCTCTGGCCTGTCCAAGGGCGGCATGAAAACCAAAATTCTCGCCGCCAAGACCGCAACCGCATCCGGGGCGGCTTTGGTGATTGCCCATGGCGGTGCAGAACATGCGTTGAAAACGCTCAATGACGGCGGCAAGGCAACCTGGTTCACTCCGCAAGGCGACCCGCAGCAGGCACGCAAACGCTGGATCGCCGCGATGAAACCAAATGGCGAGATTGTCGTCGATGCAGGCGCCGCCAAGGCACTGAAATCGGGCAAGTCGCTGCTGCCTGCGGGCGTGGCGGGCGTATCAGGCTCGTTTGGGCGCGGGGATCTGGTGTCCATTGTCTGCACAGATGCGCAATCGCTGGGCGTGGGTCTCAGCCGCTACACCGCCGATGAGGTCGCGCAGCTCAAAGGCTGTCAGTCCAGCGAAATCGAAGCCATTCTGGGCTACCCGGGACGCGCCGCCTTGGTGCACCGTGATGACATGGCCCTGTAACGAAAGCTTGCCTATAGTTGAAAGACCCCGGACCAGTTGGGAGGGAACGACATGAAAGACCTTGAAAACATCCCCGCCGTGATGGCCGAACTGGGCCAGCGCGCAAAAGCCGCCAGCCAGGTGCTGGCCACCGCAAGCTCCGAGCGCAAGCACGCAGCCCTGATCGGCGCGGCGGACGCGATCTGGGCGCGGCGCGATGAGATCCTGATCGCCAATGCAGAAGATCTGGTCTTTGGCGAAGAAAAAGGCCTGTCGCCCGCTATGATGGACCGGCTGATGTTGGATGAGGACCGGATCAGAGCCATGGCCGATGGTCTGCGCAGTGTTGCGGCGCAGACCGATCCCGTGGGGGCTGTCATCACCGAATGGGATATGGCCAGTGGCTTGCACATCAAACGCGTGCGTACCCCTCTGGGTGTGATCGGCGTGATCTATGAAAGCCGGCCCAATGTGACGGCGGACGCAGGCGCGCTCTGCCTACAGTCCGGTAACGCGGTGATCCTGCGCGGCGGCTCTGAAAGCTTCCATTCGTCCGGCGCTATTCATGCCTGCCTTGTGGACGGGCTGAAATCGGCGAACCTTCCGGAAGATGGTATCCAACTGGTGCCGACCCGCGCGCGTGAAGCGGTCTCCGAAATGCTGACAATGACCGACACGATCGACGTGATCGTGCCCCGTGGAGGCAAAGGGCTTGTGGGTCTTGTGCAGCGCGAGGCACGCGTGCCGGTCTTCGCCCATCTCGAAGGCATTTGTCACACCTATGTCGGGGCCACGGCGGACCCGGCGATGGCGTTGGAGATCGTCCTGAACGCCAAAACCCGCCGTACGGGGATTTGTGGCGCGCTGGAATGCCTGTTGATCGACTGGCGCTTTTTTACCCAGCATGGCGCGATCTTGATCGAGGCCTTGATGCAAGCCGGTGTCGAGGTGCGCGCGGCGGGGGAGTTGTCCAAGATCGAGGGCACTGTGGCCGCTGGCCCAGATGATTTCGGCAAGGAATTTCTGGACATGATCTGTGCGGCAAAACTCGTCGATGGGGTGGATGAGGCCATCGCTCATGTCCGAAAATTCGGCTCCAACCACACCGACGCAATCATCACGTCGGATCAGCAAGCCGCGGACCACTTCATGCGCGAACTGGACTCGGCCATTTTGATGCACAACGCGTCGACTCAATTCGCCGACGGTGGAGAATTCGGCATGGGTGCAGAGATCGGCATCGCCACCGGCAAAATGCATGCGCGTGGCCCGGTAGGGGCCGAACAATTGACCAGCTTCAAATATATTGTTTCCGGAAACGGAACAGTCCGAGGGTAAAGAGAATGACTGAGAAGCCGCCCGTCAACCTTGTGCGCCGCACCGCTTGGCCCGAAAGTGTCAGCCGCGCCGTGGTCACGCCGTTGCAACCGTCTGTGGTTTATTCCTCGCCCGATCCCGACCGGCTGGATGACCAATATGAGGGCAGGGCACAGGGCTTCACATACTCCCGCGAAGGCCACCCCAACGCCAGCGTTTTGGCCAGCAAAATCGACGCGCTCGAAGGGACGGAAGGCGGCTGGATCACGGCCTCCGGCATGGCCGCTGTCACAGCCACAATGTTGGGCTTGCTGAACGCGGGGGATCACATTGTCGGCGGCGATCAGCTGTACGGTCGCTGCCTGCGCATGCTGAGCCAGGACCTGCCGCGCCTGGGCATCACCGCCACGTTGGCAGACCCAACAGATGCCGCCGCCATTGAGGCCGCAATCCGTCCAGAGACGAAGCTCATCCTTGTGGAAGTCGTCTCCAATCCGACGCTGAGAGTCGCGGATATGGAGGCGATCTCCGAGATCGCCAAACGTCACGACCTGATCCTTGTGGTCGACAACACCTTCACCACGCCGCGCGCTTATTTGCCGTTTGAAAACGGTGCCGACGTGGTCATTCATTCGGTCACCAAGTTGCTGGCCGGTCACTCTGACGCGATGCTGGGCTATGTGGCCGCGAAAAACCCCGACCACCGCCAGGCCATTGAAAATACAATCGTAACCATGGGCCTGACGCCCAGCCCCTATGACTGCTGGATGGCGGAACGCGGCTTGATGAGTTTCCATCTGCGCTATGACCGCGCCGAAGAAAACGCCCGCGCGCTCGCTGATCATCTGGCAGGCCTCAAAGGCATGGCGCAGGTACTGTATCCGGGCCGCTCCGATCACCCTGATCACAATAGGGCGGGCGCGCTTTTAGGACCGCGTTTTGGCAATATGGTCAGCTTCGTTCTGGACGGCGGCCGGGCCGAGGCGAACACCTTGACCCGCGCGATGCCGGACATGGCTTTTGCGCCTACGCTGGGCGATATCGGCACCACGCTCAGCCATGCCGCGTCATCGTCTCACCGCGGATTGACGCCTGAGGGTCGTGCGGCCTTGGGCATCACCGAAGGGTTCTTCCGCGTCTCAGTAGGGGTCGAGGATATCACGCTATTGAAAGATGAATTCAGCCGTGGATTTGCTGCACTGAACACCTGATCCCGCTACCCTAGTCAGAAAGAACGAGACGTGCCCGAAACGCTGATACAATCTGTTCTTACCGGCATTCCATTGCCGGTCATGGTGATCGACGAGGGCTACCAGATCGAGCTTGCAAACGCCGCGTTGCAAGAAATGCTGGGGCAGGACCCGACAGGGCGCAATGCGCTAACGATGCTGCGCCAAGCAGATGTACTGACCGCGATCGATCAGGCCGTGCAGCAAAGCCAACCGGCACGTGCGCGGTTCGTCCATAGCGGCCTTGGCGGTGAGATTACCTATGACGTGCTGGCACATCCGATAACGCGCGATGACGACAAAATCTGGGTGGTTTTGAGCTTTGAGGACAAGTCGCAATATGAGGAATCCGATCTGATCCGGCGCGATTTCATCGCCAATATCAGCCACGAGCTGCGCACACCGCTGACCGGGCTGACCGGCTTTATCGAGACGCTGAAAACCAGTGCGCGGGACGATCCGGAAGCGCGTGACCGGTTTTTGACGATCATGGAGATGGAGGCAGGGCGGATGGGGCGCATGGTTAGCGATCTTCTCTCGCTGAGCCGTGTTGAGGCCGATGAGCGTGTGCGTCCGCGCGACCGCGTTGATCTGTCAGCCGTGCTGCGCTCTGTCGTGGCGACGCTGGAAGGCAAGTTGAAAGACCGCAATTTGTCCGTGAACCTGACCGGTGCGAAGAACACCGAGCATGTGTTGGGCGACCATGACCAGTTGATCCAGCTGTTCCTCAATCTGATTGAGAACGCAATCAAGTATGGCGGCCCGGACAAGACCATCCATGTCACCCTTCAGCAGGACGCATATGACCGCGTCCTGCGCAAACCTGCCTTGCGAGTCGATGTCCGCGATGAGGGACCGGGAATCGATCCTTTACATTTACCCCGTCTGACAGAGCGTTTTTACCGGATTGACGACCACCGAAACCGAGAAATGGGCGGAACGGGCCTTGGATTGGCAATCGTGAAGCACATAATAAATCGCCATCGCGGACGGTTTAAAATCACGTCAGAACAAGATGTTGGAAGCACGTTCTCAGCTATTTTTCCTGTCGACGGCTAGACGTTTTTAACTGCCACCGAGCGTTGTCATAAAACTGTTACCAAACCTTCACAAAAGGTGCGAACGCACAGCGTAGCTCTGCCGCTACGTGACGCTCCACTGGGGGGTGTCAAAAAAGGCTTAGACAGGAGACATCTTATGTCGATTTTCAAACTTGCAGCGACGACGGCCCTTATTGCCGCCACAGCCGCGACAGCAGCATCCGCACGCGACCAAATCCGCGTTGTGGGCTCTTCCACTGTATTCCCATTCTCCACCGCAGTTGCCGAGCAGTTCGGCCGCTCCACAGATTTCCAGACACCGGTTATTGAATCAACCGGTTCCGGTGGTGGTATGAAGCTGTTCTGTGCAGGCGTTGGCACCGACCACCCTGACATGACAAACTCGTCGCGCCGCATGAAAGCGAAAGAATTCAAGCTGTGTACAGACAATGGCGTCACCGAAGTGACTGAGGCCATTATCGGCTATGACGGCATCGTCATGGCGAATGCAAAAGGCGGCCCAGAGTTTTCTGTGACCCGCGAGCAGATCGTGACAGCCTTGGCCGCACAAGGTCCAAAGCCAATGATGTGGAACGAAGTTGACCCATCCCTGCCAGCGATCAAAATCGAAGTGCTCGGCCCACCCCCATCATCGGGCACACGTGACGCGTTCGAAGAGCTGGTCATGGAAGAAGGCTGCGAAGGCGCAGGCATCGTCTGTGAAGGCATTTCCATCCGCGAAGATGGCGCTTTCATCGAAGCTGGTGAAAACGACAACCTGATCGTGTCCAAACTGGAAGCAAACCCGAACGCCGTAGGCATCTTTGGTTTCTCCTTCCTCGACCAGAACTCTGATGTGCTGCAAGGCGCAAAAGTTGACGGCGTAGAGCCTGAGTTCGACGCAATCGCAGACGGCGACTACCCCGTGTCACGCTCCTTGTTCTTCTACATCAAGAACGCCCATGTCGGTGTTGTTCCTGGTCTGGCAGAATTCTCCGCTGAATTCATGTCACCTGCTGCCGCTGGTGCAGAGGGCTACCTGGTCGACAAAGGCCTGATCCCACTGCCAGCAGAAATGTTTGAGACAGTGTCCGGCAACGTGACATCGCTGAAACCACTGACAGCAGCTGATTTCGAGTAATCGCGACTTGTAAGATATCGCTGCGGGCGCGAAACGTGTCCGCAGCACAAAGCAACTATTTCAAGACAACCAAACGCAGCGAGGGGCCATGCTTGCGACAGGGTTAATTCTTCTTACGGTTCTTTCCGTAGCTTTCTATTTCGCGGCCCGTCAGCGCGCCGTCTCGGTTGTTAGTGGCGATACCAAGCTGCTCCATTCCCGCCCGAATTATCACGGATTTTACGCGCTACTTGTCTCTGCGCTGAGCGGATTGGCTGTCTTGCTGGTGATCGGCACCGTCTGGGGCCAGATGATCGAGCGCGGCTTGATGGCCGATATTTCCGCCGCAGCCCCCGAACTGTCCGCAATCGAGCGCGAGCTGTTGCTGTCTGATGCACATGCGATTGCCGAAGGAGGCGTCTCCTCCAAGGTCGATCCACTGCGTGAGGAAATCGCGGCCAAGTTTATCTCCCAATCCGGATTGCACGTCTTTGGAACGCTGGCATTGACCGCTGGTATCGCGGCGCTGATGGGCCTCTGGGCGCTGAAATCCGTCTCTGCCGGCTGGCGTGCGCGGAACCGTTCCGAGACACTGGTGGAGCGTTTGCTGCTCGCCATGGCCGTCATCGCGGTTCTGACCACCGTCGGCATCGTTATGTCGCTGATCTTCGAGACGATAAACTTCTTCAACAACATCGAATGGCGCGTCGACAAGTTCCTGTTTGGCACCACCTGGAGCCCGCTATCGGGCGTGCAGGCTGGCAAGCTGGACCCCAACAAGGTTGGCGCGATCCCGCTTTTCGCAGGCACGTTGCTGATCACGCTGATTGCGATGCTTGTGGCCGCGCCGATTGGACTGTTCGCCGCGATCTACCTCAGCGATTTCGCCTCTCCCGGTGTGCGAGCCTGGGCCAAGCCGATGCTGGAAATCCTCGCAGGGATCCCGACCGTTGTGTATGGCTTCTTCGCTGCGATCATACTGGCGCCGTTCCTGCGCAATTCCGGCGAGGCTGTTGGGCTGTCCATTGCATCTGAATCCGCGCTGGCCGCCGGGATCGTCATGGGGATCATGATTATTCCGTTTATCTCTTCACTGTCTGATGACGTGCTCAACGCGGTGCCGCAATCGCTGCGCGACGGCTCATACGGTCTGGGGGCAACGAAGGCGGAAACCATCCGTCAGGTGATCTTGCCAGCCGCACTTCCGGGCATCGTGTCCGCCATCCTCCTGGGCATCTCCCGCGCTGTGGGCGAGACCATGATCGTGGTGATGGCCGCAGGGCAGGGCGCGAACCTGACTGTGAACCCTTTGGAGGCCGTGACGACCGTGACCGTGCAGATTGTGATGCTGATCACCGGCGACACCGAGGCCTCTACCGCCGCAGGACCGGCCTTCACGCTTGGCTTCACATTGTTCTGCGTCACGCTTTTGATGAATGTCGTCGCGCAGCGCATCGTGCGCAAATACCGCGAATTGTATGATTAGGGGCCGGGTCGATGGTTGATATGACATCTTTGACGGACATGCATTCCGGGGCCGGAGCAACCTCCCGGATCCGTAAACGCCGGATGGCGGAGCTGCGTCTGAAAATCTACGGCATTCTGGCGATCTTTCTGGCTGGTGCCGCGCTTGTAGCCTTGCTGTCCTCGGTCCTGGGCAAAGCCACCGGTGCATTGACAGAGACCTACGTGACGTTCCCGGTGACGATTGACGCCGCTAAGGTTGACCCGGACGGCACGGGTGATCCCAAGATCATCCGGCGCGCTGATTTTTCCGGCCTGACCAAGGACATGCTGAAGGAGCAGTTCCCGAATGCAACGGGTCGCAAGACCCGCCGCGAGCTTTACGATCTGACCTCATCAGGCGCCGCGTTTGAACTTGCGGAGATGGTCGCGGATGATCCGAGCCTTGTCGGGCAGACCATCGACTATCCGTTCCTCGCCTCTGACGTCACGGACCTCTACCTGAAAGGTTCATTTGGCGCGCTCATCGAGACTGACATACTGGGCAAATTGTCTGGTGGTGAAGGCGACGACGTCTGGCGCCTGACCTCTTCGGTCAACGACTTCTCCGCCGCGCTCGCGCGTGTCAAAGACGGCTTGGCAGGTGATGCCGACCGCGCCCGGCGCTTGGCGCAGATGCAGAACAATGGTGTGGATTTCTACGAGAAGGCAGTCGCCGAGGCTACTGACGACGAAACCCGCGCCGCCGCCGAAGCGCAACTGCAAGGGCGGATCACCGCCCGCGACAAGCTTCTGGCAGACGCCGAAGAGCTCGACGCCCGCGCATCCTCGGCGACCGGCGCTGAAAAGTTGGACGAAGATAACCGCTCCGTTCTGATCAAGGCTGCAGGCGGCTGGTTCAAAGTTGTGGAGATGGACAGCGCCTTGGCAGTGGCTGAGCCGATCATCTCCCCCACGGGACCGATTGAGGATACAGATGACTGGCAGTTGTTTGTCACAGACCTGCCGGAAGCGTCGCGCAAAGTGTCAGACAACCAGATCGTCTGGATTGAAAGCCTGGCTAAAAACGGCAGCGTTGAGTCCGTCTTCAACAAGCGCTTCTTCACCTCTGGCGACTCTCGC
>CAYGQQ010000080.1:0-13701 GCA_964352105.1 uncultured Rhodobacterales bacterium | reverse complement strand
GCCCTGGACCGTCGCCACATACATGATCGCCGGGCGCGGCACGCCGGATCAGGCCCCCGCACATGCGTTAAAAACCGAGGACCGCGCGACGTTTGAAGCGCTGATCGATCTGCTGACCGATGCCACGATCGAGTACCTGTCGATGCAGATCGAAGCAGGCGCTGAAGTGGTGAAAATCTTTGACAGTTGGGCAGGCTCTCTGAAGGCCAACGACTTCCAGAAATACGCGCTGGAACCAGCCAAAAAGATCATCAAAGCCATCAAGGCCAAACACCCGGGCGTGCCCGTCATAGCGTTCCCGCGCGAAGCAGCGGACGGCTATATTGGCTTTGCAAACGCCACCGGTGCCGATTGCGTCGCGATCGACAATTCGGTTGAAGCCGACTGGGCCGCGCAGAACGTCCAAAAGGATGGCTGTGTGCAAGGCAACCTCGCGCCTGGCCATATGGTCACTGGCGGACAAGCTTTGGTCGATGAGACCAAACGCATCGTAAAAGCCTTCTCAGGCGGGCCGCATATCTTCAATTTGGGCCACGGGATCACGCCGGATGCAGATCCCGAGAACGTCCAATTGATGATCGATACAGTCCGCAGTTAGATCAGGTCCACTTGGCAACCGGCGGCAAGCTCATCAGCACCGCATTGGCGTCATGGCCGGTTTCCAGGCCGAATTTCGTGCCGCGATCATAGACCAGATTATACTCCGCATAGAGGCCGCGGTGAACAAGCTGCGCCTCTTTGTCGGCCTCAGTCCACGGCGCGTCGCGGTGTTTCTCCGTCACGCCCACGAAAGCAGGCAGGAACGCCCGCCCGACATCCTGCGTGAACGCGAAATCTGCGTCCCAATCGCCGGTGTTCAGATCATCATAAAAGATACCGCCAACACCGCGTGCGCGATGCCTGTGCGGGACGTAGAAATACTCATCCGCCCAGTCCTTGAACTTTGGGTAGTAGCTCGCGTCATGCTTGTCGCAATACGCTTTCAGCGTGTCATGGAAGAATGCCGTATCCTCTTCGCGTTCAATGCATGGGTTCAGGTCAGACCCTCCGCCAAACCACCACGCTTGCGGCGTCCAGAACATGCGGGTGTTCATGTGCACGGCCGGGGTCTGCGGGTTTTGCATATGTGCAACCAGACTAATGCCAGCGGCCCAGAACCGCGGGTCATCTTCCATCCCCGGAACCCCACGCGCAGCCATCGCCTTTTGCGCCCGCTCACCTAATGTGCCGTAAACCGTCGAGACGTTTACTCCGACCTTCTCAAACACGCGTCCACCGCGCATCACCGACATCAAGCCGCCACCTGCGTCCGAGCCGTCCTCTGATCCCCGCTTGGTCTCGGTCACTTCAAAACGGCCAGCGTCAAGGTCTGCAAAAGGTCCGGTTGTCTGTGTGTCTTCCAGACCCTCAAAGCACGCTACGATATCGTCGCGCAGTGCCCTGAACCAAGCTGAGGCCTGCGCTTTCCGAGCGTCAAAAATCTCTGTCACGTTACTGTCCTGTTTAGTTTACACATTCTTAGCAGAGTTTTTTCGCCCATGTCACGAATCCAAATTCGTGATTAGGAAAATGGAAGCAATTTGCGTTACCATGACACGATGAAACCACTGCACCTGATCATTTTACCGCTTCTGATCGCGGCCTGTGTTGACCCAGGTCAAGCTTGCCGTAAGGAAGCAACGAAGGACCTGCAAACCGTCCGCGCCCTGATCGAAGAGACGGAGCAGACGATCGCGCGGGGCTATGCCATCAAGACCGGATCGCGCAACATTGCGTATACGGATTTTTGCCTCGGCACCGGCCATAGCAATGTGGGCGTCAGCTTTTGCAACCGGATAGAGCCGGTTCGAACCGAAAAACCGGTCGCGGTTGATTTGAATGAAGAGCGGCGCAAACTGGCGAGCCTTAGGCAAAAAGAAGCGGAGCTGAGCCGAAATTCAGCGATAGCCCTGCAGCGGTGCGAATTGGCCAACAACTAAGGCGACAACCGGCGTTTAACAATATCTAGCGGCAGTTTGGAATTGACACACCAAATGTCGTCGATCACGATTTTGACCTCCCGTAAACTCACGTAAATTAGTGTATTCTAAGGAAAACCGCTTTGTGTTATGGTCCTGCCAATCGCTGAAAATCAGCACAAAAATAAATAAGGGGATGCAACGCCATTCCCGAGGCAGAATCGGACAGACGTCGTGTATCATCGTCTTTTTAAGCTCCTGTACGCAGGGCTGTTTACGCTTGTATTTTCCGCCGCCGTGCACGCGGCCCCGTATGCCGCGATGGTTATCGACGCGCGCACGGGGGAGGTTATCCATTCGCGAAATGCCGACAGTCGGCTGCACCCGGCCTCCCTGACCAAGATGATGACGCTCTATGTGACGTTTGAAGCGATCCGGATGGGGGAAATTTCCCTCGATAAAAAGATCACGATCTCCCGCAAGGCCGCAGCAGAGCCACCCTCGAAATTGGGGTTGAAAGCAGGTCAGCGGATTACCTTGCGCTACCTGATCCGCGCGGCAGCCGTAAAATCCGCCAATGACGCAGCTACTGCCCTAGGCGAGGCAGTTTCAGGCAGCGAAGCCGCCTTTGCACGCCGGATGAACCGCACTGCCAAGGCCTTGGGCATGACCCGCACTACGTTCAAGAACGCTCATGGGCTGACGGAATCTGGCCACCTTTCTACCGCACGGGACATGACGGTTCTGGGGCGCCATCTGCTCTATGACTATCCGCAATACTACAATCTGTTCTCCCGCCAATCGGCAGATGCGGGGATTCGCGACGTGGCCAACACAAACCGCAGATTGCTTTCCAATTACCGCGGCGCGGACGGCATCAAGACCGGCTATACTCGCGCGGCCGGGTTTAACCTTGTGGCCTCTGCCGAACGCGGGCAGGAGCGTATCATCGCAACCGTGTTTGGTGGGCGATCAACCGCAACCCGCAACGCCCGTGTCGCGGAACTCTTGGATATGGGCTTCAACAAAGCCCCGTCACGCGCCGCGTTCCGCAAGCCAAAACTGCCCGCCTATACCGGCAACGCCGCAGAAAAATCCAAGACCATTCGCGTGGCCGATATGACCATCGTGCGTAAAAGCCCGCGTCCGCAGCAACGCCCCGGACCTGCACCTGCCGTTGACGAGATGCTGATGGCGATCGTCAAGGAAGCCGAGACCAACGTCGCACAAGCCCGCGAGGCATTCACAGCACCTGAGGTTGAAATTGCTGAGGTCGAGCCAACTCCGGAAGACCCACCAAAAGTAGAGATTGCCAATGCTTTGGCGCTGAAATCCCCGATCCTGATGCCTACAAAACGTCCCGAACGCGCCTCTGCACCTGAGACACAGACCGCAGCGCTTAGCCCGGACGCCGAAACGCCACGCCCGGTCAAAAGCCGTGTGATAACCCGCGCCTCCACATCCGGTGGGCGTCATTGGGGGATCACCTTGGGCAAATACACAACCCGTGATCGGGCCGAACGGATATTGCTGAAAACCGCGCTACAAGAGATCGAAACTTTGGACGAAGCGCTGCGTAAGGTCGTCAACCGCCCGCAAGGCTGGGAAGCGAATTTTGTTGGGCTCACGCAAGCAACAGCGCAATTGGCTTGTGCCAGACTTGTCGCCCGCAATGTCCAATGTGAGACGCGCGGACCAGCTTCATAGCGCCGGGGCGTTTAGGACGCGGCCCCTGTGGTCACATCAAGCGCAGCTGCCAGAAGTTTCTGGGTGTATTCGTTTTGCGGATTAGCAAACAGTGCCTCACTATCACCAGCCTCGACCATATCGCCTTGCTTCATGACAACCACCTTATGGGACAAGGCGCGCACCACTTTTAGATCGTGGCTAATGAAAAGATAAGCCAGCCCGTATTTCTGCTGGAGGTCGCGCAGAAGTTGCACGATCTGCACCTGAACTGTCATATCCAGCGCCGAGGTCGGCTCGTCCAGAACAACCAGTTTTGGTCGCAGGATCATCGCGCGCGCAATCGCAATCCGTTGGCGTTGGCCGCCCGAAAACTCATGCGGATACCGGTGCATCATTGCGGGGTCTAGGCCCACCTCGCCCATGATTTCCGCCACCATTTCACGGCGGTCACGGCCTGCATCAGTGCCGTGCACGCCAAGCCCTTCGGCAATGATTTCCTCCACGGTCATCCGTGGACTGAGGGACCCATACGGGTCCTGAAACACGATCTGCATATCGGCCCGGAGCGGTCTCAACTGCCTTGAGGACCACCCGTCGATCCGGTCCCCCTGAAACGTGATCGCCCCTTCGGACGAAATCAGCCGCATCACCGCCAAAGCCAACGTGGTCTTGCCGGATCCACTTTCACCGACAATTCCTAAAGTCTCTCCTGCGCGCACCGAAACACTCGCCGCATTCACGGCCTTTACATGGCCCACCGTGCGTTTGAGCAAGCCTTTCTGGATCGGGAACCAAATCTTCAGATCCTCAGTGCTGACGACCTCCTTTGCCCCGGCAGGTACCGGCAACGGGATGCCCGTAGCCTCCGCTTCCAGCAACATCTTGGTGTAGGGATGTTGCGGGTTGTCAAAAATTTCCGCGGTGGGGCCGGTCTCCACGATCTCACCATGCTGCATGACACAGACCCGGTCAGCGATCTTGCGAACGACACCCAGATCATGAGTGATGAACAGAAGGCTCATGTCTTCTTGCTGTTTCAGCTCCGCCAAAAGGTCCAGAATCTGCGCCTGAATGGTGACATCCAGCGCAGTTGTCGGCTCATCAGCGATCAGCAGTTGCGGGCCGTTGGCCAAGGCCATGGCAATCATCACGCGTTGACGCTGGCCGCCCGAAAGCTGATGCGGGTAGGAATTGATCCGGGCCTCCGCGTCGCGAATTCCAACCTTGTTCAACAGCTCGATGATCCGGCGTCGTGCGGCCTCCCCGCTCAGCCCCTGATGCAAACTCAAGCTTTCCGCGATCTGCTTTTCAAGCGTGTGCAGCGGGTTCAGAGAGGTCATCGGCTCCTGAAAAATGAAACTGATGTCGTTACCACGCACCTGGCGCAGTTCACGTTCTGACGCATCGCCCAAGGAGCGTCCATCATACGTGACCGTTCCGCTGACCTGCGCAGAATCCGGGAGCAGCCGTACTGTTGAAAGCGCAGAGACCGACTTGCCCGACCCGCTTTCGCCCACTAATGCCACCGTTTCACCCCGGTCCACGTGGAAGGAGATCCCTTTGACGGCCTCGGTTTCCGTCCCGTCCTGACGGAAGGCAACCCGCAGGTCGCGGACATCCAGCAACCTCATTGGAAGGTCTTTCTGGGATCAAACGCATCACGGATCCCTTCAAAGATGAAAACCAAGAGCGACAACATGATCGCAAAGGTGAAAAACGCTGTAAAAGCCAGCCATGGCGCTTGCAGGTTCTCCTTGGCCTGCAAGGTCAGCTCCCCCAGCGACGGGGCCGAGGACGGCAGGCCGAAGCCCAGGAAGTCCAAAGAGGCAAGCATCCCGATTGTACCCGTTATAATGAACGGCAGGATTGTCAGCGTGGCGACCATCGCGTTGGGCAACATGTGCCGAAACATGATAGTCCAGTTCGACACGCCCAGCGCGCGTGCGGCGCGGACATATTCAAAGTTCCGCGCCCGCAAAAACTCCGCGCGCACCACGCCCACCAAAGCAGGCCAGCCAAAGAGGATCGATAAAAACACCAAAAGCCAGAAACTTCGTCCTAAGATCGCGAACATGATGATGATGACGTAGAGGCTTGGTGTCGCCCCCCAGATCTCCAGAATTCGTTGGAAGATCAGGTCGATCCTGCCGCCGAAAAAGCCCTGCACCGCCCCCGCCAAAATCCCGATCATCGAGGAGGCGACGGTCACGATCAGCGTGAAAACAATCGACAAGCGAAAGCCGTAAAGCACCCGCGCCAGCACATCGCGGGAGGAATTATCCGTCCCCAGCCAGTTTTGCGCGCTTGGCGGTGACGGCACCGGGCCGTTTACATCAACAATCGTCTTGTAGTTGTAAGGAATGAGCGGCGTGATGATCCAGCCCTTCTCAATGGAATTGCCGTTCACGACACCATCGCTCGCGTCCTCGATGATCCCTTCCGGGTCATCAAAGCAATCTTCCAACCCGCCCGAGATTATCAGGCATTGCACCTCTGCATCTTGATAAATGGCTTCGGTTTTGAAATCCCCGCCAAATGCGGTCTCTGGGTAGAAGGTCGTGATCGGGGTGAAGTATTCGCCGCGATAGTGCACCAAGAGCGGCCGGTCATTGGCCAGAAGCTCTGCAAACAGGGTCAGCCCGAAGATCACCGCGAACAGGATCAAAGACCAAAACGCCCGCCTATTGCGGCGAAAGTTGCGCCAGCGGCGCTGGTTCAGCGGGGATAAAGTCATGTCTCGCGGCTTTCAAAATCGATCCGCGGGTCAACGAAGACATACATCAGATCTGACAAAATGCCCACGACAAGTCCGATCAGCCCAAAGAAATATAGCGTGCCGAACACCACCGGATAGTCCCGCGCCACGGTGGTCTCAAAAAGCATCCTGCCCAGCCCATCCAGCGAGAAGATCGTCTCGATAATCAGCGAGCCGGAGAAGAAGACCCCCAGAAACAGGCTCGGGAACCCGGCGATTACGATCAGCATCGCATTGCGGAACACGTGCCCGTAAAGCACCCGGTTTTCGGCCAATCCCTTGGCCTTCGCCGTAATCACATATTGCTTCTTGATCTCATCGAGAAAGCTGTTCTTGGTGAGAATTGTAAGGGTCGCAAAGGAGTCGATGTTTTAGGCGAAATCCGGCAGCGCGATGTGCCAGAAATAGTCCAGCACCTTGCCAATGGGGCTGAGGCTGTCCCAATTGTCCGATGTCAGGCCCCTCAGCGGGAACCACTGGAAGTAGGACCCACCGGCGAACAGGACCAGCAACAGGATCGCGAACAAAAACCCTGGGATGGCGTACGCCACAATGATCGCAGCAGACGTCCAGGTATCAAAGACAGAACCGTCCCGTATCGCCTTGCGGATTCCCAGCGGGATCGACACCAGATAGGCGATCAGCGTGGACCAAAGCCCCAGCGAGATGGAAACGGGCAACTTTTCCCAAACCAGATCCAGCACCCCAATGGAGCGGAAATAGCTCTCGCCGAAATCGAAGCGCAGGTAGTTCCACATCATGTTCAGAAAACGTTCAACAGGTGGCTTGTCGAAGCCAAACTCGCGCTCCAACTCGGCGATGAATTCGGGTGGAAGGCCCCGCGCGCCGACATAGCTTTCGTCGCCGCCACCCAATGTTTCGCTGCCCCCGCCCGAGATCGTCTCGAACACGTCGCCTTCACCTTCCAGCGTCGCCAATATCTGCTCGATCGGCCCGCCCGGCACAAACTGGGTCAGGGCGAAATTGATGATCATGATCCCGATCAGGGTCGGAATGACCAACAATAGCCGTCTGAGAATATAGGCGGCCATTCAGCTACAGCGCGCCACTGGCCTTCAAAGCGGCCTCTTTCTCGGGGTTGATCCACCAGAAATCCAAGTAGCCCAGATCATAGGGCGGAAGCTCATCCGGGTATTCGTACATGTCAAAATAGGCAACGGTATGAACATCGCGGAACCATTGCGGCACCCAAAATTTCTCGGCCCGCAGAACGCGGTCCAGCGCACGAACGGCTGTGTTCAAGTCCTCTTTGCTATCGGCGGCCGTGATCGTCTGGATCAAGCTGTCCACGGCCGGGCTTTTCAGGCCCATCGCGTTGAAGACACTTTCATCCGCAGTTTCGGAGCCGAAATATTGCTGCAGGCTCTGCCCCGGCTCATATGACATCGGGAACTGATCGGTGATCATGTCAAAGTCAAATTCGCGTGTCCGGTTGGTAAATTGTGCGGGGTCTACCCGTTCCAGCTTGGCATCAATGCCAAGGCGGCGCAGGTTTTCAACATAAGGGTTGATGATCCGATCAAATGTCGGGCTGTCCTCCAGAAACTCGATCTCCAGCACTTTGCCATCCTTGCGGCGCATCCCGTCATCGCCAACCAACCAGCCAGCCTCATCCATCAAGGCGGAGGCGCGACGCAGGTTCTTGCGGTCCAACTGACGCGCGCCGGAGCTTGGCGGCAAGACAGCCTCCGTGCTCAGAATCGTCTCTGGTAGTACTCCCTCCTCCACCAGGGGTTTCAGAAGCGCAATCTCGCCGTCTGTCGGCAGGCCGTTTGCGGCCAGTTCCGTATTGTCCCAGAATGATTGAACCCGTGCATAAAGCCCGTAAAACAGCGTCTCGTTTGACCATTCAAAATTGAACATCATCCCTATGGCTTCGCGCACCAAAGGATCTTGGAACTTATCGCGGCGCAGGTTCATCACGAAGCTTTGCCCGGTGGCGATTGTACCATCAGGCAGCGCCGATTTCACAATGTCCCCCTTATTGAGCGCCGGGAAATCGTACCCTGTTGCCCAAAGCTTAGAAGAGTTTTCAGATCTGAACGTATAAGCGCCCGACTTGAACCCCTCAAACGCGGCGTTGCTATCGCCAAAATACTCAATACGGATGCTATCATAGTTGTTCCGCCCAATGCCCAAGGGCAGGTCTTGCGCCCAATAGTCCGGGTTACGCCTGTAGACGATCCGCTGGTTGATATCGAAGCGATCCAGAACGTAAGGCCCACTGCCTACCGCGGGCTCCAGCCGGGATTCGTCAAGACCTGCGTCATTGGCCTCAAACCACGCTTTGGAGAAGATCGGCAAACCGCCGGCCATTTCGATCCGGCCCCGTTTGGGCGCGGTTTCTTTGAAGGTGAATTTCACCCGCGACGCGTCCAGTACCTCAACGGAGTCGATAAACTGCGCCAAAACGGCCCGAAACGACACCAGACCTTCTTCCAACATGATGTCATGACTGAACTTGATGTCTTCACCTGTCACAGGCGATCCATCCGAAAACGCGACCTCGGGACGGAGATTGAAGATCACGAAGCTTTCATCCTCGGGATATTCCATGGTGGAGCACATGAAGCAGTAGGTCGTGCCGATCTCATCGGCGGTGCTTGTCAAAATGTTCTCGAAAAACACGCTGGCCAATGCGCCCGCACGGCCCTTGCGGGTATAGGGGTTCATGGAATCAAACGTGCCGGGTGCCCAAACGGAGATTTCACCGCCTTTCGGGGCGTCAACGTTTACGTAGTCCAGATGCGGAAAGTCGGCTTTGTATTTCGCCTCTCCAAACTTGGAATAGGCGTGGCTGGTGATCAACTCTTGGGCGTTCAAGACAGACGCGGTCGCGAATATTGTAGCGGTGGTCAATAGAAGGGCGGACATCATCCGAACCGGGCCAATAGGCATTTCGAGGACTAGAGCGGTCTGTGTCTTCCGGCGCATACAATACTCTCCAAGTTTGTGCTCACGATATGACGCACCAATTTAGCTCAAAAGAAAAGGGTTTCACGCATGTATTGCATGGAACTTTCGAGAACGTGACCAGATTTGTTTACCCAAACGTAAAATGACCGCCCGGAAAGGCGGCCATTTGTGCAACACGTTTAAAAATCGGAGGTCTTAGCCGCCAATCGTTTGAAGATAGGCAATCAGGTTGGCCCGATCGTCGATTTTCTTCAGACCTGCAAAACCCATTTTTGTACCCGGCGCGTAACCTTTTGGGTTTTCCAGAAAGCCGTTCAGCTGCTCCGGGGGCCAGACATCGGCCACGGCAACCATCGCGCCTGAATATCCAAAGCCGCCAATGCTGCCGACGTTACGTCCAACAACACCGTAAAGATGTGGACCCGTCGCATTCGCGCCGTCATCCAGCTTGTGGCAGGCCTTGCACTTGGAGAAGACCTTCTCGCCCTTGCCCGCGTCCGCTGCAGCAAAGATCGCGCCGAAATCTTCAGCTTCTTCTTCTGCAACCTCGTCAGACCCGCTGTCTTCAACTTCGATCACATAGGCAGCCTGGTGTTCTTCACCACCATGGCCTTCGCCCCCGTGATAAATCAGTTCCGCAGCCCAGTTGCCGAGCAGGAAAATAAGCAACGATCCGCAGACCGCGCCGAGAATCTTTGTGAAGGTCATCGTGTCAAACATGATATTGGTCTTACCTCTTTGGCGTTTGGCCGTATGTATCGCCTTCCATCATGTCTTTTCAAGGTATAGATACCGCGACCAAACGCCCTTTTTGCGGAAAAAACAGATGTCAAAGAAAATTGCGTTCCAGGGAGAGCTTGGAGCTTACTCCCATCAGGCCTGTGTCGAAGCTCGTCCAGACCATGAACCGGTGCCTTGCGTGACCTTTGAGGACGTCATTGAAACGGTTCGCTCAGGCGGCGCTGACCTGGCAATGTTGCCTGTTGAAAACTCCACCTATGGGCGCGTGGCCGACATTCACCGCCTTTTGCCCGCAAGCGGTTTACATATCATTGACGAGGCTTTCGTGCGGGTTCGGATCAGCCTGATGGCCCCGAAAGGCACGAAACTGGAGGATATCAAGCATATCCGTGCGCATTTGGTGTTGATCCCGCAGTGCCGCAAGTTTCTGACCGAACATAACATTACGTCAGAAGCCAGTGCCGACAGCGCGGGTGCCGCAGCCGAACTGGCGCAAACCAAAGAGCCCGGAGTTGGTGCCTTGGCCTCTGACCTTGCAGCCGAGACCTACGGGTTGGATGTAATCGCGCGCGATATTGAGGATTATGACTTCAACACCACCCGCTTCCTGATCATGTCGAATCAGTCCGACTATAGCGAGCGTGGCGACACCCATATGATCACCTCGTTTGTGTTCCGCGTGCGCAACATTCCTGCCGCGCTCTATAAGGCGATGGGTGGGTTTGCGACCAATGGCATTAACATGACCAAGCTGGAAAGCTACATGGTAGGCGGCGCGTTCACGGCCACCCAGTTCTACGCCGACATTGAGGGCCATCCGGAGGATCCGGCGGTCAAGCGCGCGATGGAAGAGCTGGACTACTACACGTCCACGGTCAAAATTCTGGGGGTTTTCCCCGCCTCACACGCCCGCGACTAGCGGTTGCAGCGCGCCTCCAGATCACGCGCAAAACTTCTGATCCGTGATTTATAGCGCCGATTTAGCGTGTTGCGGGCCAGTTTCGCCGATTGCAGCAACAGACGGGTCGGCAGGTTCTTGGGCCGAACATCAATAGACATACGCATGCGGGTGCGGCCTTTGGACATCGCCACCAGTTCCACCTCGAAAACGCCTCTCAAGTTGGCCGATTGCAGATTGTAGAACATCAGATGAGGGGCTTCATACCGCGCCAGCTCAAGATCAATGTCGCGCATTTTTCCGCGTATTTCCGCCCGCACATGCCACGTCATCCCGACGCAAGGGGCGTCCTCGGCCTGACCTTTGGTAACATCGGCCCCCAGACGCATTGCGGCACGCTCATACGCACCGAAATCCGACAAGTTCCGAAAAACTTGCGCGATCGGGGCTTCAAGGTCTTCCTTGGCAGAAAATTTCATAGCGGCAAGCAGATCATTGGGGCAATGGTATGGCGTGCGCGGAACTAGTCAAGCGTATCAGCCAACCAGTGAAGCAAAATAAAATGCGCTATGGCGCCTTTGCGCGCAGGCAGCATCGACGGGACATTTCCTGCAAAAATTTCGAGCATATCTTCGCGTGTCACCCACTTTGCGTCCTCGATCTCTTCTGGATCGATTTTGATTTGCGTGTCCAACGCCTCCCCTCGACATCCAAACATCAAAGAGGACGGAAACGGCCAGGGCTGGGTCGCCAGATAAGACACCGGTCCGACGGTGATACCCGCTTCTTCAAAGGTTTCACGCCGCACAGCTGCCTCAATGGTTTCTCCCGGCTCAATGAAGCCCGCCAACAGCGAATACATCCCCTCAGGCCAGCCGGGCGAGCGCCCCATCAACACCGAATTGCCATGGGTGATCAGCATGATGACAACTGGATCGGTCCGCGGAAAATGATGCCCGCCACAAGCCGCACAATCGCGCTGCCATCCCGCCATCGAAATTTCCGACTTGGCCCCGCATTTCGCACAGAACCCGTGGTGTTCATGCCAGTTGATCACCGCCTTCGCGGTCGCCACCAACTCCGCCCCGCGCGGATCAAGTTGGGTCATCACCCCGCGCAATTCGCAAAACCGCATATGCTCCGGCAGGCCCGGAAAATGCTGCTCGGACGGGTCAAAGAACGCGTTCAAACTGTCGGGAAGCTGGTCGGGTTCCCAGTCGGAAATATCACGCGCAAATCGCGCCGTTCCGTCATCAAGGCCCAGAAAGATCGCCGCTTCATCCGCGTGCTCGAAAATATCGTGATCTGCGGGCAACCAACCGGGTTGCTCTTCGTCTTCGCAAGAAACCAACGGCTTGCCCCGCCAAAACGGCAAAACACCAGCGTCTGGCGCAAACAAAAGTTTTGCAAGTTCTTCTGGGTTGCCGCGCAAATGCGCCGCGCGGTCCAATCCAGAGCCGCCAAATGTGACGGTTTCCGCGTGCTTCATCCCTGCCCCTACTTCGGTCCCATTCCGGTTTTGCAATTCTTCTGCCACGCGCAATCGCACTTGGCAAACACTCCCGACTTGCGCCAGCCGGCCCGCACGCCTATATCCACCCCTGAGAGGTTGGCGCGGGCGAGCGCCTCGCCAACCCGGTCAGATCCGGAAGGAAGCAGCCGTAACGAGCCCCGCTTGGGTCGTTGTCCAGCCTCTCACCTTACACCGCCCGGATTTCGGGCCGGCATTCTCCCAGACATCCCTAGACCTCTGCACGCCAGACGCCTACTGTCGGATGATCCGAATCCGAAGGCCCTTCATGACCGCGACAGAGCAAAGCACCCCCTATCAGGTTCTCGCCCGGAAATACCGGCCTGCAACCTTCGCAGACCTGATTGGTCAGGACGCCATGGTGCGCACCCTAAAAAACGCTTTTGAAGCAGGCCGCATCGCGCAAGCCTTCATCATGACAGGCATCCGCGGCACCGGAAAAACCACGACCGCGCGGATTATAGCCAAAGGTATGAACTGCATCGGCACAGACGGCGAAAGCGGCCCCACAACAGAACCTTGCGGCAAGTGCGAACACTGCGTGGCCATCGCAGAGGGTCGCCATGTCGATGTTCTGGAAATGGACGCGGCCTCCAACACTGGCGTCGCCAACATTCGCGAAATCATCGATTCCGTGCATTATCGCGCTGCCTCTGCCCGGTTCAAAGTTTACATCATCGATGAAGTTCACATGCTGTCCACAGGTGCCTTCAACGCCCTTCTCAAAACGCTGGAAGAGCCGCCCGAGCATGTCAAATTCATCTTCGCCACCACCGAGATTCGCAAAGTCCCGGTAACGGTCCTGTCGCGCTGTCAGCGCTTTGATCTGCGCCGGATCGAGCCGGAAGTGATGATTGCCCATCTGCGCAGCGTTGCCGATCAGGAAAACGCCCAGATCGCCGATGATGCATTGGCACTTATCACACGCGCGGCCGAAGGCTCTGTTCGCGATGCCATGAGCTTGATGGATCAGGCCATTTCCCATGGTGCTGGCGAAACAACAGCCCCGCAAGTGCGCGCCATGTTGGGTCTGGCTGATCGTGGACGGGTGCTGGATCTGTTCGATCTGATCATGAAAGGCGACGCCGCCGGAGCACTTCAAGAACTGTCCGCGCAATATGCCGACGGGGCTGACCCCATGGCTGTTCTGCGCGATCTGGCCGAGATCACCCATTGGGTCAGCGTCATCAAG
>CAYGQQ010000079.1:0-13734 GCA_964352105.1 uncultured Rhodobacterales bacterium | reverse complement strand
CTCAAGGAGGAAAGGGAAGTGTTAAAAAAGGCCACGGTGTTCTTTGCGAGCCAAAAGCCGTGAGATTTAAGTTCATCGAAGAACACCAATCTACGTTTTCCATTGGCCGGATGTGCCATGTCATGGATGTCAGTCCCCGCGGTTTACGTGCCTTCCGCAGCCGACCTGCAAGCCGCAGACAGCGGTCTGATCTGGTGACGCTGGCACATATCAAAGAGCAGTCGCGTCTCAGCCTGGGCAGCTATGGCAGACCTCGGATGACCGAAGAGTTGAAGGAGATCGGCCTGAATATCGGCCATCGCCGTGTCGGGCGTTTGATGCGCCAGAACGGCATATCCGTTGTCAGAACCCGCAAACACAAGGTGACCACCGACAGCGATCACAAGTTCAATATTGCGCCAAACCTGCTGGATCGGGATTTTGTGGCTGACCGACCGAACCAGAAATGGGCGGGTTATATCAGCTATGTTTGGACCCGTGAGGGCTGGTTGTATCTTGCTGTGATCCTCGACCTGCATTCTCGGCGCGAGATTGGCTGGGCGGTAAGAAACCGGATGAAGCGCGACCTGGCGATCCGTGCGTTGAACATGGCCATTGTATTCCGAGCGCCACCAAAAGGCTGTATCCATCACACTGACCGTGGCAGCCAATATTGTTCGCATGATTATCAAAAGATCTTGCGCCATCACGGGTTCAAGGCTCGACTCCGCACACACCGAATTAGAACGTTTTTTGGCGGTTTCTCGCTGTTTTTCAAGTCTAAGTTCGGAAATGGTCGAGTACTACATCGATGCGCATGGCGGCAATTCTCCGGTCGCAAGGCGTTGGAGCAGGTTGAAATCTTTGCTCCAACCTAAAGGCGCATAAGCCCTTGTATACTAAAATTACTTGTCAGCAACGCGGCATGAGCGGCCGTTTTGACCTGCATAAATTTCGCGTTCTACCAGAATCGCAATGCCCTCAATCAGCCCAATTTCAACAAACCATGCAACTCGGAGGGCGTTCAAAGTGCATTCTTCGCGATCTGGGGGTAAGGCCGTCGCTGTTATGACCACAGCGCGCCGCAGACCCGCTTAGATCGCACGGAACGACGCCCTCGTTAGGTGCATCTACCAAAAAGAGCGACTAGGTCTCAGGCGCGCGCTGAGCGAGTCTGGGGCGAACGCCGAAAATAGCGCTTCGTCAAACTTGACACGTAGAGCGGTAGCTGTGCCAATCCCCGGAGACTTCATGGATCGGAGAGGGATTGGTGCAGCGGGCCAAAACTCACTCCTTGTTACATTACTGCATTTAGTGACAGGAATTTCGCGGTTTTTTCAAAAACGCAGCCGCTTTCATCCAAAGCGAAATTCGTGGAGCTAATATGCTAAAATTGGTCGATTTTGGTAACGAAATGTTACAATCTGCTTACTGCAGTTAGTGACACAAACCAAAAAAAGTCATTGCACCAAAAATCTCGGATTCCTAGATTCTAAGCAACCAAGGTTTGCATGGGACGCACCGTCTCATTCAGCCGCAAGGATGCGCAATCCTATCGCTTAGAGGGTCTAGAAATGGCAAAGAGTAATATTGAACAAAAAGCGCTAAGCCTTCTTGCTGCGCTAGAGAGTGCGGGGAAGTCGGTAAGTAGCGTAACGCTGGACGGACGACGTATTGAGGTTGAGTTCTCTAACGATGAAAGTAGCGACCAATTTGACGGGATAGATATGCGGCATGACAAAACGTCAACTTCCTAAATACGTTTACCGTCAAAAGAACGGAATTTATTTCCAAAGACGGGGTTGGTCGTCTCAGAAATTCGAATATGAATTCGGAACGTCAGCGTTTTGGAAAGAGTATGCTGACATCCTTTCTCGAAACGATAAGCCGAGGATAGTTTCTTCTCGGACGTTCCATGCCCTGATCAAAAACTACCACAAGTCCCCAAGATATCGAAATCTCAAACCGCGAACCGGGCTTGACTACGACAAGCACCTCAAATTCTTCGCGACGATCATGGGCGACCGAAATCCAGCAAAAATGCAGCGTAAGGATGTAATCCGACTACGTGACGCAAACGCGGATAAGGTCTACTTCGCGAACTATTCATTGCGCGTTTTACGGGTGCTGATGGAGCACTGCGTTGATCTTGGCTGGCGCGAAACCAATCCCGCGAGAGGGGTCCCTGAACTAAAGACGGAAAAGCGAGAGCGAGAGCCATGGCCGCGCGACCTGCTTGGGGTCTATCGGGAAAAGTGCCCTCTTGGTACAAGAGAACGCCTCGTGATGGAGCTATGCGTCGGCACCGGGCAGCGGATCGGCGATGTTTTAGAAATGCGCTGGTCCGATATTCAGGACGGTGCCTTCTTTGTTCGACAAAACAAGACCAAAAAGGAACTATGGGTTCCAATCCTAGATGAATTGCAAGCGGCCCTAGATGTCGCAAGCCGCCATTCAGTCTTCATCCTCACAAACGAACGAGGAACCAATTGCTGGTCCTACCGAGGCGCGTCAGCAGCCGTCAGGAAGGTCAGGGAGCAGATTGGCGCTCTTGGCTACGATATCCACTCATGGCGCTACAACGCCGCATGTGAGCTTGTAGAGGCCGGTTGTAGCGACGATCTCGTCGCTGCTGTTACGGGCCAAAGCCCAGCGATGGTACTTCACTACACAAAGAAAGTGCGGCAGAAGGTGAGGGCAATTGAGGCGCAACAGATGCGAACTGAAAAAATCTCAAAGTAGCAGTATTTGATAAATCACAGCTTGTAAGGGGCTCGTCTAATACGAGCTTTTCTAGCTAGAGTTTTTTTATTTTGTGAAAAGAGAAAGTATGAAGTCGTTAATCCTTTATCTTGTGATTTTGTCTTTACTCTACTTAACAATAGGGGTCGACATGGCGCTCGTTCCGCTGTTTTTGCTTTGGGTATCAGCGTTGTATTTAGTGGCTAGTTTTATTGAGAAGTTAGCACCTAAGTTCGGGCTTTGCGTTTTCTCTTTCGCGTTTGTGATGCTGGGAGTTCTCGCTCAGAATTACTTTGCATCGCAAATTAGCTACACTGCTACTCTGCGTGGTCAGCTAGTATTTTCGGAAGGCGAGCCTACCAGCTTTGGGTGGATATTTTATTTAGCGACGTATCTCATTTTGTCGCTTATCGCGATCACAGCTCGCTACCTATCGAAGTTTATCTTTTTTGAGAAGTGAGCGGGCGGGCTTGCGTTCCTTAAATGATGGCTTCCGGAGCCTTTCAATTGCTAGCAATGCGAACAGAACAAAAACAGAATGTTTAGACATTTGTTTAGACGCGCCAGTCAGCGATTCTCGAAAATCCGCTAAGTCATTGAAATTAAATGGAGGCGAGTACCGGAATCGAACCGGTGTACACGGATTTGCAATCCGCTGCGTCACCACTCCGCCAACTCGCCGCCGTGGTAAGATGTCTGTAGAACAAGGCTTTTGCGCGTGCAAGGGAAAGTGGGCGCAGTTCTCCGTTGTCGGACGTAACTTTCTATGGCAAAACACGAAATAACCGAAACTAGACTAAAGAGTTTAGTATGACTGATTACGCAAAAGCTCGTTTAATGATGGTCGACACGCAGGTGCGGCCGTCCGATGTGACGAAATTCCCAATTATTGATGCACTATTGAACGTGCGGCGTGAGGTTTTTGTGCCAAACGCCAAGATGGCGGTCGCGTATGCTGGCGAGAACCTGGATCTGGGCGAGGGTCGTGAACTGCTGGAGGCGCGCAGTTTCGCCAAGATGCTGGATGCGCTGGATGTTCAACCTGATGAGTTGGTGCTCGATCTGGGGTGCGGATTTGGCTATTCCAGCGCCGTCTTGGCGCGGATGGCAGAGGCGGTTGTGGCGGTCGAAGAGATCGAGGACATGGCCAAGGAAGCGGAGACTTTGCTGGCGGAGCAGGGCGTAGACAATGTCGCGGTGCTGCAAGGACCATTAACAGAGGGTGCGGCAAAGCACGGGCCGTATGATGTGATCGTCATTCAGGGCGCAATTTCCGCGCTGCCTGACGCGGTGGCAGACCAGTTAAAAGATGGCGGCAGGATTGCTGCGATATTTGCCGACGGAGCCTTGGGTGAGTGTCGGATCGGTTATAAACGAAATGGAAACATTGCATGGCGTATGGCGTTCAATGCGGGCGCGAAGATACTGCCGGGATTTGAGCGTGACCGCGCATTTGCGCTTTGATTTTTCCGGCTCTGCCGATGCTAGATGATTGTTTTTGATTAGGTATTTTGCCTGAGACTAATGAAGGAACCTAAGAGTGGTATTGATGTCTTTCGTAAGAAAACAGCTGCGAATTGCCGCAATTGCCACACTGGGTCTGGGTGTATGGGCACCGGGTGCCTCTGCCGAAAATCTGACATCGGCTTTGGTGTCGGCCTATGAAAACTCAAATTTGCTGGACCAGTCGCGCGCGCTGTTGCGGGCAGAGGATGAAGGCGTTGCGACGGCCTTGTCCGCGCTGAGACCGCAAATAGCGGGCAGTGCCGGAGTGACGCAATCGGACGGGGCGACGGCGTCTGGCGGCGGGACATTGTCGTCTACGATCAGTCTGGGTTTGGAATTGCTGCTGTATGATTCAGGCGCTACAGCCTTGGCAGTTGAGGCCGCGAAGGAGACGGTTCTGGCCACGCGCGCCTCGCTCGTGAACCAGGAACAGCAAGTGCTTTTCAATGCCGTACAAGCCTATATTTCCGTGCTGCGCGACGCCCGTGTGGCGATGTTGCGCGAAAGCAATCTGCGTTTGATCACCCAGGAATTGCGCGCCGCTGAAGACCGTTTTGATGTGGGCGAAGTGACCCGCACGGATGTGGCCCAGGCCGAGGCGCGTTTGGCGCAGGCACGGGGCGATCTGGCCGCGGCACAAGGCCAGCTTGCGATCTCGCGCGAGTTGTACCGCGCCAATGTCGGACGTGCGCCGGGCGCATTGCAGGCGATTTCCCGGTTGCCAAGCCTGCCCAAAACCGCTGATTCTGCCCGCGCATTGGGGGAGCAGAACAGCCCCAGCATCGATCAGGCGCAACACCAGATCCGCGCACAGGAACTGAATGTGGAGCGGGCGAAAGCGGCGTTGAAGCCGCGGGTATCGCTGTCTGCGAGTGCGGGACATAGCTCTTCTCGGGACAATAACAGCTCCATCGGGTTGAATATGACCGTCCCGCTTTATCAAGGGGGGCAGCTGAAGGCCCTGATCCGGCGGGCGCGGGCGTCTTTGGATGCATCGCGTGCAAATTTGAACCAGCAGGTGCGGCTGGTGCGCCAGAACGTGTCAGACAGCTGGTCGCGTCTGGCTGTGGCCAATGCCCAGATACAAGCCAGCGATCGCCAGATCCGGGCCGCCGAAGTTGCCTTTAACGGTGTCCGGGAAGAAGCGCGTCTGGGCGCGCGGACGACCTTGGATGTGCTTGATGCAGAACAGGACCTGTTTGATGCGCGCACCAACCGCGTTGTCGCAGAGACGGAGGTCTACACGGCCGCCTATTCGCTGTTGTCGGCGATGGGTCTTCTGACGGCAGAAAAGCTGAACCTGCCGGTCACGCGCTACGATCCTAAGGAATACTATAATGCCGTGCGTACCGCCCCGGTCGCTAACTCGGCGGAAGGCAAGAAACTGGACCGCATTTTGAAGCGCTACCAAAAGAACTAACAAGTTGAACGATCTGTTGAAACGGATCGGAGCAAACGTTAGTCTGCCTGAAAACATACATGAGGCATGCAATGGCGGAATCAGTCCAGAATACTGACGTAGAAGATGTATTGTCGTCGATCCGTCGCCTGGTTGCGGAGACGTCCAGCAAGTCCGGGAAAGATGCGGAAGCTGTGGCCGACGAAATCGCGCAAGACGCTGAAAAAGATGCGCTTTTGCTGACATCTTCACAGCGGGTGGCCAAGCATGACGCCTATGAATTGGCCGATGATCCCGTGGCAGAGGACAGCTTTGCCGAGGATAGGGCGTCTGGTCCCGATCTTGCGGATAAGTACGGCTCCGATAAAAGTGCAGAATTTAGCGCGGACGCTGAGGCGTTTTCCGTTGATGAAGCGGCAACAACTGATTTGGGTGAGCTGCGTCTTGCCTTGAAGCGCAAAGCAGAAGAGGCGCAGGAAGAAGCCAGCGACACCGCGCAGGAGCCGGGCGAAGACAGCCAGCCCATGTTCTCCAAATTGCCGAAGTCGCGGCTGCATCTGTCTGATGCTATGATCACTGCCCCTGGTTCAAAAGCCGGCGGAGGCGATTTGGTCTCTCCGGAAGATGTCTTTGCGCTTCATGTGGAGCCGGATCATGATGCCGCACCCGAGACTGAAGCGGATGCGGTCGTGAGTGCGTTTGCCGATTTTGAAACAGGGTCTGATCAACGTGGTGACGAGCCCGCAGAGCCATGGAATGTTGCCCTTCCAGAAGACTATTACGAAGACGAAGTCGACACTGAGGTTGCCGAGGCGGATGTCTGGGTTGTCGATGACGAAGGCAGTGATAGCGTTGCGACGACTGCGCAGATTTACGATTTCGACGCGGATCGGGAACAGGAAGAGGAGGCCGCGGCAGAGTCTGACGCGTTTCTTCCGAAAGAGGCTTTGGCATCGGATGCAGAGGATGGGCAAGACGACGCCTCTGACCCGGTTGATGGTCAGGCTGCCGAACTGGAGGTTGATGAATTTTCTGCTGAGCACGCCTCCGAGGATGATGCGAACGCGGCGCAGAGTAACCCCACTGACCTGCTGATCGTCAGACCGGACATCGTGGGCGATGAACTGACGGCGACACCGCTTTCTGAAGATGCGCCGGTGGCGGAAGAAGCAGAAACGCCGGAGCCAGCAAGTATTGCCGCAAGTGCGGTGCCAACGCAGCCAGATGGTGGTGATCTCGGGCTGTCGGAAGAACGACTGACTGCCCTTGTGCGTGATGTCGTGCGTCAGGAGTTGACCGGCGAAATGGGCACGTTGATTACGAAAAACCTGCGCTTACTGGTCCGTCGGGAGATCAATCGCGTGCTTGCGACCAAGGAATTCGACTAGACCGGTTTGGCCAAGGCCAGCAGTTTGCCCAGATCCATATGCGTGGCCAGATGATCTGCGAGCGCGTCGAGGGTTTCATCGACGCTTCGTTCGTAGTTCTGGTCACTGCCGACGGTGCCAAGCCGTCCCAAGTATTCCCGCCGAAACGCATCTGACGAAAAAATCCCGTGCAGATAGCCACCGCGCACACGCCCGTTTTCGCTGACCGCACCAGCAGGATGGCCGTTGATGCGCAGCCAAGGCCGCGTCGCTGCGGGACCATCGGTGCGCCCGATATGGATTTCATAACCCGTTACAGGCGCGCCGCTTTCGACCTCGCACCCTGTGACTTCGGTGAGGGTTTTGGCAGGCTCCATCCAGGTCTCCAAATCCAGAAGCCCAAGCCCGCGGGTCGACCCCGCCGGGCCTTCGATCCCATCCGGATCGTGGATGGCGCGGCCAAGCATTTGATATCCCCCGCAGATTCCCAAGATATGACCGCCACGTCTGACATGGCCCATTAGATCGATGTCCCAACCCTGCGCTCGGAAAAACTCCAGATCGCCGATGGTGGATTTGGATCCGGGGATCAAGACGAGGGCGGCGTCGGCGGGCAGGGGACGGCCAGGCTCCACAATTTCAACGGAGATATCAGGCTCACTGGCCAGCGGATCAAGATCATCGAAATTGGCCATCCGCGCCAGCTTTGGCACAGCAATTTTCAGTGCCCCGCCAGAGGTGCCTGCGATGTCCATCACGTCCTCGGCGGGCAGTTTCCACGCATCGGCGAACCACGGAATGACCCCAAGCGAGGGCCAGCCGGTGCGAGTTTCGATCTCTGACAGACCGTCATCAAACAGCGTCGGGTCACCGCGAAACTTATTGATGAGAAAGCCGCGGATCAGGGCGCGATCGCTGTCATTTAGCACCGCTTTCGTGCCGACAATCTGAGCAATCACGCCGCCACGGTCGATGTCGCCCACCAGCAGGACCGGCGCGCCGACGGCCTCGGCAAATCCCATATTGGCGATGTCGCCTTTGCGCAGATTGATCTCCGCCGGGCTACCTGCACCTTCAATGACGATCAATTCGGCTTGTGTTTTCAGCCGGTTGAAGCTTTCGACCGTCTTGGCAAGGAGCGTCGGTTTCACCTCAGCGTAATCTCGTGCCTTCAGCGTTGCAAAGCGTTTTCCGTGCACGATAACCTGCGCGCCGACCTCGCTTTCCGGCTTCAAAAGTACCGGGTTCATATCGATCATCGGGGCCACGCCGCAGGCGCGCGCCTGCAACGCTTGGGCGCGCCCGATTTCCCCACCATCAGCCGTGACGGCGGCATTGTTGGACATGTTTTGCGGCTTGAAGGGACGCACAGCCATCCCTTTGCGCGAAAAATGACGGCAGATCCCGGCGACAAGCATCGACTTGCCGACATTGGAGCCCGCGCCTTGTATCATGATTGCCTTGGTCATCGCTGTCCTTTCCGCCTAAAGTCTGGGTGACGCGAACAGGAGCCGATGTAAAGTCCGATGAACACCCCGGCGCATTTGATTTTCGGCGCGGCTGCGTTTGCGCGACCGGGTCAGCCAAACGTAACCGGAGCAGCGCTTGCAGGTTCCTTGGCTCCTGATCTGTCGCTGTACCTGATGGTCGGATGGCATCTGATTGTTCTGGGCACGCCCATGAAAGTAGTGTTCGACCAGCTTTATTTCTCGGACGCGTGGATGCAGGTTTTCGCGGTGGATAACTCGTTTATCCTCTGGGGCGCGCTGATGGGACTTGCGCTTTGGTCCAAACGAATGTGGCTGATCGCGTTTGCAGGCTCGGGTCTGTTGCATCTGGCGTTTGATTTTCCGCTGCATCACGATGACGGACGGCCCCAGTTTTGGCCGCTGACCGATTGGATTTACGAAAGCCCCGTCAGCTATTGGGATTCTGGTCATTACGGCAACATCGCTGGCCCGATAGAGATCGGTGTTTGTCTAGTGCTGCTTGGCATCTTGTGGCGACGGTTTGATGGTCTGCCCGCACGACTTGCAATCCTTGCAGCGGCTGGGTTCCAGCTGTTCCCGGTCATCATGTGGGCCATGGTCTTTTGATGGTCTTGACCCCTCTTGCGCAATAGGTCAGCTTCACCCCATGTTCCCGATCCGAGATCACAACCCGTCCGAGCGCACCCCTTTCATCACCTACGCGCTGATTGCGCTGAACGTGGTGATTTTCCTCAGCTACTGGCCGCTTTTTGACGACCCGCGCGCGCTGAATGCGTTCTTTGACACTTGGGCGATGGTCCCAGCCGAGATATCCAGCGGGACGGATTACTACACGCTGATCAGCTCTATGTTTCTGCATGGCGGGTTCATGCATCTGGCGGGTAACATGCTGTTTTTGTGGATTTTCGGGGACAATCTTGAGGATCAGATGGGCCATATCCCCTTTCTGATTTTCTATCTGGCCTGCGGGGGCGGGGCGGATTTGGGGCAGCTGATTGCTGATCCAGACTCTCCCATACCCAATGTGGGGGCGTCGGGTGCGATCGCGGGGGTGATGGGGGCCTATCTGCTGCTATTTCCCAAGGCCAAGGTTGATATTCTGATCATCATCGTGATCATTTTCAAAGTCTTTCCGGTGCCCGCCTGGGTGATGCTGGGACTTTGGTTTGCGTTCCAGATATTCGGTGGCGTCGGAGCGGATCTGTCCCAAGGCGGCGTGGCTTATTGGGCCCATGCCGGCGGCTTCGTGATCGGGCTGATCTTTGCAATTCCATTGTGGCTGAAGCGCGGCGGGGCCGGGTTCTGGCAACGCACAGAAGGCCATCCGCCGCATCCCGAGGTGGAGTATGGCTCCAGCTCCATTCCCAAGATCACGCGCCGGAAATGAGCCGGGTGGCAGCCTCATGCCATTGCGGCGCGGTTGCGCTGTCGTTTGAAATGGTGGGCGGGCTGGAAGACGCGACCCGCTGCGATTGTTCTTTGTGCCGGAGGGTCAAGCCCGGTGCCGTGTCTGCGATCACGACCGATATGGAGGTGATCCGCGGGGCGGAGCATCTAACTCTTTATCAATTTGGCTCCAGGACGGCGCGGCACTATTTCTGCAAGATTTGCGGGACCCATACGCATCATCAACGTCGGATGGACCCCAAAGAGATGGGAGTGAATATTGGCTGCCTTGACGGCGTCGATCCGAGGTCAGGCGCGCTTGCGCAGTGAGTGGAGGGGGTTAATCACCCCGCAGACGACAGTTAGACGCGCGTTCCGTTATGCCCGCTCGGAATATTCCATGGTTTCGGTATTCACGACGATGTCTTCGTCCTGGCCCACAAAAGGTGGCACCATCACCTTGATCCCATTGTCGAGGATCGCGGGTTTGAAGCTGTTTGCGGCTGTTTGGCCTTTGACGACGGGCTCTGTCTCCACGATCTTGCAGACCACTTTTTGCGGCAGCGTCACGTTGAGGGCCTCGGCCTCGTAATATTCGATCACGGCGATCATGCCGTCTTGCAGAAACGGGCGGCGGTCGCCCAACAGATCGGCCGGCAACTCGATTTGCTCATAGGTCTCTGTATCCATGAAGGTCAGCATTCCGTCGGTCTCATAGAGAAACTGCTGATCTTTCTGCTCCAACCGGACCCGTTCGACCTTATCGGCGGAGCGGAAGCGTTCGTTCAATTTCGAGCCGTTACGCAGGTTTTTCAGTTCCACCTGGGCGAATGCGCCGCCCTTTCCGGGCTTCACGTGATCGACTTTCACAGCGACCCAAAGGCCTCCGTTATGGTCGAGCACGGCATTCGGTCTGATCTCGTTTCCGTTGATTTTCGCCATTGTGTCATTTCCTTGACAAAAGGTTGTAATTGGTTTGCCGGAACCTATATCTGGCGGATGACGGGCGAGCAAGACGGCTAAATACAGTATTTCAGAACGAAAGCTATGCATGGGCTGCATGGCAGTTATATCATTATTGCAATGACGAATCGGAATAACTGTGTCAGAAAGAGCTTCACGCCGAAGATGCAAGAGCAATAATAAAGGACGACGAGATGGCTGCTGATTTCGTTGATGGCACTGCTTTCAACTTTGAACAAGGACAACGCGCGCGGAAGCTTTTCGCGGCAGTTGTGCTGGCTGCATTGGATGATGCCATTGCAGATGACAAGAAATACGGGAATGGCCCCGAGCAGATCGCCCGTTGGGCGCGGTCTCGTGATGGCCGCGAAGTGTTGAGCTGCGCCGGGATTGACCCGAACGAGCGTGTTGTCTCCGGGCTGATGAATTTTGTGGGAAATGGTGTGCGGACTTCTGTCGCGCTGTCCCGCGAGGAAAGCGAGCGTCGGTCACAGGCCGAAGCTGCGTAAACTCTCCAAATTCCAAGTTAAGAAAACGCATCCATTTGGGTGCGTTTTTTTTCGACTTTTAGATATTTTCCGACGGGAAACGCCGATTTGGTGGCCGCGAAATAACGCAGGCTTAAGACAGGGCTGATATCTTGATCCCAGGTTTAATTGTTGGGAGTGCTTTTCATGAAGCTTGGAATTCTTGTCGCTACACTCAGTCTTTTCACCGCCTCGGCGGCGCTTTCGGGAACCGCTTTCGGAACAGAAGCCGATGCGCGGAAAATGACGACATATCTCTCAGAGATAATCGTGCTCGACGGTATTGAGGCCGCAATTGATGCCATGGCGGACCCTGAAATGCCATTCGCGTCCTCTGCCATGGGGTTGCAGATTTTCGAAGGCTCGATGGTTGTTGCTGACAATCGTGCGCCGGATCTGGCTGCCGTATCCTATGCAGATGTGCCTGATCTGACATGGACACCTGTCTGGCCGCGCATTGTTGCAGCGGCAGATACAGGGGCGCATGCCAAGTTGGAATGGTACCACTACGACAATAAGACCGAATACACCTATCATTGCTATTCCGAATGGGCGCAGGGCAATTCTGTGCTTGTGATGGCGTGCCGTTGATAGTGGACTGCCGATCGCCCTTACCAGCGCATTGCGATGACCAGAATTTCAGGTGGTACCCGCGGCCGGACTTGAACCGGCACGACCGTTAGGTCCAGGGATTTTAAGTCCCATGTGTCTACCATTCCACCACGCGGGCTCTGGCGCAGACCTTAGTCTGCTTGCGCGCTGGGGAAAAGGGGTCAGAGATCGGTTTTGTCAGTTTCGGAGCCGGGCGCGGACGGGTCGGCGGGCAAGGTGCGAAGCTGCGCTTTTTCGGGCAGCCATGGGTTAAGCAGCAAGGCCTGTCGCAACGCAATCTGGCCTTCATACTCCCGGCCCAACTGCAACAAAGTTAACGCCCTGCCGGAGACCGCACCGATATGATCCGGCGTCAGCGCCAACGTCCGGTCAAGGTCTTCCAGGGCGGTCTCAAAATCCTTGCGCAGAAAGCTGATAAAGGCCCGTTGGTTGTAGCCTTCCGCGTAGTCCGGGCAATATTCGATCAACTGGCTGAAATCGGCAACGGCACCGGAAAAATCATAACCGTTGCGCCGCTCCATCCCGCGCCGGAGCATCTCTTGGGCGGTCTCATCGGGGGCGGTCATCCAGATATCCCATAACTCCTCCGACAGCCGCTGGGCGGTTTGGGTGTCGGGGGATTTGGCGACCTGGTCCATGAGCTGGATTTGACGCTCAGAACGGGGCGACAAGTCGGGGCAGGCCGCAGAGAGCGCGGCTGGTGCCAAGACAAGGGCTATTGCAAAACGTAACATGGGCGACAGATTTGGACGCAACCCGGCAGGGGTCAAGTCACATCTGCGTTTTACGACCTGTGTAGGGGCTAGTCGCGCGTGCCCGCAAATCTGGCCTGCCAATCGGCGCGGTCGTCATCGCTGATCTTTGCAAAGAGAACCTCGGGCACTTCGAAGACGTGGCCCGGTGCGAGCGTTTGCAGGGAGACGGCGACGTCCTCTGGCCAGGCGTCCTCCTCCGTTTTCATCGACGCCAGCATGGAGTTTGCGGCATCAGGGATAAACGGTGCCGACAGGATCGCGTAGAGCCGGATCAGGTTCAGCGCCAGACGGATTTGCGCGGCGGCTTGATCGGGGTTTTCCTTGATAGTGCTCCAAGGGGCCACCGCTTGCAGATACTCGTTGCCAGCGACCCAGATCGCGCGCAGCTCCGCTGCGGATTTGCGCACCTCCATCGCGTCCATATAGCCTTCATAGGCACGGACGCGGGTGGTCAGATCGGCGATCAACGCGTGCTCGGGCGCGCCAAACACGCCGGCGTCGGGCACCGCTTCGCCGAATTTTGAGCGGCAGAATTTCGTGACCCGAGAGATGAAATTGCCCAGGACATCGGCCAGATCCTTGTTCACATCGGTCTGGAAGTTCTCCCAGGTAAATTCACTGTCGGAGCTTTCGGGCGCATGGCTCAGCAGCCACCAGCGCCAGTAATCTGGGGGTAGGATTTCCAGAGCCTGATCCTGAAAAATACCGCGCCCTTGCGAGGTCGAGAACTGGCCGCCGTCGTAGTTCAGGTAGTTGAACGACTTGATGTAATCCACCAGCTTCCATTGCTCGTCATCGCCCAGCGAGTTCGCGCCAAGGATCGTCGCAGGGAAGCTGAGCGTGTGGAACGGCACATTGTCCTTGCCCATGAATTGTACGTACCGGACGTCGTTCGCGCCTTTGTCTGTGCGCCACCAGCTTTGCCAGTCGCCGCCTTGTGCATCGGCCCATTCATGGGTCGCGGCGATATATTCGATGGGTGCGTCGCACCAGCCATAGAAGACCTTG
>CAYGQQ010000078.1:0-13992 GCA_964352105.1 uncultured Rhodobacterales bacterium | reverse complement strand
CAAAGAACATGTAGGCCAGGGCCAGCAGGTAGATCCCGATGACAATTGTGCCGACCCATTGGATTTGCAGCCATTGGCTTTGGAACAGCAGCGTCAGAACGAACAGGCCGATCGTATTTGCCAGAACGTAAGACACGGTGCCGAAACGCTCTGTCGTCAGGTTCAGGTTGTCGGTGTAAAGGCGGATAAGTGAATCGAACGAGTTGATCACAAACACGATGCCCACGATTGTCATTGCCCAGTTTGGCAAGCCCGCGGTCCCGATACCGTTGAGGTGGTAGAAGTACAGAACCGAGAACCACAGCGCCAAGGGAATGGACGGAAAGACCAGCAACGCGGCCAGCAATTGCCAGGTTTTCAGACCACCCACAAAGCGGCTGACGAACTGACCAATCATGATCGACCATGCAAACCACCAGAACAGATAGAACTCGTGGTAGTCTGTCAGCGGGATGATGAACTTGTGAATATTCGCGAAATAACCGCCAATGTTGCTGGAGGTTGAGGCGAGATCACCCACGCTCATGCCTGCGTTCAGGAACATGTAGAGGATCAGGAACAGGAACAGCACCGTAGAGCTGACCGATAGAAGTTTCACGAATTTCAGGTCCGTGGAGCTGAAAGCCGCGACCAGAATGACAAGGAAACAGATCAGATAGAACACTGGCAAAATGGTCTCACCGTCGCCGACCTCGGCGATGTAGTAGGGCATGTAGATCAGGAACAATGCCCCTGTGAATGCGCAAGTGGTGATGATCACGATGTTATTGAGAAGCTTGACCGCCGGGATTTTGAAGAACCCGACACGCGGTTCAATCGCGCAGAAATAAAAGGTCGTCAGGAAGTAGAACGCCCAGATCAGGAAGCCCCAGAAGCCGAACTCAAGCGCCAGCGGGTTGGTGAATGCGTAGGCGGGTTCCGTCGCGGTATCTGCGTAAAGCGGGTAGTCAAACGCCAGCGGAAACATGATCAGCCCGACATCCAGGCCGGATGTGAACAAGATCGCAATGAAGGTGAAAAGCGGCACTGGCGTGACGCCTGTCAGCGGCAAGTTCCACCACTTGATGACGCATATGGCCACCAGCACGAACGCGAGGATGACCCCGAATGAGATGATTGAAGTTAACATTTTGTCCCCTAGTTTTTTTATTGGTTGTAAGGCGTGACCCGAGGATTACCAAGGATTTTTGGCTAAGGGGATCATGTTCCCGTTTTCGCTGTGACTGAGATGCTAATAATTTGGTCAAATCGCACCGCAGGGCGGGTCGAGAGAGCATCGTGATCGCGCAGGACGCGCCTGTCCTCGACTTTAAAGTTTCGGCGATTAGGATTTTGATTTTAAATGTTTTTCTTGAGGGTATCGCCGCTAGAAACTCACTTGATCGCCGCCCTTCAACGCCAGAATAGCGCGTGCTTCCTCAGGCGTTGCAACGGCGAGGCCAAGCCCTTCTATGATCTGGCGCACCTTGGCGACCTGTACGGCGTTGGAGGTTGCCAATTCGCCTTTGCCCGCCCAGATGCTGTCCTCCAGGCCGACACGGACATTGCCACCAAGGGCTGCCGCCTGCGCTGCAACGCGAAACTGGTTTGCGCCTGCACCAAGCACGGACCACCTGAGATTATCCCCGAAAAGTCGGTCGGCTGTGCGCTTCATATGCATGACATCTTCGGGATGCGCGCCGATGCCGCCCAGAAGGCCGAAAACGGATTGAACAAAGAACGGCGCTTTGACGAGACCGCGATCTGCAAAATGCGCGAGATTGTACAAATGCGAGATGTCGTAGCATTCAAACTCGAAACGGGTGCCGTTGCCGTAACATGTCTCAAGGACATATTCGATGTCCTTAAACGAGTTGCGGAAGACGAGGTCTCTGGAACCTTCCAGATGCGCGCGCTCCCACTCAAACTGGAACTCCTTGAAGCGATTGAGCATTGGGTAAAGGCCGAAGTTCATTGACCCCATGTTCAGCGAGGCAACCTCTGGCTGGTAATGCGCCGCGGGGGAGGCGCGCTCTGCCACGCTCATATAAGGGCTGCCACCGGTTGTGATGTTGATGACCGCGTCGCTTGCCTGCTTGATCCGGGGCAGAAACCCGGCGAACCCTTCAACGCTTTGGTCGGGCTGTCCGGTTTCCGGGTTCCGGGCGTGAAGATGCAGGATTGCCGCGCCGGCCTCTGCCGCGGCGATGGCTTCCGCGGCGATCTGATCGGGGGTGATCGGTAAATGCGGCGTCATGGACGGTGTATGAATAGCGCCGGTAACAGCGCAAGTGATGATCACCTTTCCGTCTTGCTGGCTTACTTTGGTCATGTGGGGGCATCCTTTCCGATATGGTCGACGTTGCCATTGACGGCCAAGGATTGGAAGGATTTGGTTGGGGTTGCGCCCGCATCCCGTCCCGCAATGATCATACCTTCCCGTTGCACTTGCCCAAGACTGCCATCAGACGCGTGAGCAGGGCCGGGGTCAGATACATTGGGATTTGGTAGCAGCCGACAAAGATCATCAGCGGGGCCACGACCTCCGGTGGCAAGACGATCAGGAACAAAGCGATGTTGCGGTTTCCGGCATAAATTGACGTGGACAAGGGCATCTTCAACCGACCGCGATCGCTCAGATACAGGGTCACGCTGACAAGCGCGATGTTGACGGCCAAGGCGGTCACGATCCAAATGGCAAGTTCCCCGGGGTCGCTTCGCAGAAGGGGACCGATCGCGCTCATAAGGCCGATGACGATGATTGCCAGCAGCAGCGCGGCGATGCCATCAAGCGCCATCTGCTGCGCGTTTTCGCCAAGGCTCGGCACGACCCGGCGCGCGGCAAATCCGAGACCGACAACCAACAGGATGACGCTCAGCAGGCCCAGTGACAGCGAGATCGCCCCAAGCGGGCCATTCCCGCCGGGATCAAGCACAAGCAGAACAGGGAAGGCGGTGAGCGGGAACAAAAAGGTGCTGAGCGTGAGCAAGCGCATACCGGGGGACGGATCATGCCCCATCATTGCCGCGAAGTTAGGAGCCCCTGTCAAGGACGGGGCCGCCAGCATCAGGCAAAGTGCAAGCAGCAGCGGCAGATCTGATAGTCCCGCAGCTTTGGCGAGCATCACGACGATCAACGGCAAGGCCGCTTGCAAAAGGGCGATGCGCAGCAGGGTTGCCTTCAAATCATCTAGGCTGCCAAAGGCGCGGCGCGCGCCGACCCGCAGGGCGGAGACAAACAGCAAGACCGCAATCAGTGTTCCGACCCATGGGCGCAGCAGGGACGCAAGCTCCGGGACCAGAAGGCCCACGATGAGACCCGCGATCAAGCAGGATTGACCGTGCCGTCCCAGCCAGATCAGCGCAGCTGCCACGTGTCAGGGGGCCTGCCGCATAGTGTCGGGCAGCCACATGGCAATGTCAGGGAACCAGATCAGCAGGAAGCACATCGCCACCATGATCATGAACATCGGGAACGCGGCGCGGGTGATATAGCCCATCTCATGTTCCGTCATCCCCTGCAATACGAAGAGGTTGAAGCCAATGGGCGGTGTGATCTGCGCCATCTCGACCACGACGACGACGAAAATGCCGAACCAGATCAGGTCGATGCCAGCGTCGCGCACCATCGGCTCGACGACGGCCATGGTCAGCACCACTGATGAAATTCCGTCAAGGAACATGCCTAGAATGATGTAGAAGACCATCAGGATCATCAACAGCTCGAACCGGGACAGCTCCATTGTGGCGATCCCGTCGGCCAAGGCGCGGGGCAGGCCGGTAAAACCCATCGCCAGCTTCAGGAAGGCCGCGCCCGCGAGGATCAGGGCGATCATTGCGGAGGTGCGTGTGGCCCCCATCAGGCTTTGCGTGAATGTGGCCCACGTCAGTGATCCTTGACTGGCGGCAAGGACCAGCGCGCCGATGACACCGATGGCGGCTGCTTCTGTGGCCGTGGCGTAGCCGCCATACATCGAACCGATCACGACGAAGATCAGGCACAAGACAGGGATAAGAAAGCGGGAGTTGCTCAGCTTCTCGGCAAACGACATGCCCGTTTCCTGCTTCGGGTTCCAGCTTGACGACAGCCGCGAATAGATGGCGACATAGCCCATAAACATCAGCGCAAGACAAAGTCCGGGGAAGACCCCTGCGAAGAACAGCTGGGTAATCGACTCGTTGACGGTGACGCCATAGACGATCAGCGCCAGAGAAGGCGGGATCATCAGGCCCAATGTCGCGGCCCCGGCGAGCGTGCCGATAACGATGCGTTCAGGGTAGTCGCGCGCGCGCAGTTCCGGGATGGACATCTTGCCGACCGTGGTCAGCGTCGCAGCAGAGGAGCCGGAAACAGCAGCAAAGACCGTACAGCCCACGATGTTGGTGTGGACCAATCCGCCGGGCAGACGCGCGAGCCATGGCGACAGCCCACGAAACATGTCTTCTGATAATCGCGTTCGGAACAGGATTTCGCCCATCCAGATAAACAGCGGCAATGCGGTAAGTGTCCAGCTGGACGATGAGGCCCAGATCGTGGTGACCATCGTGTCGCCCACCGGACGGGATGTGAACAATTCCATCCCCACCCAAGCCACACCCATCAGCGCGAGGCCCACCCAGACGCCGGAGCCAAGCAGTACGAATAGGACCAGAAGAAAGAGGGCTATTGCATAGATTTCTTCCATATCGCTTACTCCGCGTGGCTTTGATCAACAAGGTCACGCGTGATCCGATGATCGCCCTTGAAAATGACGTGAAGCAGGTTGTCGGTGAGGGCGATCGCCAGAATGGCACCACCAATGACCATCACGGATTGCGGTATCCAAAGCGGTGTGCCGTCTTGGGCCTGACTGACTTCGTTGAATTTCCACGACCAGTAAGTGAACCAATAGGCGTAGTAGGTGAAGTACCACATCACGAGCGTTGCGATCCCAAAACACCATATCTCCAGGAACCAGCGGGCGCTGTCTGGAACAGCGTTCAGCACCAGAGAGACGCGGATATGTGATCCGCGGTTGAGCGCATTGGCGAAGGCAAAGAAGCTGGCGGCGGCCATGGCGTAGCCTGCATAATTCGCAGCACCGGGGAATATCTCGCCCGTCCAGCGCGCGATCATCTGTGCAACGATCAACATCAGGATCGCGATAAGACACAAGGCGGCAAGAACGCCAGACGCAAGGTATAGTGCGTCGAGGCCACGGCGCAATGTCTTGGGAAGACCTGTCATGACTTGGTATCCAACACGTTTTGGAAATGGAAAGGGCCAGCGCGTGTCGGCTGGCCCTTCTTAGGTCTTATTGCGCAGCGTTATACGCGTCGACAATGGATTTGCCAGCGTCACCAGCGGCCTCAAGCCACTCCGCCGTCATGGTTTCGCCGATTGCTTTCAGCTCGCTCATCAACGCGTCGCCCGCTGGCTCCACGGTCATGCCACCTGCGGCCAAACCTGCCAGCGTGAAGCCTGTGTATTCCTTGGCGCGCCATGTGCCGGCATACTCAGCCATGCGTGCGCAGGCATTGATGACGTTTTTGTTTGCATCAGACACACCATCCCAGACACCTGTGTTGATCAGCATGTAGTTGCGCGGCAGCCAGGCATCGACCGAATAGAAATGGCTCAGGCTTTCCCAAACCTTGCGGTCATAACCCGTCGCCCCGGAAGACACCATAGACTCCGCAACACCGGTCGCAAAGGCTTGCGAAATTTCGGCTGCTTCGATCTGGACAGGCAGCATGTTTGTCAGCTCTGCCAGGCGGTTGGTCGCGTTGTTGTAGGACCGGAACTTGATGCCCGCCATATCGGAAACCGCGTTGATTTCACGGTCAAAATACAGACCCTGGGGCGGCCATGGCACGGAATAGAGCAGTGTCAGGTTCTGCTCTGCCAACAGCTCTTCAAGATGCGGTTTGGCGACTTCATAAAGCTTGTCGTGCTCGTCGAAGGAGGACACAAGAAACGGCACGGAGTCCCAGCCAAAAATGGCGCTTTCATTCTGGTGGCCGGACAGCAGACGCTCCCCGATGGGCACCTGACCGGTTTGCACGGCGCGCTTGATATCGGCCCCGGCAAAAAGAGAGCCTGACGGGTGTGTCGTCACTTCAATGTCGCCACCGGTTCCGGTTGTAATGCAGCTGGCAAATTCAGCCCCGGTGACCGAGTGGAAGTTGGACCCGGAATACGCCATCGGCAGGTCCCACTTTTCTTCAGCGGCGGCAGGCAAGGCCATAAACGCAGTGGTGGCGAGCGCCACGCAAGTTGTTGTCATCTTCTTCATTGTCTTCTCCCTTGGTCAGTTATTATTGCCGTAAATTCATGCAAATCGCATGGGGTCGAAATCACCGATATCGGTGTTTGTGGGTTGGTTTGCGACAAGACCTGCAACAATCCTTCCGGTTTTGGCCCCACCCGTCAATCCAATATGGTGGTGGCCAAATGCCGTGTAGACGCCGGTGGCGCGCACCTGGCCGATCAGTGGCAAGCTGTCAGAGGGGGCAGGGCGGTGACCCAGCCATTCAACTTCTTCCGCCGCCTCAAGGTTCGGAAATGCGGCTTCGGCCTGCTTTCGCAACAGCTTTAATGGCGCTTTCGAGGGGCCCGCATCGAGTCCGCCGAATTCCACGACACCCGCGCAGCGCAACCCTGCGGCCATGGGGGTTGCCACAAATTTACCGCTCGCCACCATGATTGGATGCGAGGGCACGCCAACGGCATCTTTGAAGATGATGTGATAGCCCCGCTCAGATTCAATAGGGATCGACAGGCCCAGTTTCTGCATCATCGGCTTTGACCAAACGCCGGTCGCAAGGATCGCGCGATCGCAGGGCTTGGATCCCTGATCGGTCACGACGCCTTTGATCTGGTCGTCCACCAGATCGAAATCCTTGATCTCTGCCTGCAAGAGAATGCCTCCCAAGGTCTGAAATTCGGCTGCGAGCGCTTTGACGTAATTGCCCGGGTCACGCACAAAGGCATGGTCCTGCATCGTTGCAATCAGTCCGATATCTGGCGACAGGTTCGGCTCAAATTCGCGTGCCGCATTGCCTTCGCGCAGCACTGGTGTGAAGCCCGCGTCCTTGCGCAAGCCCCATGTATAGGCGTCGGCGTCGAAGGCCGCTCGGTTATTGTAGGCGAAGGAATAGTCGCTGTCCTGCATCCACGCCGCCGCGTTTGTGCCTGCGACCAATGCCTTATGCTGATCGACGCTATCGGCGGCAATTTTAGCCAATCCGCCTGCGATCCGGCGCGTATCTGCGTCATTGGCGTTTGACATATATTTCATCAGCCAAGGCAAAAGCCGCGGAAAATAGCTCCAGCGCATGAACAGCGGAAAGTCCGGGTTCATCAGCATTCCGGGCGCTTTGCGCATTAAGCCGGGCGCTGTTACCGGCGCAATGGAACATGCAGCGATCACGCCCGCGTTGCCGTGGGAGGTGCCTTCGCCCGGGGGCAGGCGGTCAATGATCGTCACCTCGGCATCGCTGAACCGGCGCAGCCAGATACCGCTCGCCACGCCCACAATCCCGGCCCCAACGATGATCACACGTTCTGGAATGATGCCCCCAACTCGAAAATTTCGAACAAAATTGTATACAGATGACTACACAGCCTTGCGCACAATGCAAGAGATGCGTTAGAATTCTTGCACAGTTTAGGGAAATTTCCAGTGATCGACGAAAAAACTGCCAGCGAAGATACAGTTAGCATCCTTTATGCGCAGCTTCGAAACATGGCGGCTTCTTTTACCTTCAAGCCCGGCGAAAGGATCAACGAATCTGCCTTGTCGCGTGATCTTGGGGCCAGCCGTACGCCGCTCAGGGAGGCGCTGAACAGGCTGGTCTCGGAAGGCTTTGTTGATTTCCATCCCGGTCGTGGCTTCTTTTGCCGGGACTTGTCGCAGGCTCGTGTCGAGCATCTGTACCAAGCGCGCATGGCGATTGAGTGTGAAGCGGTCCGGCAGGCTGCGCTTCAGGCGCAACCAAGCGCGCTGGATGCGCTTGATGCGGCTTTGGACGCGACTTCGGACGAATACGCCTCCTGCACCAATCCCATCCGCCTGATGGAGCTTGATGAGTCCTTTCACATGCAGCTTGCGGGCCTGTCTGGCAATGGGGAGCTGATGCGCATGTTGGCCACAATCTACGACAAGATCCGCTTCGTGCGTACGGCTGATCTGCGCCGGCTTCAAGCAGCGGGGCGCACCACGACGGCCAGACATCGTGCGGTTCTGGATGTTGTGCGCACTGGTGACGGGGCTGCCGCCTCTGATGCCATGCGCAATCATATCGAAGACCGCGCGCGCCATGCGTCTGAAGCCGTACGGCTGGCTTTCGCGGATCTTTATGCCCCAAAGGTTGAGCTGACATGAAAACGGCAGGCGGCAAAACCGTTTTCGGCGCGAGTGTCGGTATCTTGATGCTTAACACGCAGTTTCCCCGAATTCCGGGGGACATTGGCAATGCCGCAACCTGGCAGTTCCCGGTGCAATACAAGGTCGTTCAATCTGCAACGCCAGACAATGTCGTGCGCGGGGACGCGACGCCGCTTTTGCAGTCTTTCATCGAGGCCGGGCGAGAGCTGGCAGATCTTGGCTGCGACGGCATCGCCACAAATTGCGGGTTTCTGGTGCCGTTTCAGGCCGAGATGTCGCGGGCGCTGGGCGTGCCTGTGGCATCGTCATCGCTTTTGCAGGCGTCACTTATCGCGCAGACGCTGCCTGCGGATCAATCATTGGGCATTCTCACGATCTCTTCTGAAACTCTGACCCATAAGCACCTGGATGCGGCAGGTATTGCGCGTGATACGCCTGTCGGCGGGACGGGCGCGGGGTCGCATTTCACCACACAAGTGCTGGGCGACGCGGCTGAGATCGATTTCGAACTAGCGCGCCAAGACAATGTCAGCGCGGCGCTAAAGTTGGTAAATGATCACCCTGCTATCGGGGCAATCTTGTTGGAATGCACCAATATGGTCCCTTATGCGGCTGACATCCGTCGCGCGACTGGGCGGCCAGTCTTTTCAATCTATACCTACCTTCTTTGGTTCCAGTCCGGCCTTTTGCCGCGCAGGTTTCCGCAGGATTTAGACGATACCCGAGGGCCGCAACCATGAGCGATCATCGCATCATCGACATGCGTGTGCATCTTGTGTCGATCCCGGCCAAGGCCGTCCATTCCCATGGATCAGGCGATGTTGGGGCGATCAATGTCGCCTTGTGCGAATTGATCACGGATAGCGGTCTAACCGGTTGGGGGGAGGCGTCTCCCTGGCCCGTGTTCACCGGAACGCTTGAGGGCAACGCGGCCGCACTTCATGTGCATCTGCGCCCACAGATCATCGGACGCGACCCGGTACATGTCGAGCCGATCATGACAAATGCAGAACGTGTGCTTGTCGGCCACACCGAGGCGAAGGCGGCCCTTGAATGCGCGCTTCTTGATCTGACTGGGCAGATCGCAGGGCTACCGATCGCGGAGCTTGTCGGCGGTCGGCACAGGGACAGCATGCCGCTCAGCTTTTCTGTCGCCAATCCGGATTTCGACGCTGATCTGGAAGATATAGCAGAAATCTGGAACAGCGGCGTGCGCATCTTCAAGATAAAGACCGGGTTTGCCGATCACGCCTTCGATTTGATGCGTCTTGAGAAACTTCGAGGTCTTTACGGCGACGCGGCGCGCCTGCGCATCGACTACAATCAAGGCTTGGCCGCCTATGACGCGGTCCGGACGATCAAAGATCTGGAAGCGTTTCGGCCTGAATTTGTCGAACAACCCGTTCGCATGTTTGAACGCGAAGCACTGGCCGACATTACCCGCGCTGTTGATGTCCCCATCATGGCGGATGAAAGTGTTTTCGGTGTGCGCGATGCGACGCGGGGAGCGGCTGCGCGAATGGCGGACATCTTCTCGCTAAAAACGGCCAAATCAGGTGGTATCCGGCGCTGCATCGAGGTTGCCGCGATTGCGCGCGCCGCCGGGATCGAGGTCTATGGCGGATGCATGTTCGAGACGTCGATTGCGCATATGGCAGGCGCGCATCTGATGGCCGCGATCCCGGATCTTACGCTGGGCTGCGAGTTTTACATGTCCACCTACTACGCGCAGGAAGACATCGCGCACGATCCGTTCCCGGTCCGGGATGGTCAGGTACATGTTCCGAAAACTCCGGGTCTTGGCACGTCGCCTGACCCTGACAAGCTTGCGAAATACCGATCTCAACTTCTGACCAGCGAAGGCGTTACCTGATGCAAATGCCCCCCGATCCCGCCAAGATGAACGGTGCGCAAGCGCTTCTGCGGATGCTGGAGTTGCACGGTGTGACCCATGTCTTTGGCCTGCCCGGCGAGACGACGATCGGGTGGTACAAGGAATGGCGGGCGCATTCCGACATCGAATTTGTGCTGACCCGTGACGAGCGGACAGCCTCGTATGCGGCAGAGGCTTATGCCAAGATCACCGGCAGGCCATGCGTTCTGGAAGCCCCAAGCCCGGGGGTGACGCATTGCACACCTGGCATTACGGAAGCCTATCTCAGCTCTATCCCGGTCATTTTCTTCAGTTCCGATATACCGATTAATCAGGACAAGAAGCACGGGCTGACCGGCGTCGATCAGACCGCACTTTACGAGAGCATCTGCAAGGAGTCCTTCGTGATCACCAATGTGGCCGAAATTCCGTTTCTGCTGCGCCGGGCGTTTCGGGTCGCAACGGCGGGCAAGCCCGGTCCAGTCCATATCCGCGTGCCGATCAATATCTTTGCGGAAGAGGCGGAGCTTGTCGATCTTTATGCAGAGCCAGAATATAGCGCGTTTCCGGCGCATCGCCCGGTTGCGGATCACAGCAAGATCGATGCCGCGATAGATGTGCTGCTGGCGGCCAAGAAACCGGTGATTGTCTGCGGTCAAGGCGCGCTGATTTCCAAGGCGACGGATGCAGTTCTTGCGTTGGCCGAACATTTGCAGATCCCCGTGGCCACGACAACGCCGGGCAAGGGCACGGTCCCGGAAGATCATCCGTTGGCTTTGCGGGTCATCGGTGGTCGGGGCGGTATGGAGTATTCCAATACCTACGTGAACACGGCGGATGTTGTTTTCTTCGTAGGCTCAAACACCGATAGTGCGGCCACTGATCATTGGAAGCTTTACGGGGCACCGGGAACCACGACCTTCCTGCATCTTGATATTGCAGAGGCGCATATCGGCAATAACTTCCCGGTTGCGGTCGGGATGGTGGGTGACGCGCGCGCCAGCCTCGCTTTCATGCTGGAACGTCTGAAAGCCAATCACCCGAAACCGCAGCGCGAAACGCTTGATCTGAACCCGATGAAGACCTCCGCGTTGGAAAAGGTCTTCAATTCCAACATCGAGATGCCCGAAGGGACGATTTCGCCGGTGAAGCTTTCGCAAGTGCTCGACCGGTTGTTGCCCGATGAGGCGATTGTCACGTCTGAGCCCGGGGTCAGCGCGATTTATCCTTCCGCGCTTCTGACCCTGCGCAAGGCGGGGCGGCGGTATATCACAAACTACTCCATGGGGGCGTTGGGGTATTCGGTTCCCGCGGGCCTAGGTGCGGCATATGCAAGCGACGGTCCGGTTATTTCCTTTACCGGAGACGGCTCTATCGGGTTTGTGCTTGGGGATTTCGAGACGATCAAACGCTCCGGCAAGAACGTGACGATCATTCTCAACCGGAATGACAGTTTCGGCTGGATACGCGGCGAGGCGATCCTTCTTGACGATGTCGACGCGCCATGGTCGACGGAATTTGGCGCGGTGGATTATCTGAAAATTGCCGATGGGTTCGGTTTTGAAACCGCGCGGATCACATCAGAGGGTGAGATTGAGCCGATTTTAACTGCCGCAATCGCCAATCCGGGAGCCAATTTCATTGAAATCCGCGTTCCGACTCAGGACCAGATCGTTCCGTTTGTCCCAAGCTGGGTCCGCGCCGCGCGAGAGAAAAACCTGCCGCATTTTTATTGAGCCTGCGCAGTTGCGACCTTTCCCAACGTTCCGATAAGGCAGATTTCAGGGCGTTCTAAGCCGGGTTCGGCAGGGAGCCTTCCCAATGCTCGCCCATGGCGATGATGCAGGATGTCCCGTTCGCGTAGTTCTGCACGATCACCCATTCGCCATTGCGGGCGGTCACCCAAACTTCGAGCATTGTTTCTGGGTCCCGCAGCCCCATGCCTTGGCGTTCAGCGCCAAGCACGTCTTTCAAGGTCGCGCTCATCCGCGTGCTGTCATCGCAGCTGACATCGGTCATTTGCGCCTGTGTCACAGACGGCAGGGCCGACAAAGCGCATAGAAAATAGGCAAGGCGTTTGATCATTTTTTTAAACTAACTGCTCGGGAGCTTCAATGTAACAGGTTTATGACAGCTTGTGGATAAAAATCACTTAATCCAGTGATCAAAAGGTGTTGCATGCCCGTAAAATAAGGCCTCGGTGCGATGTCATATATCTGTGCCCGTCTTGTCAAAAAACTGAATCACAAGTGTCACAATGGTGTCGCCTTGGCCAAATATTTGCCCTTTCAAACATGGGGGCGATATGCTGCAAATCGACAAGCTAACAAAGCGGTTCGGCGACAAAACGGCTGTGGACGCGGCCAATATCTCGGTCGACCAACCAACCATGATCGGGGTCATCGGGCGGTCCGGTGCGGGTAAGTCCACATTGCTGCGCATGGTCAATCGGCTCAGCGATGCCTCCAGTGGCTCCATCATTTATGAGGGCGAAGACATCACCTCCCTGCGGGGTGCGGCGCGGCGGAATTGGCAGTCTCGCTGTGCGATGATTTTCCAGCAATTCAACCTCGTGCCCCGGATGGATGTCGTGTCGAATGTGCTGCATGGCACGCTGAACAAGCGATCGACCCTTGCAACGATGTTCAACCTTTACCCGCAAGAAGATATCCACCAAGCTATTGAAATACTTGACCGTTTGGGGATCGCAGAGCAAGCGCCAAAGCGCGCCGAGGCCCTGTCAGGTGGCCAGCAACAGCGCGTGGCGATAGCGCGGGCGTTGATGCAGGACCCGAAGATCATTCTGGCCGATGAGCCTATTGCCTCGCTCGATCCGATGAATGCGCAAGTGGTGATGCAATCGCTGCGCACGATCCATGAGGAAGACGGGCGCATGGTGATTGCGAACTTGCATACGCTTGATACGGCGCGTCGCTATTGCGACCGGGTCATCGGCATGCGCGACGGGCGCATCGTGTTTGACGGAACGCCGGAACAGCTGACCACAGGTGCCGCGCGCGACATCTACGGGGCAGGTGCGGATTTTTCCGAAGCCGCCACATCCACCGAAATCGAAACACTGGACAGACAAGGCAGCCGCGCGGCGGAGGCCTGCGTCTGAGCCAGTTTACTCCCGCGCTTGGCGCGGGCCCCCTTCAGTAAACCCACTTCAACAAACCCAACGGAGAAAACGATGAAACACACTTTGGTACTGGCGCTTGCCGCCACCACTGCGCTCAGCACGGGTGCCTTCGCGCAAGACATCACCGAATTCCGGATCGGCATTCTGGGCGGCGAGAACGCGCAAGACCGCATGAACTCCTACCAATGCCTTGCCGACTACACCACAGAGGCGCTTGGCGTTGAGACCAAGCTGTTCGCGCCTGCTGACTATAACGGCGTGATCCAGGGCCTTCTGGGCGGCAATATCGATATGGCGTGGCTGGGCGCTTCTGCTTACGCGGCGACATATCTTCAGGACCCTGAAGCGGTCGATCCTGTGCTGATCAAAGTCAATGTTGACGGCTCCATCGGCTATCACTCCATCGGCTTTGCGCGCAAAGACAGCGGCGTGGCGTCGCTTGATGATATGGAAGGCAAAGTCTTTGGCTTTGGTGATCCGAACTCCACCTCCGGCTATCTGATCCCCTCCATCGAAATCCCGCAGTACAAAGACGGCGTGACCATGGAATCGGGCGAATATTTCGGTGAGGTCAAATTCACCGGCGGTCACGAGCAGACCATCGTTGCGGTCAACAATGGTGACATCGA
>CAYGQQ010000077.1:0-14545 GCA_964352105.1 uncultured Rhodobacterales bacterium | reverse complement strand
CGTTCGTATCGACCCCAAGCGTGTTATAGAAACTGGCAAACTCTATGCCGATCGCGCCGGACCCGATGACCAGCAATTTCTTCGGCATACGTCCGGGTGTGAGGGCGTGTTTGTAGGTCCAGACCAGATCGCCATCGGCCTCAAGCCCCGGCAATTCGCGTGCGCGTGCGCCGGTGGCCAGAACGATATTCTTGGCCGTTAGCTCTTCTGTGCCTTTGTCGGTTTTGACGGAAACCTTACCTTTGGCCGCGATTGTGGCTTGCCCCATGATCGTGGTCACTTTGTTTTTCTTCATCAGATGACCGATGCCGCCCGACAATTGCCCCGCAACTGCGCGCGATCTTTTAACAACCGCGTCCAGATCATAACTGATCCCATCCGCCTTCAAGCCAAACTCTTTGGCGCGGTGCATCAGATGAAACACTTCCGAGCTGCGCAGCATGGCTTTCGTGGGAATACAGCCCCAATTGAGGCAAATGCCGCCCATATGTTCCCGCTCGACGATGGCGACGTTCATACCCAGCTGCGCGCCGCGAATTGCGGCGACATAGCCTCCTGGTCCAGCCCCAATTACGATCAGATCAAATGATTTCGCAGCCATATCGCAGTCTCCTGAGAAAAATATAGTTTAGTATTAAACTAATTCTCAGGCGGGCTCAACAGTCCACCCTGCGAGACAATGTCGCAAAACGGCGTTTACGCGCTGAGCGCGCGCACCGTAGCACCATAGCCGCCATCTTCCAGAAATTCTGCTTCCTGCGCGGTCTGCCGACGCGACAACGCACCATTGCGAAACGGGAAGCGGCCAAACTTGCGGATGACGTCGCGATGGGCTTGTGCATGCAGCAGATTGTTCTTGCCGGTTTCGGGCATTCTGGTCATCAGCAGCCGAATGCAGCGTTCCTGATCGGTGATGCATTCGGAATGCATCATCGGCATGTAGAAAAACTGGCGCGCGGGTTCGTCAATCTTGAGATCCCATTTGCGCTCACATGCGGCTTTCGCTGCGGCAAGCGCGGCCTGATCCAATTTGAAAGAGCGCGGATCATCGCGGAACATATTCCGCGAAAACTGATCGGTAAGAATGAGATAGGCCAAAACACCACTGGGATAGGTCAGCCACATAGAATAGGCCCCCGCCGCTGCATTCTCCCAAGCTTTCAGAAAACGTTTTCGGATTTCGGCATCCAGATCGTCGCCACCAGCGTACCATCCTTCCGGGCCAACTTCATCAAGCCAAAAGGCCAAGATCTCTTCAGGCGTCGACACGGTCTACCCTCCCTTGTCGCAATGCCCCCACATGAATTGAAACCGTTACAATTGATTCCATTCCACGCAAGGGTTTTTTGCCCGAGGCCCTCGTTTTTCGGCGGAAATGGTTAATTCGGCGCATCTTGGTCCTTGTCTGCAAGATCTTCAGCGGCCTCCACATACAGCTCCTGGGCCACCTCAACCGCGACTTGCGTCACACCGATACCCAAATTGGTATAGGGCACTGCGTCGTAGTTATCTTCATCGGCATAGGCACTCGGGCGCTGCGTCATCCGGTAGCCTGCATAAGCTGCGACCCCGGTCATCAACACCGCCAGAAACAGCCAGAACGCAGCGGGGCCAATGGTTGTCATCATCCAGCCAGTCAGGATCGGGCCTGCGATCGCACCAAAGCCGTTGACGAAAAGCAGCCCACCGGACGCAGCGGCCATATCATCGTTCTCGAGGTAGTCATTGGCATAGGCGATCAACAACGAATAGAGCGGGTTAGACATCCCGCCAATGATGAACGCGGAGATAAGCAGCAAGTAGAAGACGCCGTCGGCAAACCATCCGACAAGGCATCCCAACGCGCCCACGAGGGCCACCGCCAGGATCAAGACCCTGCGGTCCATCCTGTCTGACAGCCAACCGATAGGGTATTGCAGCACCAAGGCGCCCACGAAAATCGCGGAGACGAAACTGGAGATTTCCCGCACGCTCATACCAACTTGCGTCGCATAGACCGCCGACATCCCAAATTGAGCGGAGAACACGCCGCCCAACAAAAACATCCCCACGAAACTGGTGGGAGAAATCACATAAAGTTCCCGCAAGCTCATGTTTTTCGTCGTTCCAAACGCGGGCGTCGGCGCAACGGACAACAAAATCGGCGCGAAAGACAGCGACACCAGAACGGATGGGATAACAAACAGGATATAACCTGCAGGATCGGCGACATTCAGCAATTGTTGCGCGATGACGATCCCCGCCATCTGCACGATCATGTAAAGCGACAGCGTCTTGCCCCGCGTCTCATTGTTGGCCGCGTTGTTGAGCCAGCTTTCCGCTGTGACATACACGCCAGAGAACGAGAACCCGATGACCACCCGCAGCAAGATCCAGGCCCAGCTATAGGTCATTGCAGGATAAAGGATCAGCGCTGCCGAGATGAACGACGCCAATGCCGCAAAGACCCGTACATGCCCCACCCGCCGGATCGCTTCAGGCGTCAGGCGCGAGCCGCCCAGAAAACCCACAAAATAAGCCGATGTCACCAAGGACAACTCCAACGTCGTGAAGCCTTCTATTTCGCCGCGAACACCAAGCAACGTGCCTTGCAAGCCGTTGCCGATCATCAACAGCAACATACCTAATAGCAAAGCCCAGGAAGCCAGAAGAACCTTAACCATATCAGGTGCCTTTCGCGATACGGGTGAATTATTCATTCATACCGTGCCTGTAGAGTCTTTCAGGTTCGGAAACGACCCCAAAAATGTTGTTTAAGGTATCAAGAGCGATGCGTCGCCGTAGGAGAAAAATCGGTACTTCTCCGCAACCGCATGGGCGTAGATGTCTCGGATCTCGGATTGGCCCGCAAGGGCGGAGACCAGCATCATCAAAGTGGACTTTGGCAAGTGAAAATTGGTCATCAACGCGTCGGCTGCGTTGAAGGTGAACCCAGGGTAGATGAAGATATCCGTCTCCCCGGTCCAAGGGAGCACCTCGCCCGTCTCGCGCGCCGCCGTCTCTATCAGGCGCAGCGCGGTTGTGCCCACGGGGATCACACGTCCACCGGCTTCCTTCGTCTGGCGTATCTTTTCGGCAGTCGCAGCGTCCACCCGGCCCCACTCGGCATGCATTTTATGCGTGGTGATGTCGTCCACTTTAACCGGCAAGAAGGTCCCTGCCCCGACATGCAGCGTCACGTGTGCAAACTCTACGCCGTGATTGGCCAAGTCTTCCAGCAAGCCTGCATCAAAATGCAGCGACGCTGTGGGGGCCGCAACCGCGCCTTTGGTCTTGGCAAACACCGTCTGGTAATCCTCGTGGTCTTGCCGATCAGCTGGACGTTTGGCTGCAATATAAGGCGGCAACGGCATTTGGCCTGCCGCATCAAGGGCTGCATCAAATTCCGCACCGTCCAGATTGAACCGTAAGACGGCCTGCCCGTCCGCGCGACCCAGACACGCAGCTTCCAGCCCTGCCTCAAACACCACGACCTCACCGTCTTTTAGTTTTCGCAAAGGTTTGACCAACGCCTGCCAGTTGCCATCGGGGGTCGGGCTCAGAAGCGTCACTTCGATCTTTGCCGTATTGCCGTCGCGCGTTCGCGTCCCGAAAAGTCGCGCAGGGATCACCTTGGTGTCGTTGAGAACCAGCAAATCGCCGGGCCGCAAAAACGTCGCAAGATCGCGTACATGAGCATCAGTGATCTGCCCCTGCTGCGAGACCAGAAGCCGCGAGGCGCTGCGCGGAACGGCCGGGCGCACTGCAATTAATTGATCAGGCAGATCAAAATCAAAATCGTTCAGGTTCATCGGGAATTGGGTCCGTTAACAGATCAGTTTTGCAGCTTCGGCGGTGCGCGGCGGAAAATCTCACGAAAAATTCCGGGTGTCAGCATCGAAAGTGGATTTACGCTGACCCTTGGCGCATCTGCCGCACCGCGTAGCCCGTAATTGAAGCCAAAAAGCCCCTCTCCCTTGCGGGGGGAGAACAGCGCGCCGAACAAGCCGTTAACCACGTAAATGGGCGACACCACGCCCTGCATTTGCATCCGGTTGGTTGAGGTGTTGAAAACCCCCTCCATCGTGATCCCCATGGACGGTCCCACAGCGGACGATCGTTTCAAGGTGACACCTCCAGGTGACAAGGTGAAATCCGCCTCCACGGTTGAAAACAGGATGCCATTGCCCGACAGTTGCTCCAATAAACCAATGACAGACAGCGCAGACAGCAGATCCGCCAGCGCGGGGGCGTTTTTGATCCGCGCGTTCTCGATCTCCAACCGGCCGTCGAACTGTCCGGGCTGCCCATTTGGTCGCAGGATGAGCGACATCTCCCCCTCGCGTGCGTTTTTGAATATCCCAGACGCCGCAAGGACCGCGCCGCCATTCTCGGACGTTATCCGAATGGCGGGCCCTTGCGGGGTTGGCACCACGACACCGCGCACATCGGCGCGTCCGTTCACCTTGCCGGAAAACTGACCGTCGAGCCCCGAGGCCGTTGAAAAATTGCCCCTAAACGGTCGGATGGAAATACTGTCGGAAATCACCAGCTCATCCAGCGCAAGTTCAATCGGAGCGCCGCTGCCGCTGCTGCCCTCAATGCCAAACTTGCGAATGTCCAGAACTCCGCCGGAGATATTGACCCGCGCGGGCCGCCCGCGGCCTTGGCCCACCAACTCCACCCTGGAATTGAACTTGTCGCCGACGGTAAGCCTGTCAAAACGCGCAACATTCAATCCACCTTCGGGGCGAATATCAACCACCGCTTGCGCATCCAGCCCGGCCCCTGAAAGGGTCAGCGTGTTTACCTTAGGCACCGGGCCCAGTGTGACGGATGTGTCCAATTCCATGGTTTGCGACGCCGCTTTGCGCCATTCCAGCGCGGGGATGCGCAACCCAACCCCTTCCAGATCAGACCGAAGGCGCAGCTGCGGCGGGGTGCCCTTTTCCAACGCGATCTCGATCTGGCCCGTTCCTGATCCTGACACCGATCCGGGCGGCAGGTCGATGTTGAACGCCTCAAGCGCTGCGGGTGACAATTCGACCTGCCCAGTGATTTGGGAGGTATCGCCAGAGCCTTTGCCAAGCGCGCGCGACCAGATCACATCCACGGGTATGTCATCGACCTTTGCCTTGCCGCCGATGGATAAGGCGCCGTCGCCAGCAGCCAGTTTCATCGCGTCAGCGGTCAAAACACGGTCCTTGATCAAACTTTCGGAGCGGATGTCGCGCAAGTCTGCTGCCACCTCATAAAACACCTCCTCCACTTTCAATTGTTTGATCAGCGGGAAGCTCAAGCCCGCCTGAACCGCCGCGCGCCCCGTTGCAATCTCCGGCGTCAGATCGGCTTTTTGCAAAAACTCGAACGGTGCGAAGTCCAGAAGCGCGAGCGCTGGCAAAACCGCGCCATCCACCTGCAAATCCACATCGCCGATCGCGGGTTTTGCCGTTATGTCACTGATTTCAAATGTCGATCCCGAGACATAAAGCGCGCCGCGTGCAGGGACCTCCACATGACCTTCACGCACCGACAGAAAGAACCGCTTGCCATCGATGGAGACATAACCGGACGCGTTCTCGATCACTGGCAAGGTCTTGAGATAGCGCACCTGCGCGTCATCGAAATCGAAACTGACGGCGGTTTTGGGGGCCTCCTTGGGGCGCAGCCGGACCGCGGCGCTCGCCCGTTTCAGGGACCCGGCCTGGATGTTTTCGGTCAACCAGCGCCGCGTATTACCCGACACGCTTTTGGGCCAGAGCGCCAAAAGGCGAGATTTCTCGATCTCGCCGATATTGGCGTTCACGTCGATCTCCCAACCGTCGGGCCCGACCCGAACCTTGCCGTCCGTGACGATCTCTGTGCCCTCATTGCGCAAGACCAATTGCCCGATATCAGCGTGCAAGTCTTGCGATTTGTAACGCAGATCAAGGATGCCCTGATCGAAGGTGACCGGTGTCTCTAAGATGCCTTCCGGGTCAATGGTGATGTCGCGGAAGGTCAACTGACTCAAAAGCGTCTGCGGAACGCCCGCCACCAGATCTTGCAAATCGGTGTAACCCTCACCAGTCAGACGCAGTTCCGGCGCGTCGACGGAAATCTCATCAAAAAACAACCGCCCCTCGGACGCGCCATAGCGCAGATAAAGCTTGGCGGCGTCAAACTGCAACGCGCTGGCCTGCTCTGCCGGGCGGACGAACCCGGACCCGATCGTTAGAGAGCCCGCCAGACTATCCAAGGCCCCCTCTGCATTCACCACCGCGCTCAGCGCACCTGAGGCCGGGGCTTCCAGCAGGGACAGAAAGTTAAGCGCACCGATCTGGCGTCCCAATGCAGCGGCACTGATTTCGTTGAAGGTCAGCATCAATTCGGCGCTTGGCACGCCTTTGGGCTTGCTGGCCGCGATCTGCATTTGTGTGGTCTCACTACCGCCGACCGACAGATCAAAGCGCAACACCAGATCGAGGCTATCTGCCGCGTTGGTCATGGTAACCGTGCCGTTCTCGATCACTACCGTCTCGCCCGTGCGCGCATCTGCGAAATTCAACCTGAGGTTTTGTGCCGAGACCGTGTCCATATCGGCCACCAGCGGGTCTTCCAGAAAACTATCGATCTTGGCCAAAACCTCCGCCAGGGTCCGCGTCTCCCCGTCGCCTGAAAGCGCGTCACCAAACCCAAGTGACAATCGCCCGTCGAGCCCACGGCTCAGGTTCAGGTTTGCGCCGTCAAATGTCAGGCTTTCGGCGGCCAGCCGCCCTTGCAGGCTTTCGGTGAAATCAAACTTTGCCTGCACCGAAGGCAGCGTCATCAGCCGCACACCCTCCGTGTCAAACAGCTGCACCCCTTTGAGCCGGAAGGTCGGACGATACGCCTCGTCATGCAAACCAAAGGACACCGTTTCGATCTTGATGGTTTCCCCGGAGAATTGCGCATTGGCGCGTTTTTCCACATCGCGCGCGACCCAGTCAGGCAGGTCCATCGTCCGCCCGACCATCACCGCGAAAATCAGTATCGCACAGAACGCCAAACCGGCGATGATCATCGCCACAAAACCCGATGCAACCGCCCGTCTGCGACTGCGTTTTTTGGTTTTCGCAGGGCGCAGAATTTTAGCGCGCGCACCCGGCTTTTGGGTCGCGGTCTCAGCCTCGGAAGGTTTTTTTTGGTCTTTCGCCATCTTCTCCCGCTATGGCCATGATCCAAAACGCGAAAATTTCGCGTCATGCGTGCTTTAACTTCTGTCACAATGCCCTAGCATCCGGGGGAACTCAAATCACGCGTTAATGGAGAACACGACATGCTCACAGTCGGCGATATAGCCCCCGATTTCACCCTCCCCCGCGATGGCGGCGGCGATGTCACCTTGTCTGCCCTGCGCCCTGATGCGGTGGTGGTCTATTTCTACCCACGCGATGACACGCCGGGCTGCACCAAGGAGGCCATCGGTTTCACCGAACATCTGGACGATTTCAAAGCAGCCGGGGCGCAAATCATCGGCATCTCAAAAGACAGCGTCAAGAAGCACGACAAGTTTCGCGACAAGCATGGGCTGGGCGTGATTCTGGCCTCCGACGAGCATGATACCGTTTGCGAGGCGTTCGGCGTCTGGACGGAAAAGAACATGTACGGCAAGACCTATATGGGCATTGAGCGTGCAACCTTCCTGATCGATGGAACAGGCAAAGTGGTGCGGGCCTGGCCCAAGGTCCGCGTACCCGGCCATGTGGAAGAGGTGCTGGACACCGTCCGTGCGCTATGAACGATCTCTGCCTACGGGAGATGGCGCTCGATGTACTAAGCACGGCAGACCCGCGCGACAAGACGGCACGCTCCCGCGCTTATGCGGCCCATTGGCAAGAGATGCGGCGCGAATGCGCGGGTGTTGAACTGGGTCAAGTCGACCTGCCACTGCGCCCTGCCCGACCGCAAGCCCCTGAATTGCTTGACCCAAAACAGGTTCCCCATCGCAAGCCCGGAACCCCTGAAGGGCGCATCGCGATGCTGCATGCGATTGCACATATCGAACTAAATGCTGTTGATTTGCACTGGGATCTGGTCGCCCGCTTTCCAGAAATCAACTTTCCGCTTGGGTTTTACGATGACTGGGTAAAGGCAGCAGATGAGGAGTCCAAACACTTCAATCTCGTCGCCGATTGCCTTGAATCACATGGAAGTTTTTACGGTGCACTGCCCGCCCATGCCGGGATGTGGCGTGCCGCCGAAGACACCGCAGGCGACATTATGGGCCGACTTGCCGTGGTGCCAATGGTGCTGGAGGCGCGCGGTCTAGACGTCACGCCCGGCATGATCCGGCTGTTCAAGCAGGCCAAGGACACGCAAGCCATCGATGCCTTGGAGGTGATCTACGCTGAGGAAGTTGCCCATGTCGCCTATGGCTCCAAATGGTTTCATTTTCTGTGTGGCCGCCACGGTTTAGACCCGAAACCGGAATTTCACCGACTGGTGCAAACCTATTTCCACGGCCACCTGAAAGCGCCCTTCAACGAGGAAAAACGCGCGGAGGCCGGGATTCCCCCAGATTTCTACTGGCCATTGGCGGACCGGCCGCCCGCAAGGCCCTGAGCTATAGGCGAAATTTCGCCCATAGATGCCCCCTCTCGGCGATATTAGCGCGGTCAGGGAAGCCATACTTGCTCTGCCTGCGGCTATTGCTTACCACCATCGGGATACCAGCTGCTGGGGGCAGTCTGAGGTTTGGGGATCAAGACAGCGGGACGGCACCACGTGACACCAAGATTTTTTGACAGAGTAAACACCAAGTTAGAGCGCTATCTGCAAGAGCAGCGCGTGTTCCTGAAATCAGATGAGGGGACGCGGTTCATGCGGCTGCGCCCATTAACCATCGCATCCTTGATCGGCGGCACCGCCTTGATCATGGCTTGGACCATCGGCATCACAGCGATCTTCCTGATGGACACGATCAGCGCGGGAAATTCCCGCGAACAAGTGGCCCGCGAACGGGCTTTGTTTGAAGCGCGTCTGAACGATCTGTCCCGCGAACGCGACGCCCGCGCCTCGGAAGCGACCGCCGCTCAAGAACGCTTCAGCACGGCTTTGACCGAAGTTTCCAAAATGCAGTCGATGTTGCTGCAATCCGAAGACGACCGCCAGGAACTGAAAAAGGGCATCGAAGTTATCCAGTCCACACTGCGCCGCACCATCGTGGAGCGTGATCAGGCGGAAGACCGTGGCGACGCGCTTTTGGCGCAGCTCGAAGCCGATGAGGCCAATGACGCCCCCGCGCTGGCCCGAGCCAAAACACTTGGATCTTCGGTAGAGTTTCTGACCACCGCCCTGTCCAGAACCGCAGCCGAGCGCGACAAACACAAGCTGAACGCTGAAGAAGCCCAGGATCAAGCGGGCGAGCTGTTGTTCGCGTTGGAGCTGACCAAAGATCGCAACGACAAAATCTTCAGCAAGCTGGAAGATGCAGTGACCGTCTCGCTTGAACCGCTGGACAAGATGTTCTCTGCGGCAGGTCTGTCGACCGAAAGCGTGCTGCGCGAAGTGCGCCGTGGCTATTCCGGTCAAGGCGGCCCACTTGGCCCCGCGGTCAAATCCACCAGCGGCGAAGACCCGTTCGAGGATGACGATCAGGCCCGCGCCACGACGATTCTCAGAGGGCTAGACAATATCAACCTTTTCCGGATCGCCGCCGACAAAATGCCGGTTGGTATCCCTGTTAAATCAAATTTCCGTTTCACAAGTGGCTTTGGGTTCCGCAACGATCCAAAGAATGGCAGCCGCCGTATGCATAATGGCACCGATTTTGCAGGTGCACGCGGCACGCCGATTTACGCAACAGGCGAAGGTGTTGTAACTCATGCCAACAGACAGTCAGGATATGGTCTTCTCGTCAAAATCAAGCATGCTTTTGGCTTTGAGACACGCTACGCCCACCTGTCAAAAATTCATGTCAATGTTGGGGATAAGGTCTCGCGTGGTGATCGTATCGGTGATATGGGAGCTACTGGTCGGGTTACCGGCACACATCTTCACTACGAGGTTCGCAACAACGGAAATGCTGTGAATCCCATGACTTACATCAAGGCAGGACGCGATGTTTTCTAAGAGCAAAATAAACGAAAATGGTGGGACCCCTTCTGAGGGCGACGCAAAATCTACGACTTCCACGTCGCCTGCGGCTCCGACATCGAAATCGGACCCGGTCAACACCGCACCACGTCCGAAGGCCCCACCTTCGACATTGTCCAGCGATCTGGTCGTGACAGGCAATATGAAGACAACAGGCGACATTCTGGTTGAAGGTCAGGTTGAAGGCGACATTCGCGCGCATCTTTTGACAGTCGGCGAAAGCGCCACGATCAAAGGTGAAGTGATTGCCGATGACGTGGTGGTCAATGGCCGCGTTGTAGGTCGCGTGCGCGGCCTAAAGGTGCGTCTGACGTCTACGGCACGTGTCGAGGGGGACATCATCCACAAGACAATCGCGATTGAATCGGGTGCGCATTTCGAAGGCTCCGTTCAGCGTCAGGATGATCCTTTGAATTCCGGTACCCCGAAAACGCCGCTTGGTGGAAAACCTGCCGCCGCTGCGTCCGACGGTGACAAAAGCTAGAAAGGATGGCTGAAACATCAGCCTCTGGTATTTCCGCGAAAGCGGACCCACTAAAATTATGCCCTCCGGAGGCCCGCAAATTTTTGCTGGCGTCAGCGATACTTGCCTCTTCGCTGGGGTTTATCGATGGCTCAATGGTGGCCATCGCACTGCCCGGCATTCGCGAGTCTTTGGACGGCAATCTTGTTCAGGCGCAATGGATATCCAACGCCTATATGCTGACCCTGTCAGCGCTGATCCTTGTGGGCGGCGCGGCAGGCGATCGCTTCGGTCTTGCGAGGATATTTGGCGGCGGCATCTTGCTGTTCGTCTTCGCCTCCATCGCTTGCGCGCTGGCACCTTCCGCTGATTTTCTGATCATCGCCCGCGCGATTCAAGGTCTTGGGGCCGCCTTCATGGTGCCCGGATCGCTCGCGCTGATCTCAAGGGTCTATCCCGACGAGGAACGCGGCCGCGCCATTGGCATCTGGGCCGCTGCGGCGGCTGTAACCTCGGGGCTTGGCCCTATCATTGGCGGCGTTGCCCTGACCTTTGGAGGCCCAGAGACATGGCGCTGGATTTTTGGCATAAACCTGCCTTTGGGCGGCATCGCGCTGTTTCTGCTGCTGACCAAGATTGAACAGGATCCCGCTCAGCCCGAACGCGGCATCGACTTGCCCGGCGCATTGCTGGCGACTCTGGCTTTAGGCTGCTTTGCCTGGGCACTGACCGGCGCAGAAACCGGGCGCAGCTTTGATGTTACCTATGGCCTCATCGGTTTTGCCGCCTTCATCATCTTCCTTGTCGTGGAGGCGAAAAGCCCACATCCAATGATGCCACTGAACCTGTTTCAGAACTTCGGCTTTTCATCCGCCAATGTGATCAGCTTTTGCGTCTATTTCGCCTTCTCAGCGATTTTGTTCTACCTGCCAATGGTCACCATCGGCGGCTGGGGCGTGACGGAGATCGAGACCTCCGCGGCCTACGCACCGCTATCGGTCTTTATCTCTTTGCTGTCGGGCAAGGCTGGCAAACTGGCGCAACGTTACGGTGCGCCGCCCTTGCTGATGTCTGGCTCTCTGGTGCTGGCGGTGGGGTATGCCTGCCTCGCCGTGGCGATCCCGACCGAAAACTTCTGGGGCGCAGTCATGCCCGCGATGACTTTGCAAGGCATCGGCATGGGGCTGGTTGTGGCACCGCTGTCAACCGCTGTCATGAGCTCTGTCGGATCAAACGCCACCGGGACCGCGTCAGGCATCAACAACGCCGTGACCCGCATGGCGGGGCTCATCGCGGTGGCCGCAATGGGCAGCGTCGTGGCTTTGGGATATGCGCAAGCCGGTGGCCCCGGCAGTTTCGGGGAATTCTCCGACCTGCCGCTGCATGGATATGCCAGCGATCAAGCCTTCATCAATGTCGCGTGGAGCGCCTCAGCACTGTGCCTGATCTCCGCGTTAGCTGCGTTTATCACCGGCCTCTGGCAGAAAAGCGCACTGCCGGGCAGTCGCTAGTCGGCCTGCGCTTCTGCGCGCGACATGCCCGCCACATCCATCGCCAGCGTCGCGGCCATGAACTTGTCGAGATCACCATCCAGAACCCCTGACGTATCCGAGGTCTCGGTATTGGTGCGCAGGTCTTTGACCATCTGGTAAGGCTGCAAGACATAGGATCGGATCTGGTTGCCCCAGCCCGCATCTCCCTTATTCTCATGCGCTTCGTTGATGGCAGCATTGCGGCGGTCCAGCTCCATTTGATAGAGCCGGGATTTCAGCGCCTTCATCGCGATATCGCGGTTCTGGTGCTGCGACTTCTCGGAACTGGTGACAACGATCCCTGTTGGCTCGTGCGTGATCCGCACCGCCGAGTCCGTGGTGTTGACGTGCTGACCGCCAGCCCCAGAGGACCGGTAGGTATCGATCCGAATATCCGACGGGTTCACCTCAATCTCGATGTTGTCGTCGACCACGGGATAGACCCAAACCGAGCTAAAAGAGGTATGGCGCCGTGCGGCACTGTCATAGGGCGAAATGCGCACCAAGCGATGCACGCCGGATTCCGACTTCAGCCAACCATAGGCGTTATGCCCGGTGATCTTGTAGGCGGCGGATTTGATCCCGGCCTCTTCCCCGGGAGAGCTGGACTGCAGTTCCACCTTATAGCCGCGCTTCTCTGCCCAGCGGACATACATCCGCGCCAGCATCGACGCCCAATCGCAGCTTTCCGTGCCACCCGCACCGGAATTGATCTCCAGGAAGGTGTCATTGGCATCCGCTTCGCCATTAAGAAGCGCTTCCAGTTCGGCAGCTGCGGCTTTCTCCACCAAGGCTTTCAGCGCATCTTCAGCGTCGGTCACCACCTCCGCGTCGTCTTCCATCTCGCCCAGTTCGATCAGTTCTACATTGTCGTCCAGTTCCTGCCGCATGGAGGTGTATCTCTCCATCGCATCCACCAACGACTGCCGGTCCCGCATCAGCTTCTGGGCATTCTCGGGATCGTTCCAAAGATCGGGATCTTCGACACGCGCGTTGAATTCCTCCAACCGGTGCGCCGCCGTCTCCCAATCCATGCGTTGCTGCAAAAGGCTGAGTGATTTTTCGATCGCTTCAACTGCGTTTTGAGCGTCTGCGCGCATGGGATTTATCCTTGGGAATATGTTGTCTTACGGGTGATAAGCCCAAGACCCCGCCGGGGCAAGGCCATCACCGCGCGCGCCTAGTAAAGACCACCTGCGCTGAGCGTTCCGAAATTGGCCCGTTCCGGCACAATCACCTTCTTGCCCGTGGCGGTCGTTACCTCCTTCACCGCCGTCACATCGTCCTGACCGCGGGTATAGAGGTTGAGGTTTGAGCCCATCGCAAAGCCGCCATCCAAAACGGCACCAAGGCCGTAAAACGGGTCTTCGCCTTCGCGCATATATTCCGACACGACATATTCGCCTTGCGCGGTATCCGGCAATCTGGAGCCCGTAAACCGGTCGATTTTTACAAAGTAACCGCCGGGTGGCACATCAAACGGACCGCCACCATATTTGGCCGTGGCTTTCTTCATGAACCGGTCAAAGACCGGCCCACAGGTTCCACCACCAGAAGCACCACGCCCCAAGCTGCGTGGGCGATCATAGCCGATATAGCAGCCCGCCACGATGTTTGAGGTAAAGCCCACAAACCAGACATCCTTGCTGTCATTGGTCGTCCCGGTTTTGCCAGCGGTTGGCACAGGCAGTGTGACCTTGCCTGCCGCCGTGCCCCGCTCGACCACGCCGCGCATCATGGACGTGAGCTGATAGGCGGTGATCGAGTCCATCACCCGTGCGCGATTGGACACGATCCGTGGCGCAAAACCTTCATCAAGATCCGTTTGCAGGCATTCCTCGCAGGTTCGTTGGTCATGACGGTAAACCGTCCGGCCCCAGCGGTCCTGCACCCGGTCGACCAGCGTCGGCTCCACCCGCTCCCCGCCATTGGCAAACATGGCGTAGGCCGCAACCATCCGAAAAAGCGTGGTCTCCTGAGAGCCGAGCGAGTTCGCCAGAAACGGCTGCAAATTGTCATAAACGCCGAAGCGTTCCGCATAATCAGCCACTGTGCGCATGCCGATCTCTTCGGCCAGACGCACCGTCATCAGGTTCCGCGAGCGTTCGATCCCGGTGCGCAAAGGTGCCGGGCCATAAAACTGGTTCGACGCGTTCTTGGGCCGCCAGATCCCTTGCGGCGTGTTGATCTCAATCGGCGCGTCAACCACGATCGTCGCGGGGCTGAAGCCACTGTCCAACGCTGCTGCGTAAACAAACGGCTTGAAGCTGGAGCCCGGCTGACGCGTGGCCTGCGTCGCGCGGTTAAACACCGAATGCTGGTAGGAGAACCCGCCCTGCATCGCCAGAACCCGGCCCGTGTTGACGTCCATCGCCATGAAGCCACCCTGCACTTCCGGCGTCTGACGCAAGCTCCATCCGTCGCCTTTTGTGGTAACATGGAACACATCACCCAC
>CAYGQQ010000076.1:0-14755 GCA_964352105.1 uncultured Rhodobacterales bacterium | reverse complement strand
TCACCCGGCAAGTTTCCTGTCCGCGCCCCTGCTTCTTCTTGCAAAAATACTCCCGCCGGAGGCTCCCCCCCTTGCAAGCAAGACCACTCCCCGCCATGAAAGGGCGATGACACAACCAGATATCCTTTGTATCGGCTCTGTCCTATGGGACATCATCGGACGCGCAAATGCGCATATGCGCGTGGGCTCTGATGTGCCGGGACGTATCACCCGCCTGCCCGGCGGTGTTGCGATGAATATCGCCATGGCGCTGCATGCTTACGGCATGCGCCCAGCAGTTCTTACAGCCATTGGTCAGGACGCGGCCGGACGCGAGTTGATGGCCGCCTGCGCCCGGCTGGGTGTGTCCACCGATCATGTCTACCTGTCCAAAGACCTGCCGACGGATCAATATATGGCGATCGAAGGCGGCAACGGGCTTGTCGCGGCAGTGGCGGACGCCCATTCGCTGGAAGCCGCGGGCTCCAAGATCCTCTCGCCGCTCTTGGATGGCGCACTCTCGGGCTGGAACGGCCTGATCGCGCTGGACGGAAATCTCACGGCACAGTTGTTGGCCGAGATCGCACAAACCCCCGCTTTTGCAGCAACAGACTTGCGCGTGGCCCCGGCCTCACCGGGCAAGGCGGAGCGTTTGCTGCCCTTCCTCGAACATGCCTCCGCGACGCTTTATGTCAATCTCGAAGAGGCCAATTTGATCCTGCATGCCGCCCACAAGTCGGCAGGCGACGCCGCACTGGCGCTGATCCAACGCGGCTTAAAACGCGCGCTGGTCACATCCGGCCCGACCCAAGCCGCAGAAGCCATACAAACCGGTGTCATCACCCTGACCCCGCCCGAAGTTGTCGTCACGCGCATCACCGGCGCGGGCGATACATTCATGGCCGCCCATATCGCTGCTGAGGCCCGCGGACTAAGCGGCGAAGCCTCTTTGCAAGCCGCGCTGGACGCAGCCGCAATCTATATCTCCGGAGAAAGCTACGGATGAGCCTGAATTTGCAGTTTTCCCATGAGGTCGCTGAAGCAAAAGCGTCCGGCAAACCGATTGTAGCGCTGGAAAGCACAATCATCACCCACGGCATGCCATTTCCGCAGAATTTGGAAACAGCGCGAAAGGTGGAAAAAACCGTCCGCGACGCGGGCGCCGTGCCTGCAACCATCGCCGTAATGGAAGGTGCGATCCATGCCGGGCTGGAACCCTCGCAGCTCGAAACGCTCGCGCAGGCCAAAAACGTGGCCAAGCTGTCGCGCGCCGATCTGGCCGTGTGCGTAGCTCAAGGCACCACTGGGGCCACAACCGTCGCCGCAACGATGATCGTCGCCCGACTGGCGGGAATAGAGGTCTTTGCCACCGGTGGCATCGGCGGTGTTCATCGCGGCGCAGAGCAGAGTTTTGATATCTCCGCTGATCTGCAAGAGCTTGCACAGACCGCGGTCACCGTGGTTGCCGCCGGGGCCAAAGCCATTCTTGATCTGAACAAAACCATGGAAGTTCTTGAAACCCTTGGGGTTCCGGTCATCGCCTACGGTCAGGACCCCCTGCCCGCCTTCTGGTCCCGCGATTCCGGGATCGCGGCCCCTCTGCGCCTTGATACCAGCGCCCAGATTGCAGCCGCACATCGCCAACGCGCAGCTTTGGGCCTTCCCGGCGGCCAACTGATCGCCAACCCGATCCCCAAAGAGGCAGAGATCGCAAAGTCAATTCTCGACCCGATCATCGCACAGGCCTTGGCCGAGGCCGAGCAACAATCGGTCTCTGCAAAGGCCGTAACGCCCTTTCTTCTGGACCGCATATTCGAACTGACGGACGGCAAATCGCTGGAGGCCAACATCGCGCTGGTGCTGAACAATGCGCGTCTGGCTGCCGAAATCGCTGGTGAAATGAATAAAAAACAAGCGCCTCAGTAATATCCCGCGCCCTTCTTCTTGTGTGTCCGTAAACAAGTCCCTACATTTTAAGCGCTGCAGTTAAGGATTGCCTGTTCGATGCCCCTTCTCGACCCACACGAAGAGACCAAGATACGCAAACCTGGACTATTCGCCCGCCTTCGCGGCAATTTCCTCGCGGGCTTGATCGTCATTGCGCCCATTGGCTTAACACTGTGGTTGATCTGGACCGTTGTCGGATGGATCGACGGCTGGGTCCTGCCCTTCGTGCCGTTCCAATACCGCCCGGAACAATATATCGGCATCAACCTACGTGGCGTCGGCGTCATCTTCTTTTTGGTCTTCACCGTGATCGTCGGCTGGATCGGCAAAGGTTTTCTGGGCCGCTCATTCCTGCGCTGGGGCGAAGGTATTGTTGACCGGATGCCGGTTGTCCGCTCCATCTACAACGGGCTCAAGCAAATTGCGGAGACGGTGTTTTCACAGCGCGACACGTCCTTTGATCGCGCCTGCCTTGTGGAATACCCGCGGCGCGGCATCTGGGCTATTGCGTTCGTGTCCACCACTGCAAAGGGCGAGATCGATTCTGGCATTCCCGTCGACGAACAAATCGTGTCGGTCTTCCTGCCCACGACGCCCAACCCGACCTCGGGCTTTTTGCTATTCGTGCCGCGCTCTGACGTGATCGAACTTGAGATGAGTGTTGAAGACGCCGCGAAACTGGTGATCTCTGCCGGTCTGGTTTATCCAAACAGCAAGGACCCAAGTGAGCCGCCCGCCTTGGCGGCCCAGTAACGCGTACCCTCAAAACTTGCGGAAAGAGGCGCTTAGAACGCCCGTTGGATTGTTTGACTGCCAGATTGCAGATCACGGCCAATACCTTCGATCGTGCCACAACTTGCGGTCAACGCGATCAGCGACAAGCCAATCCAGAGTTTCAATGACATAGGTGCACCTCTTTTGCGGGTTTTGCTCAATTCTCTGCCTCGGACCACCAGATATCAGGAAGAAACCCGATCCAGTCGCCATAAGCAGGGAGCCTGTCTGAGTATTTCAGGTTGGCGTCATGGGCCAAGCGCGAATATTTGGAATACCACAGCGGAACCACATAGCGTCCAGCCGTCAGGATCCGGTCCAAGGCCTTCACGGCGGCCCGGTAATCTTCCTGACTGTCGGAGGTCAGCATCTTGCGGATCATTTCTTCTGCTGCGGGCGACACCATCCCCATCAGGTTGCGAGAGCCCGGTGTCAGCACCCCGTCACTGCCCCAATAGGCCAGCTGCTCATTGCCCGGGCTGAGAGACAGACCGTACGAGTAGTAGGTCATGTCAAACTCGTATCCGTCGATCCGTTCCTTGTACTGGGCGGAATCGATTGTCGTGACGGTTGCTTCAATGCCCAACCGTTGCAGCGCCTCGACGTATATATTGACGATGGATTGATTTTCAGAGCTTCCCTGACGCAGCAGAATTTCAAACGCAAAAGGTGTGCCGTCTTTTTGCAAGACGCCATCCACCACGCTCCAACCAGCTTCTTCCAACAGGGCTTTGGCCTTGCGGATACCCATGCGATTGGCGTCGCGCCCGTCGGACACCGGCAGGCTGTAGCCTTCGATCGTTCCAGGCAGCAATTCATCCGCGAACGGTGCCAGGAACTCCGCCACACGGCCCTGAGCCGGGCCCTGATCCATGCCCAAAACCGAGTTGGAGAAATACGATGTGATCCGCGGCTGTTGTCCGCCATTGATCTTGGTGTTGATGAACTCGAAGTTGAAGGCCTGGATCATCGCCTCGCGCACGCGCCAATCAGCAAAGAGCATTTGCCTCGTGTTCATCACGAACCCGGTCATGCCCGAGGGGCGCTCATGGGGGATCTCAGCCTTGATAACCTCCCCCGAGGTCACCCGTGGGAAATTATACTGCGTGTCCCACTTGGCCGCGTTCGTTTCGCGCAGTGCGTTCAGATTGCCCGCCTTGAAGGCCTCAAACAACGCCGTTCCGTCGCCAAAGAATTCCATCCGCAACTCGTCAATATTGTCCTGACCCCGTTTGAACGGCACATCCTTGCCCCAATAGTCAGGGTTGCGGGATAGTTTCACGAACCGCCCTGCATCAAAATCGGTGATCACATAAGGGGCGGTAGAAATCGGGATCGTGGTCAGCCCGCTCTCGGTAAATTCCACGTCGTCCCATTGCGCCTTTTTCAGGATTGGCCGCATCCCCATCAGCAGCGCAAGCTCCCGGTCTTGGACATTAAAGGTAAACCGCACGGAGCGCGGACCGGTCTGTTCCGCCTTGGCAACTTTCGACCAGGCCCCGGCATAGCGCGGATGACCGACGGTTCCCAAGGTCTCGTAAGACCACAAGACATCTTCCACTGTAACAGGCGTTCCATCGGAAAACGCAGCCTCCGGGCGGATCACGAATTCTACAGAATCGCCCGTTTCTGAAACATCAATTGATTCGGCGAGAAGCCCATAAAGCGTAAACGGCTCGTCCCAGGACCGCCCCATCAGACTTTCATAAGCCAGAAAGCGTAGCTGCCACGGCACACGGCCTTTGCGGATATGCGGGTTGAGCGAATCGAAGCCGCCAACTTCGCCAGTGACCAGCTTGCCGCCTTTGGGCGCATCTGCGTTCACATAGGGCAGAGACACAAAATCCGGTGGTAGAGCCGGGTCCCCATACATAGCTATGCCATGCGAAGGCTCCGCATTTGCTGGATTTCCGACGAAAATCGCTCCAAGCAGCGACGCCGCCAAGACCGATCGCACCAAAGCTATCCCGGATTTTGCCTTCATTCGAATTGCTCCCCACATGTTCTTGTTATTGTTGGGACAAGACTACATCCGCCTTTTCCCAGATTCAAACTTAATGCTTGGCGTATCGCAGAGTTTTGCTTATAAAGATTTCACTGCTCGATAGGTTTCTTGCCTGTATGAAACCTGCCTCAATAACTTAACGCCAGCTTCGTGCTGGCGTTTTTTTTGTTTTAGGATCAGGTTCCTGCGGTGAAAGGTGCGTGCATTCGCCCTGCCCTGCGACCTCGAAACAGGATCATCGCAATTAGTCCGATGTTGAGCAGGTTCCATGCAATTCCGTTGATAAAGGCCATCTGGTAGCTGCCTGTCAGGTCATAGATCAGCCCCGACAACCAGCCCCCAAGCGCCATCCCCAGAATCGTTGCGAAGATCACGATACCCACCCGCGCACCCGCCTCACGCGCCGGCATATATTCGCGCACGATGATCGCGTAGCTGGGAACGATGCCGCCTTGGCTGAGACCAAAGACCATCGACACAATGTAAAGCGAGGTCAGCCCATCCGTCGGCAAATACAGAAACAGCGCCAGACATTGCAGGCTCGATCCAATGAGTAAGGTCAGCACCCCGCCAAGCTTATCGGCCAACACGCCCGAGATCAGCCGGGAGACGACGCCGCCCATCAACATCAGCGACAACATCTCCGCCCCGACGGCAGGCCCGTAACCCAGATCGACGCAATAGGCCACGATATGGACCTGCGGCATCGACATGGCCACGCAGCACCCAACGCCAGCAACCGCCAGGATCAGCTGCAACATGCGCGGCGAGAACGCGACACCTTTCGCGGCCTCGGCGGCGGCAGTGTCGGCTTTGGCCGTCGTGGCAGCTGAGATTTCGCGGCGCAGCACGAAACACAACGGCAACATGATGATGAACATCGCCAGCGCCAGTATGTCATACGCCGCGCGCCAGCCTTGCTCCGCCAAGACGCCGCTCAAAACCAAAGGCCAGAACGCGCCGGACAGGTAATTGCCGCTGGCCACTATCGCCACCGCAATGCCGCGGCGTTTCAAAAACCAATGCGAAATGTCTGCGATCAAGGGGCCAAAACAAGCGGCAGAGCAAAAGCCGATAGCGACCTGCCCGGCCGACAAGCTCGCCACGGACTCCATCCGGGCGGCAAGGAAGAACGCGGCACCGCCAAATATTGCGGCACTGACCAACACCCAAACGACACCAACCCTGTCGATGGCCCGCCCAATGATCAGATTGCCAAGCGCAAAGCCGATCATCGTCATGGTATAAGGCAGCGATGCATCGGCCCGCCCGATCCCAAACTCGGCTTGCACGGCGGGCATTACCACAATGATCGCCCACATCCCGATATTGCCAACAATCGCAATGATCAGCGACACGACCAGACGCACCCAGGAATAGGCGCTGTCATGTTGAAGAGTGTCGGGGCCGGTGTACATAGCCCGACGCTAGGCGCGCTCCCGCCGATTGTCGATTGTGAATTCAAAGCGCTCCCACGCGCCTTCTCTTTCGCAGTTGCAGCATGTAGAGTTTGGGCAAAGCTCTCGCATGAAGGATATGACAATGGCACTTAAGGGAAAGACCGCCGTAATTACCGGGTCTAATTCCGGAATTGGTTTGGGAATAGCGCGGGAACTGGCAAATTCCGGCGCGAATGTTGTCATCAACAGCTACACGAATAGTGATGACGATCATGCGCTGGCCGCGGAGATTGCCAAAGCCTCTGGCGTCGATGCGCGCTATATTCAGGCCGACCTGTCCAATGGCGACGCGGCGCGCAATCTGATCGAAGAAGCCGGCCAGGTCGATATCCTGATCAACAATGCGGGCATTCAGCATGTGGCCCCGATCGACGAATTCCCGGTTGAAAAATGGGACGCGATCATTGCGATCATGCTGTCTTCGGTGTTTCACACCACAGCTGCCGCCTTGCCGAAAATGCGCGCGGCGGGTTGGGGGCGCGTGATCAATATCGCTTCGGCCCATGGGTTGACGGCCTCGCCTTATAAATCGGCCTATGTCACTGCCAAACACGGCGTTGTCGGCATGACGAAGGTCGTTGCCCTGGAAACAGCCCGCGAGCCGATTACGGCCAATGCGATCTGCCCGGGCTATGTGCTGACCCCGCTTGTCGAAAGCCAGATCCCCGACACGGCGAAGAAATACGGCATGACCGAGGAGGAGGCCAAACAGAAGGTGATCCTTGAGCGTCAGCCTTCCAAAGAGTTTGCGACAACAGAGCAGTTGGGCGGCGTTGCGGCCTTCCTGTGTTCGCCCGCCGCAGATCAGATCACCGGCACGACGATCAGTGTCGACGGCGGGTGGACAGCGCTATGAGTGACGAAAAGAAAGCAGGCTCCGACAAGCTTGAGATCGACAATATGTTTCTGTGCGGCTCCAGTTTTAGCCGCGTAAATCTGAAGGAGACGAAGATCTCCGACAGTCAGACCACGCAAATGGTGTTTGACGACGTGAATGCCTCCGAGATGTTGTTCAACAACGTCAATCTGGAAGGCACACGCTTTGAAAACGTCAATCTGTCGAATGCCAAAATTGACTTCGCGAACCTTTCGGGACTGGAAATCACACGGGCCAATATCACTGATATGACCATCGACGGCATCAAGCTCAGCGATCTGATCGCCCTGTGGGACGAGACTCATGGCGAAATCACGTAAGCCCGTCAAACAGATCAACCTTGCACTGCAAGGGGGCGGCGCGCATGGCGCGTTCACCTGGGGTGTTCTGGACCGGTTGCTACACGAAAAGGACCTGAAAATTGCGTCTATCTCCGGCACCTCTGCGGGGGCCTTGAACGGGGCAGCTTTGAAGGCCGGGTTTTTGCAGAACGGCGCAGAGGGCGCGCGCGAAAACCTCGATTGGCTCTGGTCCGAGATCGGCGCCGCGGATTATTCCCATCTGGACAGCTGGATGACGGGTCTGACGCCGGGTTTAGTGAGCAAGGCCATTGAAGCCTCGCCTTTTTATCAAGCCGCCGACGCGATGTCGCGCATGGTAAGCCCCTACGCCTACGGTCCGCTTTACGAGCATCCCTTGCGCAAGATCGTGGACAAGTTTGCCTTTGACCGGGTCTGCGCGCTGGACGGCCCAGATTTGTTTATCTGCGCGACCAATGTGCGCTCCGGCAAAATCAAGATATTCAAGGGGGAAGAAATTTCCACCGACGCGATCCTGGCCTCCGGCTGCTTGCCGACACTGTTTCAGGCGATCGAGATTACCGACCCCAGAACCGGCCAAACCGATGCGTATTGGGATGGCGGTTATATGGGCAATCCGGCGCTCTTTCCGATGTATGTCGACCATCTGCCCGACGATATCGTGGTAGTGAATATCAACCCGCTCTACCGTGATGACGTGCCCAAAACGCCGCAGGACATTCAGAACCGGATCAATGAGATCAGCTTCAACGGCTCGCTTCTGCGCGAGCTGCGTGCCATCGAATTTGTCCGCCGCCTGATCCGCGACGGCAAAATTCAAGCCGGGTCCATGAAGCAAGTGAACCTGCATATGATTGCCGATGATGCGCTGATGACGCAGCTTTCGGTGGCCACCAAGATCATCCCGACACCCTACATTCTGACCCAACTGAAAGAGGCTGGAGGGCGCGCCGCCGACCGTTTTCTGGAAGACCATTGGGACGATTTGAACGAACGCCCTTCGATTGCTTTGGAAGACATGTTCGACTGAAACGCGCAACTGTTTAGGAAAAATCAGGGCAGTTTAAAAAACTGTTACACAGAGATTATACCGCGAGCCGACAACGGGGGATTATCCATGAATATTTTGGTTTTGTGTACGGGCAATTCGGCGCGCTCAATCTTGCTGGAGGCAATTCTTGACCAGATGGAGGGGATCCAAGCCTATTCCGCAGGCTCAAAACCCGCGGGCGCGGTGCATCCTTGGGCGTTGAAAACGCTAGCCGCGCACCAGATCACGCCCAGAGACCCCGCCTCCAAATCCTGGGACGTCTTTGCGGAGGCTGATGCGCCAGAAATGGATCTGGTGATCACCGTTTGCGGTAATGCCGCCAATGAGGTTTGCCCGATCTGGCCCGGTGCGCCGATACAGGTTCACTGGGGCGTCGAGGACCCGGCCGCAGCAGCCCCCGAAGACCAAGAACACGCCTTTGAGACCGCCTACGCTATCCTGAACCGCCGGGCGGAAGCCTTTGCCGCCTTGCCCGCCGCGGATCGTAACCGCGCCGCACTCGCCGAGATCGGGACCCTGCCATGAACCGCGCCTACGCGTCCGAATTCCTGGGCACAGCGCTCTTGCTGATTGGCGTCGTAGGTTCCGGGATCATGGCCGAAAATCTCGCAGGCGGAAATGTTGCGCTGGCGCTTCTGGGCAATGCGATTGCCACCGGCTGCATGCTTTTCGTGATCATCACGACACTTGGGCCGATCTCCGGCGCGCATTTCAACCCGGCGGTGACGCTGGCCTTCCTGATCCGCAAAGACATCCCCGCAGCAAAGGCCGCGGCCTATGTCGTCTTGCAAATTATCGGCGGGATCACGGGCGTGCTGGCCTGTCACATCATGTTCGATCTGAGCGTGCTGCAAACCTCCACCACGGCGCGCACAGGGTTCGCCCAATGGTTCTCAGAAATCATCGCAACCTTCGGTCTGTTGTTTGTAATATTCGGCGGTCTGAAAAGCCGCCCCGACTCAGTGCCGATGCTGGTCGCAATCTACATTACCGGCGCTTACTGGTTCACGTCCTCCACCAGCTTTGCCAACCCTGCCGTCACCATCGCGCGCAGTTTCACCGACACGTTTGCGGGTATAGACCCCGGCCACGCGCCGATGTTTATCCTCATGCAGATTATTGCCGCTTTGGTGGCCACGCCAGTGCTGGCGTGGCTCTTTGGATCAGATCAGACCTGATCGATCTTTCCCGGGCCTTTGTAGACGTAAGCTTTGCGCGGTTTGACCAGAAACTCATCATCCCCTTTGTCGTTGGGGTGCACTTTGAAGACAGAGCCACCGGCGGCAATCTCCCCGCTATAACCATTGGCGATATTGGGTTTCGAGTAGGAAATCGCCTTGATGAAGTCGCCACCATTGTAGCAATAAAACCGCACGGTATGACCGCTGTGATTGTAAATCAGCGCCGTATTGGCATCGAGCCCTTTGGCCAGTTTCGCCGCCTGATCGACAAATGTGTTAAGATCAACTTTTCCGTTCACAACCATTGCACTTGGCATAGTTTCCTCCAAAATAAGTCCCCGCAAAGTCGCGGTATTGATAAAAATCGTCAAAAATTTTGTCTTTTAATGCGGTGAATATAGCACATTTCGACTGTGATTTCGCGCTTTTTGTTATTCACAAGGGGACCGCTCCCTCAGGACAGTGCCGTCACCCACAAAACCAGCGCATCTTCGGCACTGATCGACACCACGTTGTGGCCCATTGAGGCGTCGTAATAGGCGCTGTCGCCACGTGACATTTCCACGGGTTCATAGAACTCCGTATAAAGCCGGACCTTGCCGGTTAACACATAGAGAAACTCTTCCCCTTCATGGCGAATCCAGCCGTCAAAATCGTCGAAACCACGCGCGCGGATCACGGCCCTGTAGGGCAGCATCGCCTTCTTGGTCAAATCAGTGTTGAGCAGTTCATGCTCGTAGGTTGAGGTCACATGGGGCTTGCCGCCCCCCATCCGCGTGACATCGCAGCGCCCGTTCACCTGCGCGGTTTTCGCCGGCGCAAAGAGCTGCGGCATATCTATGCCCAGACCATCCGCCAGCTTGCGCATCAGCTCAAAGGTTGGCGACATCTGGTCATTTTCGATCTTGGACAGGGTGGAGCGCGCCAATCCCGCCTGCTGCGCGGCCTGCTCCAACGTCCACTGGCGCGCCTTGCGCAATTCGCGAACGCGTGCTGCCAGGTCAAGCCGTTCCACCTGATCAGATGTGCCGTTTTCACGCGCGAGCTGAATGAGAGAGGGTTCGCTCTTTTGAGTCATGTCGGTGTCATACGTCGAAGAGAGCGCCGCAGCAATGGGTTGCAAATGATGCGCGACGCTCCTAGCCACGGAAAGATGACCACGCCCGTTCCTTCCATCACCGAACCGTTCAATCTGGCAGACTATGTCCTGAACGCGCGCGCGCGTGATCCGGACAAAGCAGCGCTGGAGATCGTTGGCCCAAACCAGCGCGACATTTGGACTTACGCCGCGCTGTCGCAAGCGGTCTCTGGTATCGCGCGTGGGTTGCATGACTTGGGCTTCAAGCCCGGTGACAGGGTCCTGTTGCGGCTTTCCAATCAGGTGGAATTCCCGCTGGCCTATCTGGGCGCGATTACGGCCGGGTTGGTCCCGGTTCCGACTTCGGCGCAACTGACGCAGGCAGAGATTACGACGATATCGCAGATGGTCGCCCCAGCAGTAATTATCGCAGATGGCACGGCGCCTTTGCCCCACCCCAACATCGTTCCGGTGCTCAGCGTCGCAGATCTGCGCGCGATGTTTGATCTGCCGCCGCGCGCCCCGGTTTTGGGTGATCCGAACCGACTGGCCTACATTATCTTTACCTCTGGTACCTCGGGGCGCGCCAAAGGGGTGTGTCACGCGCATCGCGCAATCACCGCGCGTCAAATGATGTGGCGTGACTGGTACGCGTTGCGTCCCGACGACAGGTTGATGCATTCAGGCGCGTTCAATTGGACCTACACGCTGGGCACCGGCTTGATGGACCCATGGAGCATTGGCGCCACTGCCGTGATCCCTGCCGCAGGCGTCACCCCCGCTGAGTTGCCTGATCTGATCACCGGGCTTGATGTCACCATTTTTGCCGCCGCCCCCGGTGTTTTCCGGCAGGGTTTGCGGGCGACCAAGGCGATCAACGCCCCTACACTACGCCACGGGCTGTCAGCGGGCGAAAAGCTGCCCGCATCCGTGGCGAACGATTGGCGCGCCAAGACCGGAACCGAGGTGCACGAGGCCTTGGGCATGTCCGAAATCTCCACCTTCATCTCAAGCGCGCCCGCGCGCCCCGCGCCCGAGGGCAGCAGCGGATATCCTCAAACCGGCAGACAAATCGCTGTGCTTGACGCCAAGGAGCAGCCGCTCGGCCCGGATACGCCCGGAGAGCTAGCTGTCAGCACAAAAGACCCCGGCTTGATGATCGGATATCTGGGCGAGCCGCCGCTGGCACAAGATTGGTTTCGCACAGGCGATATGGTCTGCCAGGCGCCGGACGGGTCGATCACCTACCTTGGTCGCAGCGATGATATGATGAATGCAGGTGGCTTCCGGGTCTCACCGCTTGAGGTCGAACGGGCGTTCTCGAATGTCGAAGGGCTTGGCGATCTGGCCGCGACAAGCGTTGAGATCAAACCCGATACCTTTGTGATTGCGCTGTTTTACACCGCCCCCGCACCGCTGGAAGAAGCCGCATTGCGCGCGCACGCACATCAGACCCTCGCTCACTATAAGCAACCGCGCCTTTACATTCATCGCAGCTCTTTGCCAAAAGGGCCTAACGGTAAAATGAACCGACGCAAATTGCGCGCCGAATTTGAGGCCCCTCATGGTGAAACTTGATATCATCTCTGACCCGATCTGCCCGTGGTGCTATATCGGCAAGTCCTATCTTGATCGCGCGATGGAAGCGGCCCCGGACCATCCTTTCAAAGTGGAATGGCACCCGTTTCAGCTCAACCCCGACATGCCTGAGGGCGGCATGGACCGACGGGAGTACCTGGAGCATAAATTTGGCGGCAAAGAAGGCGCTGTGCGTGTCTATTCGCAAATTGCTGAGACCGCGGAAGCGGCAGGCCTGGACATCGATTTTGGCGCGATCAAGCGCACGCCCAACACGATCAACGCCCATCGGCTGATCCACTGGGCGGGGCTGGAAGGTCGCCAGACAGCGACGGTATCCACCCTGTTCAAAGCCTATTTCAAAGAAGGTCGCGATATTGGCGACACCCAGGTACTGCTTGAAATTGCTGAAAAGGTGGGACTGGACCGAGACATGATTGCGCGCCTGATGGACAGCGACGCCGACGCAGAGGACATCCGCGCCCGCGACGCAAATGCCCGTGCAAAAGGCGTCAGCGGCGTGCCCACATTCATCGTGGCAAACCAGCACGTTCTGACCGGCGCACAGCCGCCTGACCTCTGGGGCCGCGCCATCGGCGAGATCAAAACCCAGCTTGATGCAGCCGGCGAATGACACACCGCCCACACGTCAGACAGCAACCGCTCAGAGCAACCTCATGACAAGTCCCGAAAAAGCGCTTTCCAAGGCGGAGTTCATCGCGTTGGTGGCCATGCTTTTTGCCATGGTTGCCTTCTCCATCGATGCGATGCTGCCCGCCCTGCCGGAAATTGCCAGCGCGATCACACCTGACGCACCGAACCGCGCGCAGCTGGTCCTGACCTCTTTCGTTTTCGGAATGGGCGTGGGCACGCTCTTTGCAGGGCCACTGTCTGATGCGTTTGGGCGCAGGCCGGTCATTTTCGCAGGTGCCGTGATCTATATCATCGGCGCGCTCATTGCAGGGCGCGCCGAAACATTGGAGCAAATGGTCGCCGCAAGGGTCTTGCAAGGTCTGGGCGTCGCCGCCCCGCGCATTGTAACGCTGGCCATCGTGCGCGACCTTTATTCCGGGCGTCAAATGGCGCAGATCATGTCCTATGCGATGATGGTCTTCACGCTCGTGCCTGCCTTTGCGCCGCTGATCGGCGACGCCATCATCACAATCAGCGGATGGCGGACGATCTTTTATGTCTTTGTTCTGTTTGCTGTTTTCGCCATTGGATGGCTCGCCCTGCGCCAGCCTGAGACCTTGCCGCAAGTCGCGCGCGAACCTCTGGACATGCACCACATAAAAGATGCCGTCCGGCAATGCTTTGCCGAACACGTCTTTGTCACCTCCTCGCTCATTCAGGCCCTGTGTCTGGGGATGCTCTTTGCCTGTCTCAGTTCCACCCAGCCAATTTTCGATGTGGCTTACGACCGCGCGGACAGCTTTCCAAAATGGTTTGCCCTGATCGCACTTCTGGGGGGCATCGCCTCCATCGTGAACGCGCGACTTGTGGTGCGGATCGGTATGCGGCGAATGGCGATGAGCGGGTTAGTGGGCCAAGCGCTTTTGTCAGGGATCGTGCTGGCCTTCGGGCTCAGCACGGGCCTGCCATTCTGGATCTATATCATTTGGACCACGTCGATCTTCTTCATGGCGGGGCTAGTCCTTGGCAATCTCAACGCGCTCGCCATGGAGCCTTTGGGCCATATCGCAGGCCTGTCCGCCTCACTGATCGGGTTTATCTCAACCGTTCTGGCTGTCGTCGTCGCCATCCCGATAGGTCTGGCCTTTGATGGTACGGTCATTCCGCTGGCATCGGGCATGTTTGTCATCTCAAGCATCTGCGCGCTGAGTATCCGCTTTGCCCTGGGCGAGGCCCCGGCCCGCTAACCCGCCTTTTGCTTCGGCTTGAACGTGCCCGCCTTTTCCGCCAGATCGCGCGCAATCGCAAATGCGCCTTTGATCTTGTCACTGTCTTTTTTCCAGTCGCGCCGAATGAAGATCTTGTTGTCCTTGATGCGCGCCAGATTGCGGTCGTTATTGACGAATTCCACCAGCGCTTCGGGTTTGGCGAACTTGTTGTTGTGGAATTCCACTGTGGCCCCCTTCTCACCCCCGGACAGCTTGGCGATGCCCGCACGTTTGCACATCGCCTTGATGCGCACGACCAGCAGAAGCGTGTTGACCTCTTTGGGCAGTTTGCCGAACCGGTCGATCAATTCGGCTGCGAAGCCTTCCAGCTCCACCTTGGTGGTCAGCCCCGACAAGCGCCGGTAAAGCCCGAGCCGCACGTCCAGATCGGGCACGTACGCCTCCGGGATTAGCACCGGCACGCCCAGATTGATTACCGGGGCCCATTGGTCGTCGTTTTCGACCATATCGATCTGGCCCGCGCGGATCTTGGCAATGGCCTCCTCCAGCATGGATTGATACAACTCGTAACCGACTTCGCGCACATTGCCCGATTGCTCCTCGCCCAGAACATTGCCTGCGCCCCGGATATCAAGGTCTTGGC
>CAYGQQ010000075.1:0-15407 GCA_964352105.1 uncultured Rhodobacterales bacterium | reverse complement strand
ATGTTTCGACATGGCGCCATCGATGCTTTCCTGAAGCGCGTCACCCATCATCCGGTCGCCGAACTGCTTCTTGAGCAACGCCATCGGGACTTTGCCCTTGCGAAACCCCTTCATTTCCACTTCCGGCTGGGCTTCGAGCAATTTCTCGTTGATCTTTGCATCCAGCTCGGAGGCCGGAAGTTTGATCGTGTAGCCGCGCTTGAGGCCTTCGTTCAGGGTCTCGGTGACCTGCATGTGGTTCGTCCTTCATGTCTATCTGGTGCGGGTGGAGGGACTTGAACCCCCACGCCTTGCGGCGCCAGAACCTAAATCTGGTGCGTCTACCAATTCCGCCACACCCGCATATATCTCGTTCGCCCGAGGCTGCCCTCGCACGTTATTCGCGCCCGTTTAGCAAAGCATTTCGGGGGATGCGAGCCGAAAATGATGTCAAATCAGACGGACTTGAAATTCCATACCGTAGCGCGCCGAAAAACCGTTGAAATCACCGGAAAACCGCCCGTTCCACCCATGAATTGACAAGTCCGCGTCAAGTTTCTGCCCCATTTTGCGTAGAAAACAGGGCAATCGCACAAGGGATCGACCCATGACGCAGGTAGAATACGCCACTTTTTCGGCTGAACGCCGTATCGCGCCTTTGAATATCTCGACCGGGATTATGGCCGGTGCGCGGGTTTTGACCATGCGCGGCTACCAACCCGTGGAAGAGCTGAAAACCGCAGAAAAGATCATCACACGCTCTGGGATGTGTGTGTTGCGCGCCTTGACCATTTCTCACGTTAACTGCGCCCCACTGCGAATTTCCCACGATGCCCTCACAAAAGACCGCCCAAATTCGGAGATGTATCTGATGCCGGGTCAAAAGGTTCTGCTGCGCGATTGGCGCGCAAAGGTCATGTTCGGCCATGATATGGTTATAGTCCCGCTCGACCGTTTGAAGGACGACGAATACATCACGCAGGAGCCGCACGCACGCAGCTGCAAATTCTACAACCTGCATTTTGATGAAGAACAGATCTTCTATGCCGACGGTGTGGAACTGGTCAGCCCCGCACTTTTTGCATCCGATGCACGTATGCGGATGCACAGCGCCGCATAATTTCTGCTTTACTGGCGGCTTGATGAAAGTCGCCAACCAGCACGGGTCGCCAGCAACTCTGCGCGGCCCTTTGTTTATTGGGCATTTCACCAATAACACCCTCGCGAGACGCCCCATCGATTCATTTTCGTCTATTTTTTCGCCTATTTGCACATTTTTTAATCATTCCGCCCATGCTAAGTCCCCCTTGTTCACACCAAATCGGCTTCGCAATTGTGGAGCAATTTCGGAAATGATCTGACACAGAAGGAAATCAAAGGGAGTCGACCGAGCCATGAAAAAGATTGAAGCGATTATTAAGCCCTTCAAGCTCGACGAAGTGAAAGAGGCGCTGCAGGAGCTGGGCATTCAAGGTCTCAGCGTGACGGAAGTCAAAGGGTTTGGCCGCCAGAAGGGCCACACGGAATTGTACCGCGGCGCGGAATACGTGGTTGATTTCCTGCCCAAGGTGAAGATTGAAGTTGTTCTGGCAGACGACCAACTGGACGGAGCCATCGAGGCTATCATCGCTGCGGCAAAAACCGACAAAATTGGCGACGGGAAGATATTTGTATCCACCGTCGAGCAAGCAGTGCGTATCCGGACCGGTGAATCCGGCGAAGACGCTCTGTAACGTAACACCCGACCCAAATATTCCGGGTCCAGCGGGCTCGGCATTCACACTAGCGATCCAATAATCAGAGAGGAAAAGGTCACATGAGCACTAAGGAATTTCTCAAGACCATCAAAGACGAGGATGTCGAGTATGTCGACATTCGCTTTACCGACCCACGCGGCAAGCTGCAGCACGTGACGGTGATGGCCGATCAGGTCGACGAAGATTTTCTGGAAGAAGGCTTCATGTTTGATGGCTCGTCCATCGCGGGCTGGAAATCTATTGACCAATCCGACATGAAACTTATGCCAGATACGGCCACCGCCTATATGGACCCGTTCTATGCAGAGAAAACGATTTGTATCCACTGCTCCATCGTAGAGCCCGATACAGGCGAAGCCTATGACCGTGACCCGCGTGGCACTGCCGAAAAAGCAGAAGCCTATCTGAAATCATCGGGTATCGGTGACGTCTCCTATTTCGGCCCGGAAGCTGAGTTTTTCCTGTTCGACGACGTGCGGTTCTCTGTCGAAATGAACAAAGTGTCATTCGAAGTTGACGCCGATGACGCAGCCTGGAACTCGGATGCCGAGTTTGAAATGGGCAATATGGGCCATCGTCCGGGTATCAAGGGCGGCTACTTCCCTGTGAACCCAACGGACGCGGCGCAAGACCTGCGCTCTGAAATGCTGTCCACGATGAAGCGGATGGGCATGAAGGTCGACAAGCACCACCACGAAGTGGCGTCGTGTCAGCACGAGCTTGGCTTGATCTTCGGTTCGCTCACGCATCAGGCTGACGAGCTGCAGAAGTACAAATACGTCATCCACAACGTGGCGCATGCCTACGGCAAATCAGCGACATTCATGCCAAAGCCGATCTCTGGCGATAACGGCACCGGGATGCACGTGAACATGTCGATCTGGAAAGATGGCAAGCCATTGTTTGCTGGTGATAAATACGCTGACCTGTCACAGGACGCGCTGTATTTTATCGGCGGTATCCTGAAGCACGCCAAAGCGCTGAATGCGTTCACAAACCCGGCGACAAACAGCTACAAGCGTCTGATCCCAGGGTTCGAAGCACCAGTTCTGCGCGCTTACTCTGCGCGCAACCGCTCTGGCTGCGTTCGGATCCCATGGGCGGAAAGCCCCAAGGCGAAACGTGTTGAAGCGCGCTTCCCTGATCCAGCGGCGAACCCCTATCTGTGCTTTGCAGCGCTGCTTATGGCGGGCCTTGACGGGATCAAGAACAAGATCGATCCCGGCCCCTCCTCCGACAAAGATCTTTATGATCTGCCACCGGAAGAACTGGCAGCGATCCCAACCGTTTGTGCAAGCTTGCGCGAAGCACTGGACGAGCTGGAAGCAGATCACGAGTTCCTTCTGGCCGGCGACGTGTTCACCAAAAGCCAAATCGAAGGCTATATGGAACTGAAATGGGAAGAAGTGTATGCCTATGAGCACACGCCACACCCAGTAGAATACAAGATGTACTATTCCTGCTAAGGTGCTGGAATAATTCAGGATTTAGGGCGTGGATTTTCCGCGCCCTTTTTCGTATTCGCGCCGGTTTTTATCCGGCGTCACTGGAGGACGTCAGGCTTCTGTTGCAGGTTCATTTTGTTGCGCTTGCAGTTCCGCGACGCTCGGCAACTCGGGCAAATCTGGTAGGTCAGCCGGACTAGGTTGCTCTGCGGCGGGATCGGGCATCGCCTTCCCCCCGTCTGATATCAATGGAGATGCAGCCGAACCCAACCCCGTTGCTGCCATAGTTGCCGCGCCCGTAGAAAGTTTCGAAGTTTCAACGCGGAAGGCGCGCGCGCCGTTCAATTGACCAATGCGACCCGTCGCAATTTGATTGCCTGAGACATCTTTCAGCCGCGCGCGTGCCAGGGTTTCCAAAGGAACCGGCAGAAACTCCCCCTCCTTCAAATTCATAACGAGGCTCAGCGGCAGTTTGATCGGCGGCAGAAAGGCGCGCACATTTAAGCTGGCCCCTGAAATACGCGACCTGATGGTGTCTTCCCAAACGGGATCGCGGGATTGGTTGTTTTCGCGTACCGCGCTTTGCGTGACCGGGAACCAAAACTGCGCCTGACCCGATTTTTGCCCCGGCCCCAGATCGACAAACACGCTCAGAACCGAATAGGCGGATGCGGTCATCGTCAATTTCAGGGAGGCCAGATCGGTTTCCATCACCGGGCCGGAAAAGCCGCAAACCGACCCTGCGTTGGCGTCGTCCTTCAAAGTGGCGGAATAGGCTTTCAGGATTTCGGTGATAAACCGGCGGCTCAGCTCTGCGTCGATGCGGGTTACCGGGCGGTCCGCGCGCGGGGCTTTTGCAACATGACCCAACAGCTGCTGCTCAATCAGGCCATCGATCAACGCGCCATCAAGGATAACCATGCCCATGACCCCGGCCTCATTCGTGGTCGACATGTTCAGGCACACTTTTGGTCGTCCCGCCCAAGCGTCGGGAAACGTCTTACGTGTCACGGAAAATTCGTCGACCACCAGATCAAGCTTCAATAGTGATTTTGCTGTTTTGCGAAAGACCTCGTCAGTGACCCGCTCCAGACTAAGGTCAGCCACGCCGCGCGCACCTTTTGCCGGACGCAACATCTTTCGAAGCGTCGCGCTGGTGTCCTTGCCGTCAGTTTCTGTGTCCACATCCGTGGCCGCGTCACTCAAGTCAATCGGTCCTTAAACGGTTCGCGCACCCGTTAAGGCGGGCGCAGTGCGTTAACCTTGTTCTGAATTCCTGAAGATTTGGTTAGGCCAGGCGCATTTATCGCGTGGGCGAGGATGCGATTGCGGCTTCAGGCGCAGCACCCGTTTGCCCCGTCGTCTTGCGAACCGGGAGAGCTATGCGAAACGCGGCCCCACCCTGCCCCGGCAAGTAACTGATGGAGCCGCCGAGGCGTTGAATAATCTCCCGACTGATCGCCAGCCCCAGACCCGCGCTTCCCGCAGCAGATGTATTGGACAGGCGGGAGAATTTCTCAAATATTACAGACTGTTGGCGCGTCGGAATGCCGGGGCCGTTGTCGATGAAATCCAGCTCAACCGTATCGGACAGCAAGCGGGTTTTGATCTGTAATTCCGGCCTCTCCACATCGCAATATTTCTGCGCATTCGAGATCAGGTTAATGAAAACCTGCGTCAGCCGATCCGTGTCTGTGAAGACCCCCAGATCTTCCTCCCCCCGTGAGCGGATAATCTTCAACTGGCTGTCTTCATGCAGACCCGCCGAGGCTTCTGCCTGATCCAGCAGATCGCGTAGACGTCCGGTTTGCTCGTTCAGGACCACCTGCCCGCTTTCCAGCACCGACAGGTCCAGCAGATCGTCCAAAAGCCGGGTCAAACGCACGCTTTCATCGTGAATAATACGGGCGTACCGCGTCCGATCCTTCGGCTCCATCCCACCCTCCATCAGGAATTCTGAAAAGCTGCGGATGGAGGTCATGGGCGTGCGTAATTCATGGCTGACCTGCGACAGGAACGCATCCTTTTGAACTGATATTTCGGTGAGTTTTTCGTTGGCATAGCGCAACTGCCGCGCGGTCTGTTCCAGCTCTGTGGATTTGGCCTCCAGCTCCGAGGAATATTCCAGCATCTGCGCGGATTCGTCGGCCACAGCCAGCAAGTCCTGCACAGTGATGGCCGCTTGCCCGTTGATCTGGCTGACCATCGCATGAGCCGTCGCAGCGCCCACAGAGCCGGACAGCTTACGCTCCACGGTATCTATAAATTCCGGTGTTGGATCAGGCAGATAACCCGCTTTCCCCTGCAATTGCGCTGCGGTCTGAAACAGCTCTTGCGCCTCGCGCGCGCCGAGCAACCTTTGCGCCATTACCAACAGATCTTCCGATTCCGCCTGACCCCCGCTCCAACCGCTGGCGGCACTGCTGCGCTCAAACACATTGGCAAAGCTCGCGCCTTGCAGACGCTCCAACGGGCCGGGAAAGGACATCAAAGAGACCAAAACGAAGGCAGCCGTGTTGAGAAGCATCGACCAGAAGATCGAATGCACCAGTGGGTCCATGCCCGCGATGCCAAACAGCTCTTGTGGACGTAAAAACCCAAAACCAAATGGTCCAAATTCGGAGATGGAGATCGGGAACAGGCCAATTGCAGGTATGAAAAGCGTGTAGCCCCAGATCACGAAGCCCGTCAACACGCCCGCCATCGCGCCGGGACGGGTTGCGCCGCGCCAGAACAGCGCGCCCATCAAGGCCGGGAACACTTGCGCGACTCCTGCGAAACTGACCAACCCAATGGAGCTGAGCGCAGCGGATCCCCCGGTGATCCGGTAATACAAGTAGCCAAGACCCAGTATGGCACCGATGCTGATCCGACGTGACAGGATCACAACGTTGCGCACATCACCTGACACCATCGCGCCACTGCTGCGCGTGCTCAGCCACAACGGGATGACGATATGGTTAGAGATCATGGTCGAAAGCGCAATGGAGGCCACGATCACCATCGACGTCGCCGAGGAAAAACCACCCAGGAACGCCAGCACGGCCAGCCCGTCCTGCTCCAGCGCTAACGGGATCGTCAAGACGAAGAGATCGGGGTTAGATCCTTCCGGCAGCAGCGCGATACCGACAACGGCGATGGGCACCACGAACAGGCTCATCGCCAGCAGATAAAGCGGAAAGGCCCAGCTTGCGATGGACAGGTGACGCTCATCGGCGTTTTCGACGACAAGCACTTGGAACATGCGCGGCAGGCAGATGATCGCGGTGGCCGACAGGAAGGTCAGGCCGACCCAGCGGCCCGCATCGGGGGACCAATTTGCAACGGGGCTCGCCTCGATCATTTGCAGCGTGTCGGACAAGCCGCCGCTGACGCCCCAAATGACGAAGAGGCCCACACCTACCAGCGCCACCAGCTTGACCACCGCCTCAATTGCGATGGCGGTGACGACGCCGTGGTGACGCTCGTTCGCATCGAGGTTTCGCGTGCCGAACAGGATAGTGAACACCGCCAATCCGGCGGCCACATAAAGCGCGGTGCTGTTAAGGTCTGCGGCCTGCCATTTTGCCCCTTCTGAGACCGCGCTCGCGTCTGCAAACACCGCAAAGGACAAAGTAACTGACTGTAATTGCAACGCAATATAAGGTGTCGTGCCGGTAACGGCAAGAATGGTGACCAGGGCCGCCAGCGACGTGGATTTGCCGTATCTGGAGGAGATCAAATCCGCGATCGACGTGATCCGCTCCGCCTTACCGATGCGAACCAGTTTTCGCAAAATCCACCACCAGCCCAGAAACACAAGCGTCGGCCCCAGATAGATCGTGAGGTATTCCAGACCTGAGCGCGCGGCGTTGCCCACCGCCCCGTAGAAGGTCCACGCGGTGCAATAAACGCTCAAAGACAAGGTGTATGTCAGCGGCGAGCGCAACCATTTGGACGCCCCTTTCCGGGCGCGCTGGTCAGCAAACGCGGCGATCCCGAACAGTAAGACGACATAGGCGATCGCCACAAAGACGAGAATATTGAACGCGACCATCAGCCAGATCCGGTCTCGGACGTGGCTGACGTTGCGCCATCCTTTGCCAACTCGTTTTCAGATCGGTCCAGCGTGCGCGCGACCGTGGCGGCAGCCATGATCATCGCCAGCCAGACAAAGAAGAAATAGACCAGCCGCGTCGCGGTTGAGGCCCCACCTTCCGATTGTGCGCCGGCGATCAGAGCAGGTAGCAGGAACATCAGCCCGGCGAGTAGTGGCAACAGCTTTGCGCCGTCTATCAGGCGACGGCGGCGGTAGATCTTGCGCTCCAAAAAGATGCCGTCTTGCCCTGCCGATGTTGGCTTGAGGGCAGATTTTGGGGTCTCTGTGTCCCTCACGGTGTTTCGGTCCGCTGGGGCGCGCCTTCCGCGTCTTCATCCCCGTCTGCCAAAGCCCGCACCATGCGCACCATCTCGTCATTGGAAAACGGCTTGGTCATAAACTTTGACACGCCGTAAGATCGCGCCAGTTCGCGGTCTTTGGTTTGGCCCCGCGCGGTCAGCATCAAAACCGGCAAATCCTTTGTGGCCTCGGACACGCGCAGGTCACGCAAGATGTCAAACCCACTGCGTCCTGGCAGCATCACATCAAGAATGACCACATCCGGGCTTGTGCGTTGCACAGCCTCGACGGCACCCGGGCCATCGGAATGAATACGCACGGTCCAGCCGTCACGCTCAAGTAAAAAACTGATGGCTTCGATGATGTTGGGTTCATCTTCGATCAGCAGGACGGATCTGCTCACGGTCCGAACTCCTCCCTAAGTCTGGCCGAATATCTTTCTAAACAGTAATGCGCGAAATGTCACCGCTGTCAAAATCTCTTGTGGATTCTAGACCGCGGCTTGCAAGATCGATGGCTCGCGGCGGGCTTGGCAGGCCTTGCGGGTGCACACGCGGCAGCTGGAGCCTACGGGCAAGACCACCGCGCCGATTGCCGCCTGATCGACCCCAACAAGCAGCATCCAGGAGGTCAGCACAGCGGGCGCACCGATCTCTGTCCCGTTCTGCGCTGTGGCAATCGCGTAGCCTTGAAACAAGTCCCCCTCAGACACGCTGAGCAGCCGGGCAACGGCAATACTGGGCGTGTTGAGTGCCGCGTAAAGCGGCCAGAGCGCGCAGCCCGCGCCGAACAAGGGCAAGGCAAAACCCGGCGGTTGCTTGCGAAACCGGAACGCCCCCGCCCCGTCGCAGGCCACAAGACCAATGGGCGGGATTTCGGGGCTGGAGGGGATATGCGCCAAGCGACGGAAGATCATCGGCAAATCGGCGTGGAACTCGTGCGCAAGGGCGGCAGGGTCAAACCCGCAATTGACAGCCGCCTTGCGAAACACCTCCATCGGCAAATGCGCGCAGTCCTTCGCGTAACGCGTCAGATGCGCGCGCGCCAGATCCTTGGCCGCGCTTGAGCGCAGCGCGCCCGCGTCGTCGATCAGCGGCTCGATCTGCGCGGCACCCTCTGCTTCGATTGCTTCGAAATGGTACTGGTTCTGCTCCAGAAACTGCGCCAGTTCTTCGGGAGGCGCGATGAAATCCCGGTCCCTCTGGCCTAGGCGGTCGAAATGCGCCGCCATCGCTTCCGAGGTCGCGGCCAGTCTTCTGCTTTCCGCGTCGATGTTGCTGTGGAAGCGGTGGCGCCAGTCGGCGTTGATGTCCGGGTCCGCCACCAGAATGGATGAGGTCGCGCGGATGGCCGACACCGCCGCAAGCACCTCATGCATTTTTTCGGATAAAAACGGGTCATGGGTCAGCCGGTCGTTGAGCCCGCCCACGGTTTGCTCCAGCGCTGCGATGCGCTGGTGTTGCTGGGCCAATTGCGCGCCCCAACCCGGGAACCTGTTGGCCAGATCGTCAATGTGATCGGTTTCCAGCCCTGCAACCTCACTATCGGCTGCGATATCGTGCAGCGCGGCCAGCAATCCGGACTGCGCGCCGTCACTGAGCACCGACTGCTCCACGCCCAGCGCGTCAGCCAACGCATTGAGCAATCGGCCCCCGATTTTACGTTTGTTATGTTCGATCAGGTTCAGATAGCTGGCGGAGATGCCCACTTTAGCCGCGAGATCGGCCTGTTTGACCCCGGTCTGCAATCGACGGTCGCGCAATCTTGTTCCGGCTAAGGCCCTGCGTGGCATATATTATTTCGTCCTGAACAGGTTTCAAAGGCACACCTTTCTGCGCCATGCTGATAATTACTTTACAATTTCTGCGCGTGCATTGTCTATCTTTTTACAAAAAATGAATTGCTATTCAGGTGCTTGTTGCAAGATTTGACACCCTTCAGCGATATTGCAGCCAGTCCGTAAATTGGACCGGGAGTGATACTTTTCACAAACCCACACTCACCTAGGGAGGATAATAATGTCCAAATCAAACTTCACACGCCGTGGCATGCTAAAGACAGGTGCCTTTGCTGGCGCGGGTCTCGCAGCTCCATCGCTTTTCAGCCCAGTTTGGGCCGACAACCACGCAGGTTACACCAACGCGCCTTCCGGCGGGACAGTGACACTTGGCTTCAATGTGCCGCAAACTGGCCCCTATGCCGATGAGGGTGCAGACGAGCTTCGCGCATATGAGCTGGCTGTTGAGCACCTGAACGGTGGCGGCGACGGCGGCATGATGAACACGTTCTCGTCCAAAGCGTTGCAAGGCAACGGCATCTTGGGCAAGAAAGTCGAGTACGTCACTGGCGACACCCAAACCAACACAGACGCTGCGCGTTCTTCTGCCCGCTCGCTGATCGAAAAAGACAAAGCCGTGATGATCACTGGCGGCTCTTCTTCGGGTGTTGCGATCGGTGTGCAGGGTCTCTGCCAAGAGGCTGGCGTCATCTTCATGGCGGGTCTGACCCACTCCAACGACACAACCGGTAAAGACAGAAAAGCCAACGGCTTCCGTCACTTCTTCAACACGGAAATGTCTGGTGCGGCTCTGGCTCCTATCCTGGAGCAGAACTACGGCACCGACCGTAAAGCCTACCACCTGACAGCTGACTATACTTGGGGTTACAGCCAAGAAGGCTCCATGAAGACCTACACAGAGGCCATGGGCTGGGAAACAGTGAACACGGTGAAAACACCTGTGGGCGCTGGCGACTTCTCCGCCTATATCACGCCGGTTCTTCAGTCCGGTGCGGATACGTTGATCCTGAACCACTACGGTGGTGACATGGTGAACTCGTTGACACAGGCCGTTCAGTTCGGTCTGCGGGACGCGCAAGCCAATGGCAAAGACTTCACAATCGTTGTTCCGCTCTATTCGCGCCTGATGGCACGTGGTGCGGGTGAAGCGGCCAAAGGCATCTTCGGGTCAACAAACTGGCACTGGTCGCTGACGGATGAAGGCAGCCAAGCTTTCGTCAAGTCCTTCGGCACCAAATACGGCTTCCCACCATCCCAGGCGGCGCACACATGCTACGTGCAAACGCTGCTTTATGCGGATGCGGCAGAGCGTGCTGGCACGTTTAACCCTTGTGGCATCGTGGAAGCGCTTGAAGGCTATGACTTCGACGGTCTGGGCAACGGCCCAACACATTACCGTGCCGAAGATCACCAGTGCTTCAAGGACGTGCTTGTTGTGAAGGGTAAAGATAACCCATCCTCCGAGTTCGACCTTCTGGAAATCGTTGAAGTGACACCACGCGCTCAGGTTGAGTATGCGGTTGATCACCCAGATTTCGCTGGCGGTGCATTGGGTGCGTGTAACCCAGGCGCATAAGCGTTAATCACAGCAATTCGGCGGGCGGCTTTCAGGTCGCCCGCCTACCTCCGGCACTTTCCATAAGTGCCAGACCAGTGCGAGGCGGGGACAATGGACGCTATTCTACTTCAAATTCTGAACGGTCTGGACAAAGGATCCGCATATGCGCTGATCGCTTTGGGTCTGACACTGATCTTCGGCACTTTGGGCGTTGTGAACTTCGCGCATGGTGCACTGTTCATGCTGGGGGCCTTTTGTGCCGTCACATTGCAGAAAATCCTGTCGCTTTCAGTGATCACCCTGGACCCTGAGAAGAAGGATTTTCTGGGCAATCCTGCGCAGGTTAAAACGCCTTATATCGAGACCTGGTTCGGCCCTGAGTTAGGCGCGAGCATCGCTGACTGGTCCGTCCCCCTATCTATCCTGCTGGCGATCCCGGTGATGCTTCTTGTGGGCTTCATCATGGAGCGCGGCTTGATCAAGCATTTCTACAAGCGCCCCCATGCCGACCAGATCCTTGTGACCTTCGGTCTGGCGATCGTCTTGCAGGAAATCATCAAGTATTTCTTCGGCGCGAACCCTATTCCGACCCCAGCGCCTGACGCGTTGAAAGGATCTTTCGACTTTGGCGTCATGTTGGGCTTTGGTCCGAACTCCATCATTTATCCGCTCTGGCGTGTCGTCTACTTCATGTTCACGATTGTCGTCATCGCCGGTGTCTTTGCCTTCCTGCAATTTACCACCTTCGGGATGGTTGTGCGCGCGGGCATGGCGGACCGGGAAACTGTTGGCCTTTTGGGCATCAACATCGACAAGCGCTTCACCATCATGTTCGGTATAGCCGCCGCCGTCGCGGGTCTGGCAGGTGTCATGTACACGCCGATTAACTCCCCCAATTATCACATGGGCATGGACTTTCTGGTCCTCAGCTTCGTTGTGGTCGTTGTCGGCGGCATGGGCTCCCTGCCCGGCGCGGTTCTGGCGGGTTTCATGCTTGGTATTCTGGAAAGCTTTGCCTCCACCACTTGGGCGACAACCCTGGTGCCAGGGATCAACCAGATCATCATCTATCTTGTCGCAATTATCATTCTTTTGGTTCGTCCTCGTGGCCTTATGGGTCGCAAGGGCGTGATGGAGGACTAAGCCATGTTGGGTCTCGACAAACGCGACACATCGCTCCTGCTGATCGTCTTGGTGCTGACCATGTTCGCACCGTTTATCCTCAACCCGTTCCCAACGGACAGCGCTATGGCGCAGTTCAACGCAGGCTATCCGGATCTGATGCAGCGCTTCGTGATCTTTGGCATCTTTGCCATCGGGTTCAATCTGCTCTTTGGGCTGACCGGCTACCTGTCCTTCGGACACGCGGCCTTTCTTGGGGCTGGCTCTTATTCCGCCGTGTGGATGTTCAAGCTTCTGAGCATGAATATCATCCCCGCCATCGCCTTGTCGGTCGTGGTCTCTGGCCTGTTCGCGCTGCTGATCGGGTTTATCTCGCTCAGACGTTCGGGCATCTATTTTTCGATCCTGACATTGGCCTTCGCGCAAATGTCGTTCAATCTGGCCTATTCGGTGCTGACACCGATCACCAATGGTGAGTCCGGTTTGCAATTGGCACTGAATGATCCCCGTATCCTCGATGGGGCTGGCGACGGATCATCGCTGCCGGTCACCAACTTGTTTGGCCTTGAGATGCGCAACACCTATACGATGGATGTCGCGGGATGGAGCTTCGACTTCTCCGCCGGATACTACGTCTGCGCGTTGGTCATGCTGGTCATGTTCTACTTGTCGATCCGCATTTTCCGCTCCCCGTTCGGGCTGATGCTGAAAGCGATCAAAACCAACCAGACACGGCTGAACTACACGGGCCTGAATTCCCGTCCCTACACGCTCGCCGTATTCGTGATCTCAGGCATGTATGCAGGTCTTGCAGGCGGTCTGATGGCCTCCATGGACCCACTTGCAGGGGCCGAGCGGATGCAATGGACCGCTTCGGGGGAGGTCGTTCTGATGACCATCCTTGGTGGTGCGGGAACGCTGATCGGCCCGGTTCTGGGCGCGGGCTTCATCAAGTATTTTGAAAACATCTTCTCCAAGATCAACTCCGCCATTTTGCATGAATGGTTCGCCTTCATGCCCGACGGGCTGGAAGATATTATTGTGACGATGATCTATCCGTTCATCGGCAAAGGCTGGCACCTGACCCTGGGTTTGATGTTCATGCTGGTCGTGATCTTCCTGCCGGGTGGTCTGGTCGAAGGTGGACAGCGGATCGGACGTCTGTTCGGCCGCAAGAAGACCACCGATGACAGCCCCTCCGCTGACACGAAACCTGCTGAATAAGGAGCGGACAGAATGGGTATCCTAGAGATCAAGAATGTCGGCAAACGCTTTGGCGGTTTGCAAGCGCTCGGCAATGTGAACCTCAGCGTGGAGGAAAACACCGTCCATGCGATCATCGGGCCAAACGGGGCGGGCAAATCGACGCTTCTGAACTGCCTCATCGGCAAACTGATCCCAGACACAGGCTCAGTCACGTTTCAGGGGCAAAGCCTTTTGGGGCGCAAACCTCATGAGATCAACCAGATGGGCGTCAGCCGCGTGTTTCAGACGCCGGAGATTTTCGGCGATCTGACCGTGATGGAAAACGTGATGATCCCCTGTTTTGCACATCGCGACGGGGCGTTTAAGATGAATGCGTTCAATGCCGTGCGCAATCAAGCGGACATTCGCGAACGCGCCGAACAAATCCTGACGGATGTTAATATGCTGGAGAAACGCAACATGCATGCAGCCTCCCTGTCGCGCGGCGACAAGCGGCGGTTGGAAATGGCGATGTGTCTGGTGCAGGATCCGAAACTTCTGCTTCTGGATGAACCAACTGCGGGCATGGCGCGCGCCGACACCAACAACACCATCGATCTTCTCAAGGAGATCAAGGAAAAGCGCAACATCACCATGGCGATCATCGAGCATGACATGCATGTCGTCTTCTCTATGGCCGAACGGATCACCGTTCTGGCGCAAGGCACACCGCTGGTGGAAGATACGCCCGACAACATCAAAGGCCACCCGAAAGTGCGCGAAGCGTATCTCGGCGAAGCGCAAGTCTGAGGATGAGCACGATGAATGTGAAACCCGATTTCAACAAATCCGCCAACAACGCGGCCACCGCCCCCGCTTTCCTGAGCATTTGGGACATTGAGGCCTATTACGGCGAAAGCTACATCGTTCAAGGCGTCAGTTTTAACGTCCATGAAGGCGAAATCCTTGCACTTCTGGGCCGTAACGGTGCCGGTAAAACGTCAACCCTGCGCGCAATAGCGCGGCTGGATGACCCGCAGATCCACCATGGGGAGATCTGGCTCGACCATCAGCCCCTGCATAAGATGAAATCCCATGAAGCCGCGCAGGCCGGGATCGCTTTGGTGCCGGAAGATCGCCGTATCATTGCCGGTTTGACAGTTGAAGAGAACCTCAAGCTGGCACAGATTGCACCGCCCATAGGCTGGTCGCTGGAGCGGGTTTACGAGCTGTTTCCGCGTCTGGGCGAACGCCGCAAGCAAGAAGGCGTGACGCTTTCGGGTGGCGAGCAGCAGATGCTGGCCATCGCGCGGGCCTTGTGCCGCGACATCAAGGTTTTGCTGCTGGACGAACCTTACGAGGGCCTCGCCCCGGTGATCGTGCAGGAAATTGCCAAAACGCTCGGCATCATTCGCGACCAAGGCATCACCACGATCATCGTGGAACAAAACGCTGTGGCGGCCTTGAAACTTGCCGATCGTGCCGTGATCCTTGATACCGGATCTGTGGTGTTTGACGGATCGGCCAAGGAAGTGCTCGACGACGAGAAGTTGCGCGCAGAATACCTCGCGATCTGACATGCCTGCCACAACCTGATAGCGCCAAACTGCCCTGCACCACCTGCCGGGCACTCCTGAAAGACGACCAAGGGACAGACTGATGACCGATACAATCTACGCTCCAAGCAATGCTTTCGCTGCCGCCGCTCACGCCGACAAGGCGACCTATGACAAGATGTATGCCAACAGTATCGCCGACCCGAAGGCGTTCTGGGGCGAACATGGCAAGCGCATCGACTGGATCAAGCCTTATACCAAGGTCAAAGATGTCAGCTACGAGTATGGCAAGGTCGCGATAAACTGGTACGAGGACGGCACGCTGAATGTGTCGGCCAACTGCATCGACCGGCATCTGGCGACCCGTGGCGATCAGACCGCGATCATCTGGGAGCCAGACAGCCCTGATGAGGACGCGTTGCACATCAGCTATAATGATCTGCATGGCCATGTCTCCAGGTTCGCCAATGTCTTGAAAGAGCTGGGTGTGGGCCGTGGCGACCGCGTCGTTCTTTACATGCCGATGATCCCGCAAGCGGCCTATGCGATGCTGGCCTGCACACGGATCGGAGCTATTCATTCCATCGTCTTTGGCGGTTTTTCAGCCGACGCGCTGGCCGCACGGGTCA
>CAYGQQ010000074.1:0-15655 GCA_964352105.1 uncultured Rhodobacterales bacterium | reverse complement strand
GCTTATGGTGCTCGCGATCCTGGCGCTTCAAGCCGGGCACCAACGCGGCAAGCTTGATGATGCGCAATTGGCCGAGCATCTGGATCAACTGCGCGCAATCCCCGCGCTGATCAATCAGGCGCTGGCGGCGGAAAAGTCGATCTCCAAAGTGGCGCGCAGCATGTCAGCCGCACGGGATGTCTTGTTTTTGGGGCGCGGGCCAATGTACCCGCTCGCCATGGAAGGCGCGCTGAAACTCAAGGAAATCAGCTATATACACGCAGAAGGCTACGCCTCCGGAGAGCTGAAGCACGGCCCCATTGCACTGATTGACAACAAGGTCCCCGTGATCGTCATCGCCCCGAAGGATGAGCTGTTCGACAAGACGGTCTCCAACATGCAAGAGGTCATGGCGCGGGGCGGTAAGGTCGTTCTGATCACCGACAAAGAAGGTTCAAAACTGGCCTCTGACGGGGTTTGGAAAACGATTATCATGCCGTGTGTCGCACCGATATTTGCGCCGATCTTATACGCCGTGCCTGCGCAATTGCTGGCCTATCACGCGGCCGATGCGAAAGGCACGGATGTGGATCAGCCCCGCAACCTCGCGAAATCCGTCACCGTCGAATGATCGACGCACTTTCCGAATTGCGCGCCTGTGCCGATCCGCAAAAGGCGCAGGAAATGGCGCGCTATCACAAGGCCGAGCGGGAATATCTTGGCGTCGCCAACCCGGTTCTGGACGCCTTTGCCAAGGCATGGCGCGCGGAGCTGTCGTTGGATGAGCGCCTGACGCTCGCGGACAGCTTGTGGCGCACCGATATTCATGAGGCGCGGGTTTGTGCTGCGAAGTTGCTGGCACAAGCGCGGTTGCGCCCCGATGACACCGCCGCGTGGGAGCTGATCGCTTCCTGGGTGCCGCAGTTTGATGCCTGGGCGATTGCCGATCATGCTTGCGGGGCTGGTTCAAAACGGCTGGTGTGGAACCCGTCGCGCGTGGATCAGGTTGAGGCGTGGACCCGCTCGGATCACCTCTGGACCAAACGCGCCGCTATGGTGATTACCCTGCCCTGGACCAAGCAAAACTTCCCAAAGCCCGACGAATTGGCGATCCGGGACCGAGTCCTGGGTTGGGCTGCACAGTATGTCGAAGACGAACGTTGGTTCATTCAGAAATCGGTTTCCTGGTGGCTTCGTGACCTCTCGCGACATGACCCTGACCGGGTCCGCGCGTTTCTGGCCGCACATGGTGACAAGATGAAGCGGTTTGCGTTCAAAGACGCATCACGTCTCTTGCCTTAGCTCTTGTGGGCGGGGGGCTGGCGGACTAGCTTTCCCATATGAACGCACCACTCATCGACCCTTTCGCGCGCGCGATCACCTATTTGCGGCTGTCTGTAACGGACCGGTGCGATTTTCGCTGCGTCTATTGCATGTCCGAGAACATGCAATTCCTGCCGAAAAAGGAACTGCTAAGCCTGGAGGAGTTGGACCGGCTATGCTCCACCTTCATTCGGCTTGGCGTGGAGAAGCTGCGCATCACCGGCGGGGAACCTTTGGTGCGGCGCGGTATCATGACGTTCTTCAACGCGATGGGACGCCATCTTGATAGCGGTACGTTGAAAGAACTGACGCTGACGACAAACGGGTCTCAGCTTGAAAAATATGCCGATGATCTGTTTGCGGCGGGGGTGCGCCGCGTCAATATCTCGCTCGATACTTTGGACGAAAAGAAGTTCGCCGACATAACCCGTTGGGGACGGTTGCCACAGGTTCTGCGCGGCGTTGATGCGGCATTGCGGGCCGGGCTGAAGGTCAAGATCAACGCGGTCGCTTTAAAGAATTTTAACGAAGATGAACTTTTCCCTATCGCGGCCTGGTGCGCCGAGTTGGGCTTGAATTTGACCTTTATCGAGGTCATGCCGATGGGCGATATCGGCAATGAGAACCGGCTGGACCAATACTGGTCGCTGGATGATCTGCGCGCCACACTGGCCACCGAGTTTACCCTGACCGATCTGAGCGACCGAACCGGCGGGCCTGCGCGCTATATGCGCGTTGAAGAAACCGGGCAGCGGATCGGGTTGATCACGCCGCTTAGCCATAATTTCTGTGAAAGCTGCAACCGGGTTCGCATCACCTGCACCGGAGAAATTTTCACCTGTCTGGGTCAGGAAGGCAAATCTGACCTGCGCGCACCGCTTCGCGCGTCCGAGGCCGACGGCCCGTTGGAAGATGCAATTCGTGCTGCAATTTCGCTGAAACCCAAAGGCCATGATTTCGACTATTCCCGGCAAGAACTGGGTGGCCAGATGACCCGCCACATGTCTCACACAGGCGGGTAAGCAGGCGGCATGCCGCAGCTGTTTGTCACCAACTTCAACCGCAATTTTACCGGCGTTTCCGCGACGGCGGCGAATGTCATCCGGCAACAATCGACGCGCCATGATCTACGACTGGTCGGTGTCGCACTTCCGGGTTGTCCCGCGCCGATATCGGTGGCGGAGGCGCGGCGGTTGTCCCGCGATACAGGCGACAAACCCTTTGCGATTTGGCATGTTCGGCGGAACCCGGAAATGCGGGCGGCAATCTGGGCGCGGGACGTTTTGCGGCTTCCGATTAAGATCGTTTTCACCTCCGCCGCCCAGCGCCTGCATTCGACCTATCCAAGGTGGCTGATCTCGCGGATGGACGCGGTTATCGCCACGACACCGGAGGCCGCTGAATTCGTTCCAAATGTTGCGGCCATCGTCCCTCATGGCGTGGATACTCAGCTTTATCGCCCGTCGGAAAACAAGCAAACCGATTGGCAAGCGCTTGGCTATGGCGGTGATTTCGGCATCGCAACCATTGGCCGGATCAGGCCCGAGAAAGGGACCGACAAATTCGTGAATGCAATGGTCGAACTTTTTCAGGCAGGCGGATTAAGGGGACGCGCGTTGGTGCTCGGAAAGGCCACGGCGGAGCATCAAGGCTTCCTCAATACACTTAAAGAAACGGTTAAAGCCGCAGGTTTGGAAGACACGATCCTCTTCCCCGGAGAGCTTCCCGCAGACAAGATGCCTGAATTGGTACGCAGCCTAGCGTTCGTGGTCCAATTGCCGCGATATGAAGGCTACGGCATGGTGCCGTTAGAGGCGATGGCCTCCGGCGTACCCTTTGTTTCGACCGATGCCGGGCATTACGAGGCGTTCTCAAACCAAGGGCGCAGCGGCTTTGTCACCGATGGAACTCCAACTGCCGTTTCTTCGATATTGCGCCCACTTCTTGGCGATCGAAGCGCATACCAAACCCTGTCTGATGCAGCGCGCAGTTTTGCCGTCGCCGAACACTCTATTGAGCGCGAAGTGGACGGGATCGAGGCTGTTTATGAACAGCTTTGGCGTGCGGGTTAAGACGTCTAGCTAGGCTTTCAGGCGTTGCTCGGCGATTTCCGCCCACCAGCTGCACCCGGCCGGGATAGCCTCGTCGGTGAAGTTGTATTCGGGGTGATGAACCTCGGCCGTGTCGCCGTTTCCGACAAGAATATAAGCACCGGGGCGTTCTTCCAGCATATAGGCGAAATCCTCGCCCCCCATAATCAGCGGTGCCTCTTCGCAATTGCCTGAAACAGATTTCGCAACGCTTGCGGCAAACTCCGTCTGCTCTTCGGAATTAACCATAACAGGATAACCGTCGAGCAACTCGACCCGTGCGGTGGCGCCGAACGCCTTGGCGGTATGCTCCGCAATCAGCGGCAGACGTTCGCGGGCAAGCGCGCGCATTTCGTCGCTGAGCGTGCGGATCGTCCCTTTGAGATGCACATGCTGCGGGATCACATTATAGGCGTTGCTTTCCGTCTCGAACGAGGTGACGGAGACCACGATTTCCTGCACAGGATCAGCATTGCGCGACACAATTGTCTGCAACGCCAGTACGATATGGGAGGCCACAACCGTCGTGTCGATGTTGAGATGGGGTTTCGCCGCGTGCCCGCCCCTGCCTTCCACATGAATATCGAACTGGTCGGTCGCTGCAAAGAAAGCGCCCGGACGGATCGCAAACGTGCCTGTCTCCATGCCGGGCCAATTGTGCATGCCGTAGACCTCGTCGATATTCCAACGCGCCATCATGCCGTCTTCGCACATCTCACGCCCGCCGCCGCCACCTTCCTCCGCAGGTTGGAAAACGACCACCACCGTCCCGTCAAAATTCCGCGTTTCTGCCAGATATTTTGCCGCACCCAAAAGCATGGCGGTATGGCCATCATGGCCGCAGGCATGCATCGCGCCTGGCGTTTTGGAAGCATAGTCCAGACCGGTCGCCTCCAGAATGGGCAACGCGTCCATGTCAGCGCGCAGCGCAACCGTTTTGCCGCTGGTGTCAGCCTTGCCTTTGATCACCCCCACGACACCGGTGCGTCCGATTCCTTCTACGACCTCGTCACAACCAAATTCGCGCAGCTTTTCTGCGACTAAGGCGCTGGTGCGATGGGTCTCAAAGAGAATTTCGGGGTTTTCGTGCAGATCGCGTCTCCAAGCCGTAATTTCAGGCAGCAATTCAGCGAAACGGTTCTTGATCGGCATTCGGATTTCCTCGGGTTTGGGTCGTTAAGATATGAAATAGCTTGAAGCAACAAACGGGCAAACAAATCGCGCGCCCTTTGGTCAGTTGGCCAGATGATCCACCAGCCGGTCGAGAAACGCCTCCCCTTTCTGGAACTGATCAATTGAGATAAATTCATTGGGCTGGTGGGCTTGCGCGATATCACCGGGGCCGCAAATAACGGCAGAATAGTCTTTCTCCTGAAACTGCCCGGCCTCGGTGCCGTAGCTGACAACATGTTGGCCATTGTCGCCGGTGATCTGGCGCACAAGCTGTTCTGCCGCCCCGTCGGTTTCCGGCTGCAAGGGGGGGACATGGAAACGCTGCGTAATCTCGATGCTTGTGTCCGGGACGACCGCTTTCATCATCGCTTCGACCCGCGCCACTTCTGCGAAAAGCGCATCACGATACATCTCGATCCCCTCGCCGGGAACAAGCCGGAAATCGATCCCGAACTCGCAGTCTTTGGCTGTGATGTTGTGCGCCGTTCCGCCCCAAATTCGGCCAGTGTGGAGCGTCGTAAACGGCGGGTCGAACTGGGCGGCCAGTTCGGTTGGTTGTTTAGCGCGGATCGCTTCGTTCTGCTGGTTGGCCCATTCGATCAGCTTGGCCCCATACATGATCGCGTTAACGCCTGTATGCATGAGCGAGCTGTGAACCTCAAAGCCTTTGACATGGATCCACCAGCCATATCCGCCCTTGTGCCCTGTCACGGCCTGCATCATCGAGGGTTCCCCCACGATGACCGCAGACGCGGGCGGCAGCAGATCGCGCATTTCAGAAATCATGAATGGAGCACCGATACATCCGACCTCTTCATCATAACTGAGCGCGATTTGTAGTGGCCTGTTTATGCCCCGCGCCAGCGCTTTGGGAACCGCGGCCAAGGCAAGCGCGTCGAACCCCTTCATATCGCAGGTGCCGCGGCCATAAAGTTTGCCGTTTTTTTCGGTGACGACGAACGGGTCGGTGTCCCAGGCCTGGCCTTCAACAGGAACAACATCCGTGTGCCCCGACAAGACGACACCGCCCGGAACCTCCGGTCCTACATTGGCATAAAGGTTCGCTTTGGTGCGGTCATCGTTGTAAACCCGCGTCGCGCGTACACCGTAGCCGTCCAGATAGCCCTCCACCCAGTCGATCAGATCAAGGTTGCTTTGCGCGCTCACAGTGCGAAATGACACCAATTTCTCAAGCACTTCGCGGGCATTTGCGGAGGGGGTCATCCAATTGGCTTTCGTTGCAGGTTTTTCGGAGACGAATGGTTCGAAAGTGAAACCGGACCGCGTAAAGGTCAAGCCCGGTCTGTTCACAAGCCGCCCAAAAAACGCGCAATCGTTCATTCGTTGCGCTACGGCACCCAGCTTTGGCGTTGCCAGTCTGATATTTCATGTTAACGTCATAGGCGTGAGTTTGACCGGAAGATAAAAATATCCGGTAATTAACAGGGAAATCAGGGGGATACATGCCTGACGGGACGTTGCCGGTCCTTGAAGTTCGTGATTTGAAAACCGTGTTCCAGACCCGCTCGGGGGAGGTTCACGCCGTTAATTCTGTGAGCTTCGAGGTCAAACCCGGTGAATTGTTGGGCGTCGTTGGTGAAAGCGGCTCTGGCAAATCCGTCACGATGATGTCGCTCATTGGGCTCCTCCCCTCCCCTCCGGCTGACGTGAAAGAAGGCGAAGTTCTGCTCGACGGACTCGACCTTCTCAAGACCGATATCAAGACCTTGCGCGATATTCGCGGCGGCAAGATCGGGTTTGTGTTCCAAGACCCGATGACCTCACTCAACCCGGTATTTTCGGTTGGTTTTCAGATCATGGAGCCGCTGCGCAAACATATGAATCTGACAAAATCCGCTGCTCGCAAACGTGCGGTGGAATTGCTGGAACTGGTCGGTATTCCGGACGCCGCGCGGCGTTTAAAGGATTATCCGCATCAGTTTTCCGGCGGTATGCGGCAGCGCGTAATGATCGCGATTGCGCTGGCCTGCGATCCAAAAGTACTGATCGCCGATGAGCCGACAACGGCGCTGGATGTTACGATTCAGGCGCAGATTCTGGAGCTGATCAAAGACCTGCGCCAAAAGCTTGGCATGGCGATTGTCTGGATTACCCATGATCTGGGCGTTATTGCCGGGATCGCGGACCGGGTAATGGTGATGTATGGTGGTCAGGTCGTGGAGCAAGCCCCGGTCAAAGAGCTGTTTGCGAACCCGCAACACCCCTATACCCGTGCCCTTCTGGAAACGATCCCGACCGTGCACGGGGCGCGTGCGGAAAAACTGAACGTGATCGAAGGCCAACCGCCAATTTTGGACGCGGAACCCACCGCCTGCCCGTTCCGCGACCGCTGCGCTTTCCGGTTTGAGCGATGTGACCGCGAAAATCCTGTACGACGCAGTGTCGGTAATGGCCACGATACGGCGTGTTTTTACGACTTTTCCACCGGGAGGCCGCTGAATGCTTGATGGCGTCAAACAGCCGCTGGTCCGGGTGCAAAACCTGAAGATGCATTTCCCGATCTTTGGCGGGCTGCTGCACCGGCGGATAGGCGAGGTCAAGGCGGTCGACGGTATCTCTTTCGACATTATGGAAGGCGAAACACTTGGACTCGTGGGTGAGTCTGGTTGTGGCAAATCCACCGTAGGCCGCGCGCTATTGCGCCTGTACGAGGCCACGGCGGGTGAGGTGATCATCGACGGGGCCGACATCGCGCATGCATCCCCGGAGGAGTTGCGCAAGATGCGGCCCACGATGCAGATGATTTTCCAAGACCCGCAAGCCTCGCTCAACCCGCGCATGACTGTGTCCGACATCATCGGGGAGCCGTTGCGGGAGCATCAAAAAGGGTCTGCCTCCGACCGTGAGGCCCGCGTTTTGGAATTGATGGATCAGGTCGGGCTAAACCGCGATTTTGCCAAGCGCTATCCGCATGAGTTCTCTGGCGGCCAGCGGCAACGCATCGGAATTGCGCGTGCACTGGCCCTGAACCCGAAATTTATCGTCTGTGACGAGCCGATTGCGGCACTTGATGTCTCTATCCAAGCGCAAGTCGTTAATTTGCTTGAAGAATTACAGGACCGGCTGGGCCTGACCTATCTGTTTATCAGCCACGATCTGTCGATGGTGCGCCATATCGCCGACCGCGTCGCGGTGATGTATCTGGGCCAGGTTGCAGAGCTGGCACCGCGCGATGCAATCTATGCCAAGCCGCTGCACCCCTACACGCAAGCGCTTCTGTCCGCTGTTCCAGACCCAGACCCGAGCGTCTCGGAAACTTTGGAGCGGATCATATTGACGGGCGATGTCCCCTCGCCATCCAATCCGCCGAAAGGGTGCAATTTCTGCACCCGCTGCCCGCAGGTCAAAGACGTCTGCAAGGATAAAAAGCCAACATTCCAAGAAGTTGAGCCGGGCCGTTTCGTCGCCTGCCACATTTTCGAGAATAACGAAACGACTGCGAAAAAAGCAGCGACCGAGGTTTAAGAGCATCCAACAAGGAGAGAAAACATGAAACTCAAAATAGCCCTGATGGGCGCTGTTGCGGCTTCTGCACTTGCCCCTATGGCATTTGCCGATGGCCATGAAGGAGAGCGCGGCCGCGATGGCAACGTCTCCATCATTTACTGGCAAGCGCCTTCGATTTTGAACCCGTTCCTGTCGGGCGGGACCAAGGACATTGAAGCCGCTTCGATGATCATCGAGCCTCTGGCGCGTTACAATCAGGATGGCGCTTTGGTGCCTTGGTTGGTTGACGAAGTACCGACCGTTGAAAATGGCGGCGTTTCCGAAGACCTGACCTCGATCACCTGGAAAATCACACCCGGTATCGTGTGGTCCGACGGCACACCGTTCACCTCGGCAGACGTTAAGTTCACAGCAGATTATTGCATGAACCCTGATGGCGGTTGTGCGCAAGTTACCAAATTCGAAAACGTCACCAATGTCGAAGCCATTGACGATCTGACTGTCAAAGTCACGTTCGGCGGCCCAACACCGTTCCCATACGGACCATTTGTCGGCGGCGAGAGCCCGATCCTGCAAGCGGCGCAGTTTGCGAATTGTACAGGCGCTGCGGCCTCTTCCTGCTCGGAAGAGAACTTCAACCCTGTGGGCACAGGCCCGTTCAAGGTTGTAGAGTTCAAGCCAAATGACGTGATCACGATGGAAGCCAACGAGATTTATCGCCAAGAAGGTAAACCTGCCTTCGCAAGCGTGACATTCAAAGGGGGCGGCGACGCGACAGCTGCGGGCCGTGCGGTCATGGAAACAGGCGAGTTTGACTACGCCTGGAACCTTCAGCTGGCACCCGACGTCATTGCCAACATGGAAGCAGGTGGCAAAGGCACGCCGGTTGCAGGCTTCGGCCCCTTGGTTGAGCGTATTATGATCAACCAAACCAACCCTTCGGCTGATCTTGGTCCAGATGAGCGTTCTGTGGTACGTCCGCACCCATTCCTGGGCGACGAGGCCGTATATAAAGCGCTGTCCATGGCCATCGACCGTCCATTGCTGGTGGAAATCGGCTATGGCCAAGCTGGTAAAGTGACCTGTAACTGGGTTCCGGCACCGGCGGCTGTGAACTCTGACACGTTTGATTGCTCCACCCAGGATATCGCGGGTGCGAACGCAATGTTGGAGGCCGCTGGCTGGGTAGACAGCAACGGCAACGGCACGCGCGACAAAGACGGTGTTGAGCTTTCGATGCTGTACCAAACCTCAACCAACGCTGTGCGTCAGGACTTCCAGGCCCTGATCAAACAGTGGTGGTCCGAGATTGGTGTAGGCGTTGAGCTTCGCAACATCGACGCATCTGTTTTCTTCGGTGGGGACGCAGCATCGCCCGACACGTTCCAGAAGTTCTATGCAGATGTTGAAATGTACGCCAACACGTTCAACGGCACAGACCCACAATCCTATCTGGCCAACGGTCTTTGCAAAAACGCGCCAATGCCGTCCACTCAGTGGCAGGGTGAGAATATCTCGCGCTTCTGTGACGAAGAGTTCGACGCATTGCACAAAGAGCTGACCAACACGGCCAGCGCAGATGAGCGTGCTCGGATCGCCCGTCAGTTGAACGACATCATCGTGTCCAAAGGCGGTATGATCCCGCTGGTACACCGTGGCCGTCTGTCAGCACATGCCAATAGCCTTGGCGGCGTTATCCTGAACGTTTGGGACAGCGAATTGTGGAATGTCGCTGACTGGTATCGCACCGGTAACTAAGCGTTATCCCTTGTGCCCCGGCCTTTGCGTCGGGGCACAGTTTTTCCTCCCCTAGAGACCTGACCTGAGGCGCCATCCATGTTCACGTTCACGATCCGACGACTGATCCTGACAGTTCCGACGCTTTTGTTCATTTCTTTAGTGATCTTCTTGATCGTAAAGCTCAGCCCGTCTGATCCGACGGGCAACCTGCCGCTGACCATTCCATCTGAGGTCCGCGAGCAAATCCGCGAGGCTTTGGGCGTCAACAAACCGCTGATGGTACAATACCTGCTATGGCTGAAGCAGTTCTTCTGGCTGGAGCCGTTGATTTATCTGGAGAACCTGACCGGGTGGGATCTGGGGACCGAGGGTAAGGTGCGCCTGATTTCGTATCAGACCCGCTCCCCGGTTATGGACCTGATCATGCAGCGGATGCCGCAAACGCTGACAGTTGTGGGCACAGCTTATATCGTCGGTATCTTGATTGCGCTGCCCATCGGAATCATTTCCGCCTACAAACAGTATTCGGTGTTCGATCAGGCCGGGACGTTCATTTCGATGATCGGCTTTTCGGTGCCGCCGTTCTTCTCCGGCGTTTTGGTGATTGTCTTGTTCTCGGTGATCATCCCGTCTGACAGCTTCTTCTGGCTGCCCTCGATCTATGACACGACGCACGAGGTCGTGGATTGGGAAAGCTTCAAATACCAGTTCCGACAGATGATCATGCCGGTGATGGTGTTGGCTTTGCAGATCACAGCGCAAATTTCGCGGTTCACGCGCGCCTCGATGCTGGACAACCTCAACCAGGATTACGTGCGCACGGCACGAGCCAAAGGCATGAGCGAAAGCGTCACGGTGATGAAGCACGTGTTGCGCAATTCCATGATCCCGGTCGTAACCGTGATCGCCTTGGGCATCCCATCGATTTTCGGCGGCGCAATTATCACCGAGCAGGTGTTCAAGGTGAACGGGCTCGGGCAATTGCTGATCATCGCCATTCAAGGCGGCGACGTGCCGACGGTGCAAACCCTGACCTTCATCTTCGCCATCCTGATCGTTCTGTTCAATCTGATTGCCGATATTCTCTACGGCCTGCTAGACCCGAGGATCCGCTATGACTGAGGCCAGCGCAGCCCCCGCAGACGCCCCCAAGAAGGCCCCGCGCAACCAGTGGTGGGATGTCTGGGACCAGTTCAAATCCCACAAAGGTGCGATGGCCGGGTTCATCGTCTTTATGACGATCGTGCTGGGGGTTTTGTTCGGCCCGATGCTTTGGCATTTCGATCCGACCTTCATCGACATCCGGTCGCGCAATCAGGGGCCAAGCTGGACCCATCCAATGGGCACGGATCAGCTGGGGCGTGATACATTTGCGCGGATGCTGTCAGGTGGCCGTGTATCGCTTGCGGTCGGGATGACGGCAATGGGCCTTTCGCTTGTCGTGGGCACCTTTGTGGGCGTGTTGGCGGGCTATTTCAAACGCCTTGATGGCATTCTCATGCGGACCACCGATCTGTTTCTGGCCCTGCCACTTTTGCCGCTGTTGCTGGTGATCATCATGCTGTTTCGCGACAAGCTGAGTGCTACCTTCGGGCCGGAAGGGGGCATATTCATTCTGATGGTGTCGGCCATCGGGATCACGTCGTGGATGCAGACCGCACGGATCGTGCGCGGCGACGTTCTGGCGCTGAAGGAGCGGGAATTTGTGCTCGCCGCACGCTCCATCGGGACGCCGAACCGGCGCATGATCACGCGTCATGTGCTGCCAAATGTTCTGTCCCCCATTCTGGTCTCGGCCACTTTGGGCATTGCCAACGCGATCATCACTGAATCCGCGCTCAGCTTTCTGGGGCTAGGTTTTCCACCGGATTTCCCGACCTGGGGACGGCTGCTGTTTGATAGTGTCGATTATCTTCAGCAATATCCCGAGCGGGTCATGTGGCCCGGGCTGGCGATCTCGCTAACGGTGTTGAGTGTGAACTACATGGGCGACGGTCTGCGCGACGCGTTGGATCCGCGGATCCGCGGTCGTTAGGAATTACCGTCCAGATCGTCGAAGCTGGCATTCGCAAAGAACCCGAACAGCATTTGCAGAACCGCACCGCCAATAAGGCCTGCGAGAAGTTGCACCGCGAAGCCTTCGCTGGGGACACCAATCTGCGCAATCAGCGCGATGACATATTGGCCAATACACAGACCACCGGCGCAACCTGCGACGATATTATTGCGCAATTCCAAGTCTGTTTCAGAAAAATAACTGCCGCTCAGGACACCAGCTAACCCGCCCGCAACGGCGTGCAAAAACAAGGCAAACATGCCTTTTACTCCATTTACTCACTACAACTACGCCTGCAGCGATAACGTATTTGGTTAAGATTATCAAAGAATGTCTGGCATTTCACCCGAAAAGGACTGTTTCCGGATTTGTCGGGGTCATGGGTTGAAAAGGTTAAACCCGCCCCGAATTTGCAAACAATCCAAGCGAGGATTGCAGGACAAGCGCACCAATTGCCGCCGAGACCGCTTGCGTGATCAACAGCGCCGGATCATAGCCCAACTGGGCGAGCTGCATAGAAATACCATTTGCGCCCGCAGTCGCACCCAGAACCCCGGACCACGCATTGTTGATCCGCCCGACATCCGTGAATGTGTTTTTTTCTCCGGCAGCCAGGCCAATAAAAATCCCGACTGCGGCAATTAGAATAAACGTGTCCATTCGGCTCCTGTGAGACAAGACAGGCAGAAACAGCGCCTGATCCGAAAAAATCACTAAACAATGGATGAAAGGTTAACACGGTTTTGACGCGCTCTAAACAGCGCGATATTCGTCACGCCGAAAAGACGGCTCTATCGGCGAGAAAAGGCCCACCGGTCAGGCGGGCCTTCAAATTCGGTTATAGAAGTTGATCTTAGCCGCGCATTTTCTTGACGACCATGCCGACAACAACTTGCACCACCATGCCCGCGACACCGCCGCCAACAAGGTTGCCAGCCATTGCGCCAAGGTCCATGCCGCCTGCTGCGTCACCGCCTGCAGCGCCGAGCAATCCGCCCAAAAGCTGTCCGCCGCCGACACCGCCCGCGGCACCTGCGAGAATGTTGCCGATCGCGCCCATGTTTGAGCCTGCGACCGCTTTACCGCCGCCTGCACCGCCAAGTGCGCCACCGATAAGTTGTGATAGAATGAGTTCCATAGGTTCCTCCCCACGTGAAAAATTTCGATAGGTTAGAAAAACCACGCATCGGACATGCTGTCAAAGTAATCAGCGGGGAAAATTCTGCCAAAAAGAACGGCGGAAACTAGTCCATTGCCTTGCGAATGCGTCGGACCATCCACCAGACCGCCAGAATGACTATAGGCGTGGCAATCGCGGTGAGGGTTACTTTCGACAAGTCCGCGACGATCCCAAGCGGGCCGATCATGTTGATAACCAGATTGACGGCGTAATAGCTGATCGCGACGACCGACAGACCTTCGACGGTTTTTTGCAGGCGCAGCTGCAAATCCGCACGCTTGTCCATGCTGGCCAGAAGCTCTTGATTTTGGGCGGAGCGCTCGACATCCACTTGCGTTCGCAACAGGTCGCCTGCCCGCATCGCGCGCTGCGCCATTGTTTCCAACTGACGCTCAGAGGATTTTACGGTTCGCATCGCAGGGTCAAAGCGGCGCATCATGAACTCCGCAAAGGTCTGCCCACCTTCAAAACGCTCCTCGCGCAGCACTTCAATGCGCTGGTTCACAATCGCCTCATAGGCGCGGGTGGCGGCAAATCGGAACGAGGATTTCGCAGCGAGGTTTTCCAGCTCCGCAGAGGTTTCGAGCAACCCTATGAGGGTCTTGTCAGGCGTGTTTCCATTGGATGTGTTGGTCATATCCGCCATCAAGCGGCTGAGGGTCTTGTCCAGTTCCGACAATTGCCCACCCAGCGACCGCGCGCGGGCGAAGCCCAGCATCGACATGGATTTATAAGTCTCAATCTCGCAAAGCCGCTGGACGATCCGTCCGATACGACGCTGTCCCGTCGCTTCGCCTGCGAACATCGCAAGGCGCATATGGCCCGCCATATCGATGCGGAAATCGGTTGCTATCACGGCGTCACCGCCCAACACTTGGCTAACAGCCAGGCTTTCGGGAATGAACCATTCAGACAACTGAGACTTGATTTTCTTGGGATCCAGCCCGGTTTCCACCCGCACGAGTGCCGAGGTCATTCTAACACCCGGCGCTTGGTCCAACCAGTCTTTCGGGAACAGATCAAACCGCGCCGGATCAAATGGGGTGCCGGCCAGTCCATCGATGAAGATCGTGTAAGTCACAAACTCCGTGTGTTGTTCCCATTTCATCTGGTGCTTGCCGATGGATCCGGACCAATGTGTCGCGCCTTCCTTCGGATGAGAAGCACCATATCGATCCAGCAGAACCTTCAGATGCTCCAGATCTCCCGAGCGGTCACGGCCAGCCGCATTCTCGGACCGTTTGATCGCTAGAAAGACCGCCTCGCAAGGCGATTTGAGCGTCGGAAACGGGCGGGCGTGAAGCTCGTTCGACAGCTGATATCTGAGCGAATGATCTTTCATACGGGTCCTCGTGGAATACCTGTTCTTTCCACATAAGGTAGATTTAAGGGGATGGAAATAATTAATTCATTAATTTCTGATACTTAGCTGTGCACTAGTGTATACCGACCAAAGATTGAGCATAGCCGACAGATAAACAGGCTCCGCTTAAATCGGAGCCTGTGGTGTCTTGAGTATCTGCGCCGGGGGCCCGATGCGCGAGGGTGGCCTCAATCCGGCTTTTGCCCAATCTTATCTTGGGTTTGCGTGTCGAAATCTGATGCGTCATGGCGTTCATGCAGCTGCGTTTCGGGCTCCCCAAAGGCGCGGTTCACCATCTTGCCGCGGATCACGGCGGGGCGTTTGGCGATCTCGTTGGCCCAGCGGTTTACGTGGGTGTAGCTGGCTGCGTCCAGATACTCGGCAGCGCCGTAGACGAGGTTCAAGATCACACCGCCATACCACGGGAACACGGCCATATCAGCAATGGTATACTCCTCACCCGCAATGAACTTGTTATTGGCAAGTTGCTTGTCCAGAACGTCCAGCTGACGTTTGGCTTCCATCGTGAAGCGGTTGATCGGGTACTCCATCTTATACGGCGCATAGCTGTAGAAATGACCGAACCCGCCACCCAGATAAGGCGCTGACCCTTGCAGCCAGAACAGCCAGTTGAGCGTCTCTGTCCGCTTGGCCAGATCACTTGGCAGAAAGGCCCCGAACTTCTCGGCCAGATACAGCAGGATCGCGCCGCTTTCAAAAACCCGCGTCCCGGTTTCAGTGTCCAGAAGCGCGGGGATTTTTGAGTTTGGGTTAATCTCCACAAAGCCGGAGCCGAACTGGTCGCCGTCTCCGATGCGGATCAGCCAAGCGTCATATTCCGCACCCGTGTGGCCTGCCGCCAGAAGCTCTTCCAGCATGATCGTAACTTTGACCCCGTTTGGCGTCGCAAGGGAATGCAGCTGCAGCGGGTGCTTGCCCACGGGCAGCTCCTTGTCATGGGTCGACCCCGAGATGGGCCGGTTGATGGAGGCGAATTCGCCACCGTTTTCTGCGTCCCAGGTCCAGACCTTCGGGGGGGTGTATTCATCTTTCATGGTATCACTCCGATCAAAGAAATTTTGTCATAGGAGACGCCAGCCTGCCCAAAGGTGCAAACGGAAAACGCCCGCAAGTTTCCCTGCGGGCGTGTTTCAGCGCTTAGCCCCTGTGGAGGAGCGCACAGGCCTAGTCGATTTTGGGCAGCAAGCTGTCCAGCGAGGCTTTCGCGTCGCCATAGAACATCCGCGTGTTGTCCTTGAAGAACAGCGGGTTTTCGATGCCGG
>CAYGQQ010000073.1:0-15724 GCA_964352105.1 uncultured Rhodobacterales bacterium | reverse complement strand
ATGAGGCTGATGAGGCTGATGAGGCTGATGAGGCTGATGAGGCTGATGAGGCTGAAACTCCGTCGCGCAACGCCATGCGTCAAGCCTCCATGGAGCAGGAAGCCGCTCTGATCGAAGAGGAAGCCGAAGCTGCACGTGCGGAACGTACTGGACCACCCGCTGGGTTGGACACACAGACCGAAGACATGGAAGAAGACGCCGAAGCCTCTGAGACAGTTGAAGAAACCGGCGGCGATCCTGCCGCAGAATCCCCTGCCCCGCCTGCCCCTGTCACAACCGATCTGGAGGCTGTCGCCTTGTCCGCCAAGCAACAATCCAAGCTAGACACTGTTTTGGCGCTCTATGACAAAGGGCTTGAAAGCGCGCTGGAAGACAAACCCGCCCGCACGGACTTGCAAGACCTTCACGAACGGCTCGCAGCGCTTCGCGACCGTCTGGCGCAAGAGACCGGCAACTCCTGATGCGACGGACAGCTTTGCGCCTGCCATTTCTGGACTTGTTCATATTTGACACCGCAAGGACTTGCCCCTGCCCGCAAATTCCGTATGAAGGGGCATTCGTCGGGCTATGGCGCAGCCTGGTAGCGCGTCCGTCTGGGGGACGGAAGGTCGCAGGTTCGAGTCCTGCTAGCCCGACCAATACATCAACGCCCGTACGCCACGCGCTGCGGGCGTTTGTTGTCTTTTGACCGGGGACAAGGCGGGCTTGACAATGCGCGAATTTCCAAATGGCGTTCTCTCGGATGCGCAGCTCAAACAGCTGATCTCGGACGGTGCGATCATGTTCCAAACGCCGATGGTGGAGGGGCAGGTTCAACCGGCCTCTCTGGATTTACGTTTGGGAACAATGGCCTATCGGGTCCGTGCGTCGTTTCTGGCAGGCAAGGGAAATTCTGTCACCGACCGGATGCGCGCCTTTGAAATGCATGCGTTCAGTCTTGAAGATGGTGCCGTTTTGGAAAAAGGCTGCGTCTATGTCGTCCCGCTGCAAGAGGCCCTGAACCTGCCCGACGGGCTAACCGGCGCGGCCTCGGCCAAATCCTCCATCGGGCGTCTGGACCTTCTCACCCGTGTCATCACCGATAACGGGACCGAGTTTGACCGTGTCCCCGAAGGCTATTCAGGCCCGCTTTTCGTGGAGATCTGCCCCCGGTCTTTTTCCGTGGTTGCCCGCACCGGCCAAATGCTTAACCAGATCATCTTCCGCAGCGGCGAAACCGAATTTTCTGACCAAGAGCTTCACGATCTGCATGCCAAGACCCCGATCGTCTCGGGCGAACCGGTGATCAAGGATGGCTTGGGCTTTTCCGTCGATCTGAAGCCCGAAGGCAGCGATCTGGTGGGCTACCGCGCCAAACCTCATGCAGGCATCATCGATCTGGGGAAACTGGCCCACTACGACCCGGCGGATTACTGGGAGGAAGTGCGCACCAGGGAGGGGCGTATCATCCTCGACCCCGGCGCGTTCTACATTCTGGTCAGCCGCGAGGCGATCACCATTCCGCCGAATTGCGCAGCCGAAATGGCCCCTTACCTGGCCATGGTCGGTGAGTTTCGCGTCCACTACGCGGGCTTTTTCGACCCCGGCTTTGGCCACGCCGAAGACGGCAAAGGCTCACGCGGGGTGCTGGAGGTCAGATGCCACGAAGCGCCGTTCGTGCTTGAGCATGGTCAAGTCGTCGGACGGCTGGTCTATGAGCGGATGTCAGAGGTGCCAGAACAGCTTTATGGCGCGGAGCTGAAGTCAAACTACCAAGGCCAAGGCCTAAAATTATCGAAACATTTCAAGTCGGTATAGACTGCGCCTAGGTCACACTGAGGATTCTGTGACCAAACGCGGTCTCTAGCCCCAGCGCTTGCGCATCGACATGTTGCGCAAATCGAAGCTGCAACATCTGCCGCATGCTTTGTTTAACGGGCCGTGTGTTGGTGTCATCGACGATCACATGCGCACCGCGGATCAGCACGGGTTGCACCGCCAGAAATTCCCGCAGATGCGTGTCCTTGGCCCCATCAAGATGTAGCAGATCAACCCGCGCGTCCGGATGATCCAGCACATATTTCGGCAATTCCACGAGGGAATTTCCGGTTATGAACTGCGTCCGGCCCGGAAAAGCTGCAGACAGCCATTCGAACGCGGCAGGCACGTAGATATCAACCCGCGCCCATTCCGGGGACAGCTGCGCACAGATATCGACGCCAATACAGGTTAGTTTCGGGTTCGCGCTAAGTGCGAGAAACAGGCTGTGACCACCATTGACGCCCACTTCCAGAAAGTTGCCCGAGCCTTGCGCCAGCTTGAACAGGTTGCGCCGCTTACCCTCATAGTCCTCAAGCAACGGTTTTTCCCTGAATTTCAGGTCTTTATGCGCGTAAAACAGATTGCCGTTCAGCGATACTTCCGCCTTCGCGATGTTAAGCGCATCGGCCAAATGCTGATTCAGCGACGCAAGCCCATCGCGCCATGCCGGGCACGCCGACATCTCCTCAAAGGACTGGTATGCTGGCAGGTCAAGAGGATCAGTTGGCACAGATATTCCTTTAGATTTAAAGACTTAAGAAGATCTCTTAAAAACGTCCCATGCGGCGAATAATGCGAATGGCTTGCCGCATCCTTTGGGTCGTCTCATGAGATTTCTTTTTCTGCTCCGGCGTCGCGTCGGGCCGGTTTTGTCGTTTGGCCATTGCGTCAACGCCTTTGTTGATGCCGACATTGATAAATCGGTTGGCGACCATGCGAATAATCATGTTGATTGCGCGTCCTGCGTTCATCTCAATCCTCAAACAGCTCGTTTTGACCTTCCGGGCTTTCATCCTCATCATCTTCATCGTCAAGCGACAGCTCACTGCCCGGTGGCGGGCGGTTGTCCAGCAAACCCGAGGCGCGCAATTCTTTAAGCCCCGGCAAGTCGCGCGCGTTTTCTAACCCGAAGTGGTCAAGGAAGTCTTGCGTCACGACAAAGGTGATCGGGCGGCCGGGCGTCATCCGTCTGCGACCAAAGCGGATCCATTCCAACTCGATCAGCTGATCAATTGTACCGCGCGACACGGACACGCCGCGAATTTCTTCGATCTCGGCGCGGGTTGCAGGCTGGTGATAGGCCACAATCGCCAATGTCTCTATCGCGGCACGGCTGAGCTTGCGGGTCTCAACCGTTTCTTTTTGCATAAGAAATCCAAGATCACCCGCCGTGCGAATAGCCCAGGCATCGCCCACTTTGACCACCTGAACGCCCCGCCCCTCATAACGTTTCTTGAGGTAGACCAACGCTTCCGCCGGATCGGAGCCATGGGGCATCCGCGCCTCCAACTCGCGCACGGTGACAGGTTCCGCAGTGGCAAACAGGATCGCTTCAACCATACGCTCTTGCTCCGCCATGGGCGGTGCTTCAAACAGGGTTTCTTCCTGAAATGTATCTTCAGCCATGCGGCGCGGACCTTTTGCGAATTTGAATGGGCGCGAATACGTCGCCCTGCCTTAGCTCAATTGCCCCTGCTTTGGCCAGTTCCAGCGAGGCCGCAAACGTCGCTGCCGTGGCAGAGCGACGCATGACCGGATCGATTTCCCACCCTTCGGGCAGATAAGACGTCAGATCGGACCAATCGCCCGCAAACCCAATGAGCCCCCGCATCCGGTCCAAAGCCTGCTCCATCGTGAAGACCTTTTCGCGGTCCATCGTGAAGGGGCGAAATTCATCCTTCGTGCGGATACGGCTATAGGCCTGCATCAGATCAAGAAGCGTTGCAGTGTAAGTCACGCGCCGCGTGCGGGTGACATCTTCGGGGATGCCGCGTTTGAAGAAATCACGGCCCAATTGGTCGCGCGCCATCAGTTTCGCGGCCGCCTCGCGCATGGCTGCCAAACGTTCCAGTTGGAAGGCCAGATGCGCTGCAAGCTCTTCCCCGGAGGGGCCGTCCTCAGTAGGATCAGGCGGCAGAAGCAACCGGGATTTCAGGAAGGCGAGCCAGGCCGCCATCACCAGATAATCCGCCGCCAGTTCCAGACGCAGGGCTTTGGCCTTGTCTATGAAGGCCAGATACTGCTCCGCCAATTGCAGCACCGAGACATTGCGCAGATCGACCTTCTGGGTGCGCGACAAGGTCAGCAATATGTCCAGCGGCCCTTCAAAGCCGTCGACATCAACGATCAGGGCTTCGGCTTCGAGCCGCGCCTCCACATCGTCTGTTTCCCAATTGTCCGTATCGGCCATACTCTACCCGCCCATGAGCGTCTGAAACTCTCGCTCAAGGGCTGAAATGTCAACAGGTGTTGGTGCTTGGCGCTGTGTCAAAGCCCTCTCCGCGCGCGCGCAAGCGGCCTCAGACATGGGGCCGCAATCCTCTGCCACCGCAATCATTTCGTCCAAATTCCCGTTGCAGTGCAGGACCAGATCACAGCCCGCCCCCAGCGCGGCGCGGGACCGCTCTGCCACGGTTCCCGAAAGCGCCTCCATGGAGATGTCGTCGGTCATAACAAGTCCGCCGAACCCGATCTCTGAGCGGATCATCTGCATCGCCTTGGGCGAGGTCGTGGCGGGCTGGTCATCAATGCAAGGGAAAACGATATGCGCCGTCATACCCATCGCCATATGGCCGAGCATTTTGAACGGAATGAAGTCGACCTTGTCCAAGTCTTCGCGCGAAATATCGACGCGGGGTAAATCCTTGTGCCCATCAACTACGGCGCGCCCGTATCCCGGAATATGCTTGAGCACCGGCAGCACGCCGCCTTCCAGAAGCCCGCGCTCCGTCTCCATGCAATGGGCCACCACGCTGGCCACGTCTGAGCCATAGCACCGGTTACGCAAAACCGGATGGCTGTCGGGCCAGATCACATCGGCCAAAGGCGCGCAGTTCACATCGATGCCAACATCGTGCAACTCTGCTGCAATAAGACGGTTGCGCAGATAGGTTGCGCGCAGGGAATTTGCGCCGGTGCGTTCGATCTGGTCCAAAGCGGGCAGGTATTCGCGCCAATGCGGCGCGCGCATGCGCTGGACCCGTCCGCCTTCCTGATCAATCAAAATCGGCGCGTCCCGCCCAACACTGTCGCGCAGCGCCGCTGTCAGCGCGCGCAGTTGATCCGGCGCTTCAATATTTCGGGCGAATAGAATGAACCCCCAAGGCTGGGTCTTGGCGAAATGGGCTTTTTCCGCGGCGCTGAGCGTGGTGCCCTCGCACCCAAAAATATAAGCGCCATCAGGCATTTAGCGCGCCAGTATCGGGATGCAAACTGCGTTTTTGGCGACAAGTACCGCACAGAAACGACGCGACGAACTTAGGCCATCAAAGCCCGCAGCCCGTAGCCGGAAGAAGGTCCGCCCGCCGCTTTCGGTCTGTTGAATGACACGCTGTTTATCGCCCATATAATCAGAAAACTGCGCTGAAATCTTGTCCCAAGCGGCTTCCGCGGTTTCACGATCATCAAACGCACCAAGCTGCACCAGACGCGTACCGGGGGCCAGCGAGGCTGGATCAACTTCGACCGATCCAAGGTTCAGAGCCGCTGCCACAGCCGCAGACACGGCTGCGGATTGGTCAAAACTGACGGATGTAGTCTGCGCGCGTGCTGCTTGTGGACGAATACCCGGACGTGGCGATTGTTTCACGCCAGGAATGGCCTGCGAAATAACTTCGACCTCTGGCGCGTCTTCAACAGGGGCCAGGGGATCAAGCGCCTCGACACCTTGGGCCAATTCTTCGGCCAAGGCTTCCGCACGGGCGCGCGCTTGTTGCAACACTTCATCCTCGGCGGGTGCGGCTTGCGTGCTTTGCACGGGTGCCGCCTCATCGGAGGCCGGAGCCGCACCGACAACGATATCATCTTCGCTGAGTTCCACAGGCGATGGGGCCAGAACGATACGCGGGGCCGGACCTTCGGCCTCGCCCGCAGATTGCACATTATTCACGGCCAGTCCCTGATGAGACGCAAGCTGCCCGCCGGGATCTTCCGGCTGGACGCGCGCCGGGCCATCAAGCGCGCGGATCACCGGAACATTGGCCACATCGCGCACTGTCAGCTCGTAGCCCCAATAAAGAAGCCCCGCGACCAACGCGACGGAGCTTAACGCCCCAAACCAATGCAAACTTGCGGCCATGACGCCCGTCTGTATGCCATCAGAATTTGAAGAATTACCGCCGTATCCTGCGTCGTAATGCGCATCTGCCATATCATTTGCCTCTTTGCCCCCGCCTTTGATGCCGGGTGGTCGTTCCGCCTGCTCATTTCGCTCAGACAGAGGCCCTGATCATGTTGTGTCAGCGCATTTCTTCTGCCGGAGCTACACCTAGAATACCAAGACCAGCGGAAATAACAATCGCCGAGGCGCGCGCGAGGGCGATTTTTGCCTGTGACGTGGCAATATCATCCTGCAGGAACCGCAATTCTGGCAGATCATTGCCCCGGTTCCACAGCGCATGGAACTCTCCCGCCAACTCGTAAAGGTAGAACGCGATCCGGTGCGGCTCGTTCGTGCGCGCGGCAATTTCGACCAGACGCGGCCATTCGGCCAGCTTGGCTGCCAGTGCCTGTTCGGCCTCATGTCCGTTCAGCGACAGGTCCGCCTGTGCCAGTGTTGCGTCATCGCAGGCCACGCCCGCTTCCTCGGCCTTTCGCAAGACAGAACGCACCCGTGCATGGGCGTATTGCACATAGAAAACAGGATTGTCCTTCGACTGCTCCAGCACCTTGTCGAAGTCAAAATCCAACGGCGCATCGTTCTTGCGGGTCAGCATATGAAACCTTGTGACGTCCGCGCCGACTTGTTCCACCACATCGCGCAGCATGATGAACGTGCCTGCACGTTTCGACATCTTGAACGGCTCGCCGTTTTTGTAGAGCCGCACCAGTTGAGTCAGCTTGATATCGAGCGGCACCGCGCCATCCGACAAAGCCGAAACAGCCGCTTTCATCCGTTTGACATAGCCACCGTGATCGGCCCCGAATACGTCGATCAAAGCGTCAAACTTACGCTCTAACTTGTTGTAATGATATGCTATATCAGGCGCGAAGTAAGTCCAGGAGCCATCGGACTTCTGCACCGGGCGGTCCACATCATCGCCATGCGCGGTGGAGCGGAACAGCATTTGCTCGCGCGGCTCCCAATCTTCCGGCACTTTACCTTTGGGGGGTTCAAGTGTGCCTTCATAGATCAAGTCTTTGCTCCGCAAATCTTCAATCGCTGCCTCAATCTGCCCGGTCCCATAGAGCGATTTTTCGCTGTAATAGACGTCCATCTCAACGCCGACAGCGGCCAGATCGTCCCTGATCATCACCATCATTGCGTCGGTGGCAAAATCGCGCACGTCTTGCAGCCAATACTGCTCACCCTTGTCGAGATAGGCGTCGCCAACCTTGTCTTTGAGCGCCTGGCCAACTTCGATCAGATAGTCGCCGGGATAGGTGCCATCTTCAAAAGCAACCTCCTGGCCATGGGCCTCCTGATACCGCAGGTAGACAGAGCGCGCCAAAACATCGACCTGCGCGCCACCATCATTGATGTAGTACTCCCGCGTTACCTCGTGGCCCGCATAATCCAGAAGGCTCGCCAAAGCGTCGCCAAAGATCGCCCCGCGCGTGTGGCCCACATGCAAAGGCCCCGTCGGGTTGGCCGAGACATATTCGACATTGACCTTTTTGCCCTGCCCCACCGTGGATTTGCCGAAATCCACACCGTGTTTGAGAATTTCAGCGGTTACACCCTGCCAGACCGACGCATCAAGCCGAAGGTTCAAAAACCCCGGTCCGGCGATATCTGCGGCGGCAATCCTGGCATCAGCCAGCAACAAGGGGGCAAGCGTCGCCGCGATGTCGCGCGGTTTCATTCCAGCGGGCTTGGCCAAAACCATCGCCGCATTGGTGGCCATATCGCCATGCGCAGCATCGCGTGGCGGCTCCACTGCGACATTTGAAAATTCCAGACCTTCTGGCAATCTGCCCGCACGCACCATTTCGTCCAGCGCTGCAAGGACAACGGTCCGGATATCGGCGAAAAGGTTCATAGCGTCAGGCCTTCATTGCTTGGATTTGATCTTGAGGCGCGGTTTAGCATGCCCCGCGCCCACGTCCAGCCCTTCAATCGTCGCACATCAGCCGAGTTTGGTCACCGCGCAGCTAAATATGATGGGCCGCAGAGCGGCACCTTCAGGTTGCGATACGCTTGCGATCAAAGAGCCGCGCATGTTCCTGAATCGCAAACCTGTCGGTCATCCCCGCAATATAGTCAGCCACGATCCGGGCCAGCGCGGTCTCATCCTCGCCGGCATCTTCCACGTCCTTACGCCACTGCTTGGGCAAAAGCTCAGGCTCTTCCATGAACAAAGGGAACAGCTCCATCACGACGCTGGTGACGTTCTCACGCATCTCCACCACATCGGGGGCACGGTACATGCGCACAAACAGGAAATGCCGGATCACCTTGAGGTCTTCCCAAAGCGCAGGCGTAAATTGCACCATTGCGCGCCCTGCCCCGCGAATGTCGCCCACAGAACTGGGATCAAGCTCGGCCAGCCGAGCCTGTGCCACACCGATCACGTCCTCAACCAGCAGACCGAAGAACCGGCGCAGCGCTTCGTGCCTGCGGCGGTAATAGTTCAGGCCCGGGTACTTTCGGTCCACCTCCACAAAGCAGTTGTCCAGAATGGGCAGTTCGGCCAATTCATCGGTGGAGAACAGCTCCGCCCGCAACCCGTCATGCAGATCGTGGTTGTTATAGGCGATGTCATCGGCAAGTGCTGCCACCTGCGCCTCCGCACTGGCATAGGTCCCAAGTTCCAGATCATGGCGCGCGGTATATTCGCTGAGCGCAAAGGGCAGATCACCCGTAACTGGCCCATTATGCTTGGCAATGCCTTCAAGACATTCCCAGGTCAGGTTCAACCCGTCCCATTCGGCATAATGCCGCTCCAGCGAAGTCACAATTTTCAAAGCCTGCGCGTTGTGATCAAACCCACCATAAGGGGCCATCAACACGTTCAACGCGTCCTCGCCAGTATGTCCAAAAGGCGGGTGTCCCAGATCATGGGCCAGCGCCACAGCCTCCGTCAGTTCCGAGTTCAACCCCAGCACACCCGAGATCGTGCGCGCCACTTGCGCGACCTCAATTGAATGGGTCAGGCGGGTGCGGAAATAATCCCCTTCATGTTCGATGAACACTTGGGTTTTGTGCTTCAGCCGCCGAAACGCACTGGAATGGATAATCCGGTCCCGATCGCGCTGAAAACAGCTGCGAAACGTACTTTCTTCTTCCGCGACCAACCGCCCCCGGCTGTCCTTTGGATCGCACGCAAAAGCTGCAAGCGTCATATTCTGCCCAATCTTGTTTCAGATTCTTGTGACTGTCCCGTTCCCTCCCTATATTGAAATCAAATCAGTTTCGAGACGGATCACAGATATGTCGCTGACATTGCCACCCAAAGTTACCGATCGTGCCTTCGCCCGGCTTGCCGAAATTGGCGCGGGCACCAACGGACAGGCCTTGCGCGTGGCCGTTGAGGGCGGCGGATGTTCGGGCTTTCAATATGACATTAAGCTGGATGATCCCGCGCAAGATGATCTGGTTCTGGAAAAAGACGGAGAGAAGGTCATCGTCGACACCGTCTCCCTGCCGTTTCTGGAAAACGCAGTCATCGACTTCACCGAGGAACTGATCGGTGCGCGGTTTGTGATCAACAACCCGAACGCGACAAGTTCCTGCGGCTGCGGCACCAGTTTCTCAATGTAGGATTGGTTCGGGAGGCTGGAAACTAAGGCGACGGATGCCTTTTCAGACACCCGCCGCAAAACTCGTTACCCCCACACTCGTTATACTAGCACGGTAAGCGAGATTTCGCTCATCGAAAAATCACCTTCGTTCAATAAATCGAATAAATCCTTGATGAAGCGAAAGAATTATCCTCGATTTCGACCTAATTGCCCGGCTTTTTAGCTAGATTTGAGCGAATCGCGCCCTATTTGGACCTCTGTCCAATAAGGAGTCGTCCCATCAAAACCATCTTGATCCTTGGCAGTGGTCCCAACGCGACCGAGGCCGCCAAATGGCCAAAAACCGCCTTTTCGCATTGGATGGTGATCAACAATGCATGGCGGGTGCGGCCCGATTGGGACGAATTGATTTATCCCGAAGACTTCGCCGAAGACCGGCTGCCTGCACAGTTGGCAAGCGCCCAAACCCTGACCCGTGCAGACACATTCGTGCCCGCGCAAAATGCCTTTGGCGGTTTTGTCTTTGCCGGTGGCACGATGGCGTACACCGCTGCCTATACCGCGCTGTATTGCCACCGCCCCGATGTGCTGGCGTTCTTGGGCTGCGATATGGTGTACCGCCCCAGCGGCCCAACCCATTTCTACGGCACAGGCACGCCGGACCCGCTGCGTGACGACATGACTTTGCAATCGCTGGAAGCCAAATCCGCGCGCCTGATGATCCTGGCCGCTGAACAAGGCTGCGCTTGCGTGAACCTGTCGTCGGACGAAAGCCGCCTTGTCTTCCCGCGTGCTACGCTTGAGGGCGCTTCTCGTATATCGCCCATCCGCTTTGATCCAACACTGGTCGCTAAGGCAAAGGCCTATGAAGAACGGTTGGGATATTTCGTCGTGTCTGGCCGCTATTGGGAGGAGGCCGACACATTCGACGCGTCCGCCCTGCGCGCGGTAGATACGCTCTGGCTGGAGGCGGCGGAAAGCGGGCATTGACGCTTGCCCTGCCCTGCCCGCTGGGCGATACATTTGCCTCAGGGGGCACGCAGTCATGAAAATCGCGACATTCAACATCAACGGCATCAAAGCGCGGATCAACGCATTGGGCGACTGGCTCGATGAGGCGCAACCAGACGTGGCCCTGCTGCAAGAGATCAAATCCGTCGACGAAAACTTCCCGCGCGAGCTGTTTGAGGACCGCGGCTACAACGTCGAAACCCATGGTCAAAAAAGCTTCAACGGCGTGGCGATCTTGTCGAAACTGCCTTTGGAGGACGTCACGCGCGGCTTGCCCGGCGACGACGAAGACGAACAAGCCCGCTGGATCGAAGCCACTGTCGTGGGGGATGTTGCGCTGCGTATCTGCGGGCTATATCTGCCCAACGGCAACCCCGCGCCCGGTCCAAAATACGACTATAAGCTCGCCTGGATGGAGCGGCTCTATGCCCGCGCGCAAGATTTGCTCGCCAGTGAAATGCCCGCTTTGATGGCAGGTGATTACAACATTATCCCCCAGGCGGAGGACGCCAAACGCCCCAATGCGTGGCGCGAAGACGCGCTGTTTCGCATCGAAAGCCGCACGGCGTGGCGCAAAATCGCCAATCTTGGCTTCACCGAAGCCTTCCGCGCCCGCAACCAAGCGCCTGAGCAATTTAGCTTTTGGGACTATCAGGCCGGGGCGTGGAACAAAAATGACGGTATCCGCATCGATCATTTTCTGATGACGCCGCAATGCGCAGATTTAATGACCGATTGCCAGATCGATGCAGGCATTCGCGGCCGTGAAAAGCCGTCCGATCACGTGCCGGTCTGGGTGGAACTGGCCGCTTAGCCTCGCGAGGCCGTCACCGCCGCAAGGGCCACGACGCCAAGCATCGCACAGGCCATCGCAATGTTGATGATCCGCTGCGTGCCCGGTGACAAGTTCAATCGCTTGATCGATGTCCCTGCCCAAAGCCACAGGAAATGGATCGAAATCCAGATCGCGTTCACGATCAGGAATTTAACCACGACCTCAAAAAGATAGGCGTCCTGAAACAGCACGAAGCCTGAAAACAGCGTGGTGTTGACCACATAGGCCTTCGGGTTAACGGCCTGCAGCAGCACCCCGTCGCGGATACCCGGCTGCCGTGTCGCTGGCGTGAAGCCCACATTGCTGCCTGCTGAGGCGATTTTCCACGCGAGATAGAGCAGATAACAGGTTGAGATTGCAAACAGAACTGTTCGGATGACCGGGCTGGCAAGGATAAGCGCGCCAAGCCCAGTGACAACAGCTAAGGCTACGATATTGGTGCCGATGAACAGCCCAATATAATAGCGCATCGCCGGCTGAAATCCGTAAGCCGCGCCGACGCCCGCAAGGGATAACACGCCCGGTCCGGGGGTTATCATCAACAAAAGTACCGCAGTTGCGAAACTTAACATCTCTGGCCCAAAAACATGTCGCAGGACACCAAAACGCCGGGACAAGGCCCGGCGGTTAATCTGGTGTCAGACACATCAATCGTCGCGATGAACTTTTTCACGACGCTCGTGCCGTTCCTGTGCTTCGAGGCTCAACGTCGCGATCGGACGTGCATCAAGCCGTTTCAGCGAAATCGGCTCCCCGGTGTCTTCGCAATAGCCGTATTCACCTTCATCGATCCGGCGCAGCGCGGCGTCGATCTTGGCAATCAGCTTGCGTTCCCGGTCACGGGTGCGCAGCTCAAGCGCGCGGTCCGTTTCCTCGCTCGCGCGATCGGAAATATCGGGGATACTGCGTGTCCCCTCTTGCATGCCTTCAATGGTCAGCGCCGTTTCTTCGAGTATCGAATTTTTCCAATCCGTAAGTTTTCGCCGAAAATACTCGGTCTGGCGCTCATTCATGAATGGCTCATCTTCGGCTGGATGATAATCATTCGTTAGAAACGATTCTGCTTTCATACCCGCTCTCCCCTGAATTTATGAATGTCTCCCGTGTCTTGCGACTCAGGTTTGAGAGACATCCCCGTCTTCCTGCGCCTCCAATATCGAATGCTCAGACCCTTGTCACGCAGAATAGGCACGCTAATACGGTGCTAAGCGCTGATGTTAGTTCAAATTGTCGTAATTACCGAAGGTGGCACGCAAATGAAATTTACCGGCACCGACAGCTATGTCGCAACCGATGACCTGACCGTTGCGGTAAACGCCGCCGTCACGCTGGAACGCCCCCTTTTGGTCAAAGGCGAACCGGGCACCGGCAAGACCGAACTTGCGCGCCAGGTCTCCGACGCGTTGGGACTGGAAATGATCGAATGGCACGTCAAATCGACGACCAAGGCCCAACAAGGTTTATATGAATACGATGCTGTCAGCCGGTTGCGCGACAGCCAACTTGGCGACGAAAAAGTCCATGATGTTAAGAATTACATCCGCAAGGGCAAGCTGTGGCAGGCGTTTGAGGCTGACCAGAAATGCGTGCTGCTGATCGACGAGATCGACAAGGCGGATATCGAATTTCCCAATGATCTTCTGCAAGAGCTCGACCGCATGGAGTTTCATGTCTACGAGACCGGAGAGACCATCAAAGCGCGCCAACGCCCGATTGTGATCATTACATCTAACAATGAAAAAGAGCTGCCCGACGCGTTCTTGCGGCGCTGCTTTTTCCACTACATCCGGTTTCCCGAAATCGACACTCTGCGCCAGATCGTCGAAGTGCATCACCCCGGCATCAAACCAGCGCTGTTAACCGCAGCTTTAACCGAGTTCTACGAAATCCGCGATACCGCGGGGCTGAAGAAAAAGCCCTCGACTTCGGAAGTTCTCGATTGGCTCAAGCTGCTTTTGACTGAAGATCTGGACCCGGCTGATCTGAAGCGCGACGGCGTAAATGCCCTGCCGAAACTGCATGGCGCGCTTTTGAAAAACGAACAGGACGTGCATCTGTTTGAACGCTTGGCCTTCATGGCGCGAGGCCGGGGATGACCCTAATCCGCCCTTTGGAGCGCCGTGACCGCACAGATTGGGCCCGGCTTTGGGAAGCATATCTGGCGTTTTACGAAACAACCGTCGAGCAGGATATCTATGACCTGTATTTTGAGCGCCTTCTAAGCGATGATCCACAGGACTATTCGTGCCATCTCGCTGAGGTTGACGGCATACCGGTCGGCTTGGCGCATTTTCTGTTCCATCGCCACGGCTGGAAGGCGGAAAATGTCTGCTATCTGCAAGACCTTTATGCAGACCCGGCCTGTCGCGGCCAAGGGATCGGGCGCGCCCTGATCGAGGCCGTTTATGAGGCCGCCGACGCTGCGAATGCACCGGGCGTTTACTGGCTGACCCAAGAATTCAATACACAAGCGCGTCAGCTTTATGACCGGATCGGCCGAGTGACTCCCTTTATCAAATACAATCGGGTATAGCTGCCGGATGTTGAGATACCTGCTGCCTTTTCTTGCCGTTTTGGCTGCCTGCGCACCGACCACGCAACCCGAGGTCGCAGCCCGCAGCAAACCAGATTTGGCCTTGCCACCGATGAAGGCATTTTCGGCTGGTCCGGGGGTTCCGACAAACAAAAACAACCAGCAAATTGCACAAGATTTCCTTGATCTCGTATTCGAAACAGAAACCGGCAAGCCCCTTCCTGTGATGACGCGCTTTGAAGGGCCGATCCGGGTATCCTTGGCGACCAGCGCACCGGCTGTAATGCGGCGTGACCTAAGCCAGCTAATAGGCAGATTGCGAACCGAGGCGAAGATTGACATCAATCTGGCTCTTCCGGGGCAAGACGCGCAATTGTTCGTCGAAACGGTTGCACGCAAAGAGTTCAAAAATTCCAGCCCTGAGGCAGCCTGCACGTTCGAACCAAATGTCTCTGGTTGGAAAGAGTTGCGTCGGTTTCGCAACAAACATACCCGTCAGTTAGAAAGCAGTTCATCACGGCTCACTGGAACGATCTTCATCCCAGCTGGCGTCAGCCCTCAAGAAATGCGCGACTGTCTTCACGAAGAAATCGCACAGGGCTTAGGTCCCGTAAATGACCTCTTCAGGCTGTCTGACAGCGTTTTTAATGACAATAACATTCATGTCGTTTTAACTGGTTTTGACATGCTAATTCTCAGGGCCTATTACGACCCCGCGCTACAGAACGGTATGAACAGAAAACAAGTGGCTGAGGCACTTCCTGGAATTCTGAACCGGATCAACCCACGCGGTATCGGTCAAGGCTTGGAAAGTGCTACGCCACGTCGATGGAACAATGCTTTGGCAATTGCGATTGCAGCCAATACGAGTCCCGAACGACGGTTCAGAGCGGCTGAAAAGGCGCTTGAGGATGCACGTGAGCTTGGTTGGAAGGACCACCGTCTGGCATATTCCGTTCTGGTTAGCGCGTCACAACGCCTTTCGCGAAACCCTGAAATTGGGCGTATGACCTTTGAGGAAGCGCAGTACCTCTACGACTCGCTGGATAGGCAATCGGTTTACTCCGCCCATGTCGCGGCACAGATGGCCGGTTTTGCCTTGGCTGAGGGAGAGTTCGACCGTGCAATCTCGATCACCAACCAAGCGATCTCAGCGACGCGGAGGTCGGAGAATGCCGCTCTCTTGTCGACGTTTCTATTGTTTAAGGCCGAGGCCCTTGAAGCCAGCGGGCGTTTGCAACAAGCACGCATCGTCCGTAACGATGCTCTTGCATGGGCCCGATACGGATTTGGCTCAGACAATGAGGTTCGCGCGCGCCAGCAGACCATTCGCGCCCTCGTTCCGCGCAAATCTTAACTCTTTGAAAGGCTCATCATGGCTCCTGTAATCGGATTGGTCCTCGGCATCGCCACGGGGGCCATTATCGCCAAACGCCGCGGCGGCAAACCGCTCGATATCGCGCAATATGCAGCTGGTTTCGGCATCCTGTTCGGCCTAATCGGTTTGTTTATTGCAATATTTCTGGCGCGAAACGCCGTCTAAAACGCGATGTTCTTGTCTTTTTTCGACAATCTGAGAACTGCGAAGGTTCCCGTGTCCTTGCGGGAATATCTGGCCTTTCTGGAGGGGATGAAGGCGGGTT
>CAYGQQ010000072.1:0-15724 GCA_964352105.1 uncultured Rhodobacterales bacterium | reverse complement strand
TTCCAAGCCGCGATGTGGTCGGTGTCGCACGCGATCGAACAGATCGGGTGCTTGACGTCCTTGATGCTGAGCGTTTCGCCCAGAATTTCGACCGTTCCTTTTGCGAATTTGTTTTGTTGGCACAGGTTGCGCAAATATTCGACCACGAAACGGCCCGGTAGGTTGGTGCTGTCGCTATTCCAGTAGAGCAGATCAAAAGCGGGCGGGGCCTCCCCCATCATGTAGCTGCGAATAGCAGGTCCGTAGACCAGATCATTGGCCCGCAGGTAAGAGAAAGTGCGGCTCATGAAGAACGAGTGCAAATAGCCCTGATCGGCGACCTGACGTTCGATCCCGTCGACAAAATCATCATTGAGGAAGACGCCCATTTCGCCAGGGTCTTCAAAATCGGACAGCGTTGTAAAGAAGGTCGCGGATTTGATCGACTTGTCTTTGCGTTTGTTCATCAAGGCCAGAACCATCGACAACATGGTGCCAGCGATACAGTAGCCCACCGCATTGACCTGCGCTTCGCCGGTGATCTCCTTGACCTGCTCGACCGCTTCAAGAAACCCGTCGGCGACATAATCATCGATGCCCACATCGGCGTAGCTGGCATCTGGATTGACCCAGCTGACGATAAACAGCGTATAGCCCTGATCGACGATCCATTTGATCAGGGAATTGGCCGGTTTCAGGTCCATGATGTAGAATTTGTTGATCCAGGGCGGGAAGATCACCAGCGGCGTTTTGTGCACTTTCTCGGTGGTCGGCGCGTATTGGATCAGCTCAAACATCTTGTTGCGATAGACAACAGAGCCCTCTGTGGCGGCGATGTTTTCGCCCACCGTGAAAGCCTCCTCATCCACCAGACTGACCAGCAGGTCGCCTTGGTTTTCCTCGATATCATGGACAAGGTTTTCAAGACCGCGCACCAGCGAGGCCCCGTCGGTTTCAACAGCCTTTTCCAACGCATCGGGGTTGGTGGCCAGAAAATTCGTGGGCGACATCATATCGATGATCTGGCGCGCAAAAAACGCGACACGATCCTTTTCGGGGCCTTCGATGCCGTCAAGCGTATCCACCGCTTCCGAGATCGCTGCGCTGGAGTGCAGATATTGCTGCTTTACGAAGTTGAAATAGGGGTGCGTGTCCCACATCTCCGATTTGAAGCGGCGGTCGGTGGGACCTTTGTCCTCTGGAGGTTCCAATTTGCCACCCGCCAAAGCCTGCTGGGCCTCTACATAATGTTTTAAGGACTTTCCCCAATAATTCACTTGCTGTTCGATGATCCGCGACGGGTTGTTCATCATCTCGGTCATATAGGCCGCGGCAGCTTTGACATATAGATCGTGACCCGGCGCTTGCAGGTTCGGATCCGCCGCGCGTTTCTTGCCAAATGCAGCGACCAGACGTTTGGAAAGCTCGTCCATTTTGGCCATGTTTTCGTTCAACCGGTCGACCTTGTCTTGTGCCTCCTGCTCGGACGGCGCGTCGGTTTTGGTTGTCATTGTCACTGTTCCATCATATGTTTTGCTGCAAGTGCGAAGTAACGCCGCTTCAGTCCGGGGGCAAAGCGACGAATTGACGTAGAGGGGAGTGTTCCCCAACAAGGAGTGCCCTGTGAAGTATATGGCAACTTACGACCTGATGGAAACCACGCGTCTGACAAATCAGTGGTTGGGGGCCACGGCGCAGGCAATCGGGTCCCATCCCATGGTCTCGTTAACCCCAAATCCAATGTTCAAAATGCTGGCCGCCTGGGGCGAAGTGACAGAACGCACATTCGCCAGAATGGTCGCAAAACCGGACTGGAATATCCATTCTACCGTCGGCGAAGACGGGCGCGATCATTTGGTCAACGTCATGAAAATTGTCGAAAAACCGTTTGGTGATCTGATCCATTTCAGCGTCTCTGACCGGCCGGGAAAAGCCCGCAAAATTCTGCTTGTCGCGCCAATGTCAGGACATTACGCAACGCTGCTGCGGTCCACCGTGACCAGCCTTTTGCCGGATGCTGAGGTCTATATCACCGACTGGCATAATGCGCGCGATATTCCTGTCAGCGTGGGCAAGTTCGATATCGAAGATTACACACTCTATCTTGCTGAATTCATGAAAGAATTAGGCTCTGACCTGCATGTCATCGCTGTCTGCCAGCCTGCGCCATTGGCCTTGGCGGCAACGGCGTATCTGGCGGGGGAAGACCCATCTTCGCAGCCCTCCAGCCTGACCCTGATCGGTGGCCCGGTTGATCCCGATGCGGCAGCTACCGATGTCACGGATTTTGGCCGTCGGATCACCATGGGCCAGCTGGAAGAAACCGCAATTCAGCGCGTTGGCTTCAAATATGCCGGCGTCGGCCGAAAGGTGTATCCCGGGCTACTTCAACTTGCCTCCTTCATGTCGATGAACGGAGAGCGTCACTCCCGCGCATTCTCGGAGCAAATACTGAAAGTCACCAAGGGCGAGGCGTCGGATTTCGACCCGCACAACCGGTTCTATGATGAATATCTGGCGGTGATGGATATGACCGCGGAATTCTATTTGTCTACGGTCGAGCGCATCTTCAAAAATGGCGAAATTGCCGATAACAATTTCACAATTCGGGGCCGCAAAGTCGATATTGGCAAGATCACAACCGTGGCGGTCAAGACGGTGGAGGGCGGGAATGATGATATTTCTGCCCCCGGTCAGTGCGTTGCAGCATTGGACCTTCTGACTGGCCTGCCTGAGGACAAAAAGGCGAGCTATCTGGAACCCAATGCAGGGCATTACGGGATTTTCGCTGGCAAAAGCTGGCGCAACAATATCCGTCCGCTGGTTTTGGACTTCATTGACGCCAATAGCGTGTCTAAGCCTGCCAAGAAGCCACGTGCGAGCAAGCCGAAACTTGTAAAATCAGCCTAAGCGCTGTCTCAGACCGCGCGCGCAAGCCAATCGCTTATCGCCGCGTTTGTCGCCTCTGGCTGTTCAAGTGTTGGCAGATGCCCTGCGCCCGCGATCACGCGCAACTCGGCTGTTGCGATCAGTTCGGCCATAAATGTGTGCCGCGCGAGCGGGCAAAGGCTGTCATGTTCGCCGCACAAGACCAGCGTCGGAATTTTCAGTTTGCGCAACGTAGCTTGCTGGTCGGGCCTGCGCTGAAGTGCCCGGGATTGTCTGAGAAAGACCCCCTCCCCCTGATCCAGCGCCATCTTCATCACAAGATCCAGCACAGCTTGCCGCCCTGCGCCGGGAGCCAGGTAATTTGGCTTCATCTCTTCGCGCATCACTTCAGGCAGAAGTCCCGCCATCACGCGCGCGATCTGCGGTTCGCGCTGTGCCGCATAGGACGGCGTTTCCGCCATGGCATTGGTGTCCATCAAGGCCAGTCTGGTGACCCGCTCGGGGGCAACCCGCACCAATTCCATCGCAACGATACCGCCCATCGACAGGCCTGCAAGCGCGAAGCGGGGGGGTGCATGTTTCAAGATATCTTCAGCGATATCCTCCACCCTTTCAAACCCGCCAATGGGCGGAATATGAATGGCCCGTTGCGGGCCAAACGCCGCCATTTGCGGGCCAAAAAGCCGGGCATCACACATCATCCCGGGCAGCAAAACAAGAGGTTCAGCGCTCATCTTTCGCCGGCCAGCTTTGCACCTTCCACAAGCGAGCCCAACTTGGCGTAGGCGATATCGGGGTCCACCGCACCAAATCCTGCAAATGTTCCAAAACCACAATCAGAGCCCGCAACGACGCGGTCCTGGCCCATAAATGGAGTGAAACGGTCAAGTCGTTGGGCCACAACTTCGGGGTGTTCGACGAAGTTTGTCGTGGAATCGACGACGCCGGGGACCAGAATTTTGTCGTCCGGTATTTCGGAGGCTCGGTCGCGGAACACGGTCCATTCATGGGCGTGGCGCGGGTTCGAGGTCTCAAACAACAGATAGCTTGCATTGACCGACATCAGCGTCGGAAACACCTTGCCCATGTCGATATCGCAGACATGCGGACCCTCATAATTTCCCCAGCAGATATGCACTCGCACGCGGGTCGGATCGATGCCGTCTAGCGCATGGTTGAGCGCTTCGACATGGCTGCCCGCGATCTTGAGAAACTCCGCGTCGCTCAGATCGTTGAACAGCATATGCCGCGAGAGAGCCAGATCGGGGCAATCCAATTGCAGATAGAGGCCCGCATCAACGATGGTGCGGTATTCCTCGCGCATCGCATCGGCCAATGCGCCCAGATAAGCCTCGCGGGTCGGGTAGAAATCGTTTTGCAAAAACAGCGAAATTACCCCCGGAGAGGCCGCATTCACAAACCCTTCCTTGACGCCATGGGCCGCCATCCCGGCCTTCAGATTGTCGAGGTCTTTCTCAAGCTCCCCTTGCCCTTTGGAGCGCACCTCGCTGGTGCACATCGGGCGCGCATATTGCGGCGTGCCGCCTTCCTCAGCCAGACGTTTCAGAAAGGACGGAAACAGCTTCAGATCACCCGGCGCATTGCGCGGGCTGTCGCCGGAAAACCCGGTATAGCGATCTTTGACATAGGTGGCGTAGCTGATCTTGGAGGTCTCACCATCGCTGACAATATCGATACCCACCTCTGCCTGACGGCCGACGGTCGCGGCACTGGCCGTTGTCATTTCGGCATCAAACGCGGCTTCGTCATAGGCCTCGCCATTTTCGCGGGCAAAGATCATGTCGACGACGCTTTGCGTCCTCGGCAGACTTCCAACATGGGTTGTCTTGATCGTCATTCAGTGTCCCCTTCTGTGCCGGTTCAAGGATGTCTTCTGCGCACCCGACCGAGCAAATTTGTTTGACCTCACAATCCCGATCTCGCGTCGGGAAGTCAACGCAGCTTCAGGGTTGCTCACCCTGCGGTCCAGCCGCCATCGACAAGGATCGACGTGCCAGTGACCATCGCGGAGGCGTCTGAGGCCAGATAGACCACTGCGCCCATGATGTCCTCCACCAGTCCAACGCGCGGAAGTTTTATCTTTTCGTCGATCCAGGCGCGCTTTTCAGGGTCAGCAAATGTGGCTTCCGTCAAAGGCGTCAGGATAAAGGTCGGGCAGACCGAGTTTACCCGGATATTTTCTGGCCCAAGCTCGATCGCCATCGCCTTGTTGAAGCCCTCTACGGCGTGTTTCGTGCCGCAATATACGCTGCGTTCCAGTCCCCCGACATGGCCCATCTGGCTGGAGATCTGAATGATCGATCCGCCCCGCCCCAGCATCTTTTTCGCCGCCTGCTGCGCCAGAAAATAGGCGGCGCGGACATTGACGTTCATCACCGCGTCAAAATTTTCACCGGTTGTGTCCATAACGTGGGAATGGCGTGCCAAACCTGCGGAATTGCACATGATATCAAAGGGGTCTTGCGCCTCAAAAAACGCTGCAACTGCTGCGTTGTCGGTCACGTCAAGCGCCTGACCGGAGGCCTGATGTCCTTCGGCTGTCAGCGTCTCGACCGCCTCTTGCACCGTTTCCAAACCGCGGGCCGCGATTGTGACATGCGCACCTGCCTGCGCCAGTGCGGCCGCGCATCCCAAGCCGATACCGCGCGATCCACCGGGGACGAATGCGCGTTTGCCGTCAAGTCGAAACGTTGGGGTTTGGGGCAGCATCAGATATCTCCTTTTTGCGAAGGAATAGCGGGTATTTTGATGCCCCGAAAGGGGGGGAAATCAGCGTAGCGCCTTTGCCGCTGCGCCAGTGGCTCGGACGGCTCAGAACCTGCGGCCAGCAATTTTCCGCGCGGTGCGATATAGCTGGAGATCGTGCGGCGCGGTGTGAGTTCCCAAGTCAAGTTGAACGCGGCCAGTTTGGGGAAGTACCATTGCTCCGAATAGGGCAAATGGTCGTGGATCCACCACGCCAGATCGCGCCAGTCGCGTCCCCCGGCGTATTGATCGGCGAACCAGGGGATCACGATGGAAGCGCCGCCAATGCGCGCCTCGCCCCTGCCCCGGTCCCAGATATGGCATTCGCCGGGATAGTCATTGCGTGCGCAATTCAGCCGGTTTTCGTTGCCGTAGCGGTTGAGATCAGGGGAGCGGTAGCCGGACCGAACCGTTACCTGCCCAAAGGTTTCGTGCATCGGGTCCAGAAGAGTGCCGCAAAACGCGCGGCCTACGTCGATGCACAGATCGGGGTCTTCGGGGATGTTCGGGATACCGTGAAACGCGCTGATTTCCGAATAGAGAAAATCGCGCATGAAGAAGTATTTCGACAGCCTTGTGCGGCCGAACGTCTCCAGACTCCACATTGATTTTGGCTTACGCATCAGGGGTTTGGTACCCGTTCCAGCGAAACGCGCCATCTTCGCGCAGGGGCGAGAACGGGTTGAACGCAACCTCCCAGACATGGCCATCGGGATCTTCGAAATAGCCGTGATGACCACCCCAGAACACGTCTTGGGCGGGCTTCAAAATCTTGCCGCCTGCGGCCTCCACCTTTGCCAAAACAGCCGCGACTTCGTCCTTTTCACGCACGTTGTGGCCCAGCGTAATCCCAGAAAAGCCGCCAATTTTGTCGATGTCATATCCGAACTCTTCGGCCATCCCAGCCTTGGAATAGAGGCCCAATGTCTGCCCGATCATATCAAAGGCGATCACACCATCAGGGCTGTCTTCACGGGTCCACCCCAGCGCTTCGTAGAACGCGGCCGCGCGGTCCATGTCATCGACAGCGAGGGTTATCAGGCTGACACGTTGCTCCATCATTTTACTCCTTTGATCCAAGTAAGGATCATCTCTACGGTGCCTTCGGTTTGGCTCGGGCTGCGGATATCGCCGGTCATGACATGGCGCAGCGGGTCGTCTGTCGGGGTTGCCACCGGGTTCACAATCTCGACCGCGCCGCCCCAGCGGCCCGCGATTTTCTGTGTCATTTCCGGCGCGACCACCCGGTCCTCAGTCGAGAAAAAGAACAGCGCTGGAATGTCGACCTTACTATAGTCCAAAAGTACGCCGTATTTCACCAAAGCCGCCATCGGGATGATCGCGCGCGTCGGATAGCGTAACGTCCAGTAGGTGCCGTGGTCCGCGTTGACCGGCTCGTAGCTGCGGTCGGGACCGACGATCAGCGGCACCCAAAGGCGCGAAAAGGGCCAGGTCAGAAGATCAGCGCCCGGGCTTTCGATCCCGAAATTGGGAGAGACGAAGACGATGCCTGCGACATCTTTTGACAGCTCCGGATTTGTCGCAGCGATGGCAGCCAATGTGCCGCCCGTTGAGGTCGCAATGACCAGCACCCGCTTGCCCAGCTTGCGTCCAATGGCCAGCGCTTCGGCGGCATCTTCCAGCCAATCGCCCGCGCGGGCCGCGGCCAACGCCTGCCCATCCAAGCCGTGCCCGGTGAGTCGCGTGAAGAACAGATTGGCCCCCAATGCCGCTGCGACATTTTCCGGCACCGGACTGATCTCGGGCGCGCTCGCGGAGTAGCCGTGCAGGTAAATAACCGAAATGTCGGTTTGCTGCCCCGGTGCGCCAACCCAGATGATCCGCTTCTCTGCGCCGTCTGGAATGTCTGAAAATCCGGCCTCCACCGAGGTGAGATATGCATCCAAATCAGCAGGCAAGGCGTTTGGATCAAAGGATATTTCCAGATCAACCGGCTCGCGCGGGGCGAACAGCCAGAACAAGGCGGCAAGCGCAAGGACCACCAAAATAATCCGGCCCAATATCCAGCCGAAGCGTTGCATCAGAGCCGCGCCAGAACTTGGCCCACGGCGTCTTCGATAATCGCCAGCTCCTCCGGCGAGGAGAACCGGTGATCGGCCCCTTTATGCAGGGTCAGGCGCATATCGGGGCCGGTGGCATGCTCCAGCAGACGCAGCGCGACCGACATCTCCACATCCTCATCGGCGGTGCCTTGCAGGAAGCGGACGGGGAATGGCAGGTGCAGCGGGCTGCGCAGAACAAGCTGGCTCCGCCCCTCTTCGATGAGTTGTTTGGTGATCGTGTAGGGCTCCCCGTAGTCAGAAGGCAACGCGACATGGCCGTTTTCCTCTAACTCCGTTTTCTGGGCCTCGGTGAACCAGCCCCACATGCTGTCTTCCGTAAAATCAGGGGCTGCGGCGATGGTGACCATACCGGCAATTTTTTCAGGGATCTGTTTGGCCATCAGAAGCGACATCCACCCGCCCATGGACGATCCGATCAGGATCTGTGGACCCTCGGTCAGTTCGGTGATCGCGGCCTTCGCGTCCGCCGCCCAATCGCCGATGCAACCATCGGTGAATTTCTCGCTGGATTGACCGTGCCCGGAATAGTCGAACCGCAGGAAACTGCGCCCTGTCCGTTTGGCATACGCTTCAAGATGGACGGCCTTTGTGCCCTCCATGTCAGAGACGAACCCACCCAGAAAGACCAGTCCGGGACCTGCCCCTTCGGTCTTATGATAGGCGAGCCGCCTGCCCGAATCTGTCTCCAGAAATTGCGCGTCCATCCCGTGATCCTTTCGTCTTTGGGTCAGGCTACCCGATCCCCCTGCCAATGTAACCCACCGGAATCCCTGCGTTTTGCACTTTTTTACGTGACCTTCTTGTCACGTGACTACTTTGTCACCTATAAAGACCTCATGGATGCGATCTTCAAAGCCCTTAACGATCCGGCCCGCCGCGAAATTCTTGACAGCCTGCGCAAGACAGACGGCCAAAGCCTGACAGATCTGGAACCCCAGTTCGAGATGACACGCTTCGGCGTCATGAAGCATCTGGCTGTTCTGGAGGACGCTGGGTTGATCGTGTCCAAGAAAACGGGGCGCTTCAAATATCATTACCTGAACGCCCTTCCCCTTCAGGAGGTCATCGACCGCTGGATTGAGCCGCTGCTGGCCAAACCTGCGGCACGGAGCCTTCTGGATCTTAAACAATATGTCGAAGGAACTGCCAAAATGACAGAAACCGCCAAACCCGATTTTATCTACCAGACAATTATTCGCTGCACGCAGGATGCGCTTTGGGACGCGTTGACCAAAGCGGATCAGATCGCCGCCTACCATTTTGTGTGCAACGCTGCGGAAGGTGACGCCGCAGTGGGCAAAGCCACGAATATTCTACGTGCTGACGGGTCGGTCATGTTGACCCAGACGACCACGAAGCTGGACCCGAAGTCCCGCATCGAGATGACGTTCGAGCCCCATTTCATGGAAGGGAACAACATACCCTCAAGCATGGTATTTCTGATCGATCCGGAAGGGGATACCTGCCGGTTAACCTGCGAGCATTATGACATTCCGGCCGGTCAGGACGGCGTCAAAGACGGTTGGGCGCGCCATGTGGCATCGCTGAAAAGCTGGCTGGAAACAGGCGCTCCGATCAAGCTGGATATGGGTGGCTGACATGGAGCTTCCAACGGAACTTGGCATCCTGACCTGCCTGTCGCTTTTCGCCGCGTCGTTGTGGATACCTTATATCGTTGGCGTCAATACTGCGCCTGCTGGAAGTCTGCCCGCAGATGCGCCGGACGGGTTTATTCGACCACCCAACCCCGCGTTGCATCGTCCTTGGGTGCATCGCGCCTTTCGGGCCCATCTCAACTTGCTGGAACAGTTCTTGCCCTTCGCCGTGATCGTCTTGATCCTGGACCGGGTTGGCGGGTTCAATACCCTGACCTATTGGAGTTGCATCGCGTTCTTCTGGCTTCGGGTGGCGCACGCGATTGGCTACATCATGGCGTGGGCAAAGTTTCCGGTCCGCCCGATAATCTTTACGCTGGGATGGGTTTGCATCCTGATCTTGGGGTCTCAGATCTTCATGGCGCGCATGTAAGCGCCATCGACCAACCCGGCACGTTGAAACCAAAAAAGGGCGGCCATCGATAGCCGCCCTTTTTGTCATGTATTCTGCTGGCGGTTAGCCGCTGACATACGCGCCTGTAATCGGACGATAGAACACTTTCTGGTTGTGGATACGACCCAGAAGTTCTGCGGTTTGGTCTAACTCAAGGTCAATCTCTGACAGACCGACGCCATCAAGATTTGCACCCTCGCCCGCAACACGCGCACGGCGCACCGACAGGTCCCGCTGGCGGTCCCGCAAGGACGCTTCGATCAGGTCAATATCGTTAACATTCAGGTCGAACTTTGAATTATAGCGGGGCATGTGATCCTCGATCTGTTTTTCTAATCGCTCAATTTGATTCTCTGATTGCATTTTTAAGCAGCACGATTAGTTTTGCCAATGGGCAATCTCGTGGACAAAAGCGCGCACCCTGCCCTTGACGCGGGTGCCGCACCCCGCCAAAAGGCTCAGACATAGCTTGCAACCGGGCGTTCCGTGGGCGCCAAACTGACGAGGAGCCTTCCCTTATGGCCCAGATTTCCCTGACATTTCCTGACGGCAACGCACGGTCCTATGACGCGGGCATCACTCCTGCAGAGGTTGCGGCCTCGATTGCAAGCTCGCTGGCCAAGAAGGCCATCTCCGCGCAGGTCGATGGCGCGCATTGGGATCTGCAATGGCCGATTGAGCACGATGCGGCCATCGCAATCAACACGATGAAGGAAGAGGCCCCCGCGCTGGAGCTGATCCGCCACGACCTGGCGCATATCATGGCCCGCGCCGTGCAGGCGATCTGGCCCGATGTGAAGGTTACCATCGGTCCGGTGATTGAAAACGGCTGGTATTATGATTTCGACCGGGCGGAGCCGTTCACGCCGGAAGACCTCGGCCTGATCGAGAAAAAGATGAAGGAAATCATCAATCTGCGCGACCCAGTTCGCACGGAAGTGTGGGAGCGCGCCCGCGCCATCAAGCATTACGAAGACCTGAGTGAGCCCTATAAGGTGGAGCTGATCGACGCGATCCCCGGCGATGAGCCGTTGCGGATGTATTGGCATGGCGATTGGCAAGACCTGTGCCGCGGTCCGCATTTACAGCATACCGGTCAGGTCCCCGCCGATGCCTTCAAGCTGATGTCTGTGGCCGGTGCCTATTGGCGCGGCGACAGCAACCGGGCGATGCTGCAGCGCATTTACGGCGTGGCATTTCAGAACAAGGAAGGCCTGAAACAGCACCTGCATTTTCTTGAGGAGGCCGAGAAGCGCGACCACCGTAAATTGGGCCGGGAGATGGACCTGTTTCACATGCAGGAAGAGGCTCCGGGTCAGGTGTTCTGGCACCCCAATGGCTGGACCGTCTACACCGAGCTTCAGGACTATATGCGTCGCCAGCAACGCGCAGGCGGCTATGTGGAGGTCAATACGCCTCAGGTCGTCGACCGACGTTTGTGGGAGGCCTCGGGGCACTGGGAAAAGTATCAGGAAAACATGTTTATCGTCGAAGTGGACGAAGACCATGCGCGCGAAAAGGCCATTAACGCTTTGAAGCCGATGAACTGCCCTTGCCACGTCCAGATTTTCAACGTCGGCCTTAAATCTTACCGTGATTTGCCCATTAGGATGGCCGAATTTGGCAGCTGTAACCGCTATGAGCCATCGGGCGCGCTGCATGGTATCATGCGGGTGCGTGGCTTTACGCAAGATGATGGCCATATCTTCTGTCGCGAAGATCAGATCGAGACGGAAACCGCCGTCTATATCAACTTCCTGACTGAGATTTACAAAGACCTGGGTTTTGAGGATTTCCGTGTGAAGTTCTCGGATCGGCCGGACACCCGTGCGGGCTCGGACGAGGTGTGGGACCGCGCCGAAGAAGCGCTTTTGTCTGCCACCCGCAAAGCCGGGATCGAGCCGGAACTGAACCCCGGCGAAGGCGCGTTTTACGGCCCGAAGCTGGAATTTGTTCTGACCGACGCGATTGGACGCGATTGGCAATGCGGCACCCATCAGGTGGATTTCGTGCTGCCGGAGCGTCTGGATGCGACCTATATCGGGGAAGATGGCGCAAAGCACCGCCCCGTGATGCTGCACCGCGCCACCTTGGGCAGTTTTGAGCGGTTCATCGGCATTCTGATCGAGGAACATGCAGGCAAGCTGCCTTTCTGGCTGGCCCCGCGTCAGGTCGTCGTGGCCTCCATCATCTCGGAAGCCGATGAATATGTGCAGGCCACCGTGGCCAAGTTGAAGGCGGCGGGCATTCGCGCCGAGGCGGACATTCGCAACGAGAAGATCAACTACAAGGTGCGCGAACACTCCGTGGGCAAGGTCCCCGTGATCCTTGCAGTCGGCAAAAAGGAAGTCGAGGACGGCACTGTGACCGTCCGGCGTTTGGGCGAAAAGCACACGAAAGTGGTGGATCTGAGTGCGCTTGTTCCGGAGCTGGCCGCGGATGCGGCGCCTCCCGATATCGCACGCCGCGGCTGAGCGTTTAGCCTAACAGCGCCGACTGGGTGTCTTTGCTCCAGCCAAGATGCAGGCTGTCCGCCTCGATCACCGGGCGTTTCATCAGCGTCGGGTTCTGCGCCAATTGCTCCAGCGGTGGGGCCGCGCGTGCGGCCTCGTCCATCCCGCGCCAAGTGGTTGAGCGGGTGTTGATCAGCGCGTCGCCAAAGGCTGCATAAAACCGCGCGAGGTCGTGGGCGGCCACAGGCGTTGCGCGCACATCGATAAATTCCACAGTTTTGCCAGCTGCTTCGAGCTGTTTTTGTGCCTTGCGGCAGGTGTCACAGGCCTTCAATCCGTAGAGTTTCATACCGCTTTCCCTTCCTCCGTGCCTCGCCAAAAAGGCCAGATACACCCTGTTTGTTGCCCATGTCCGGACCCTGCCCAAAAACCCGGCAGGGCCAAATCGACCTGCGCGAGAATTCGCAATTTTCCGCTGAATTCAACCTAATTCGCGGGTTTTGGAGGGAAAAAAGTAACTTTTCATTGTAGTTTTACAAAAACAGACTATTTGCGGAATTGTGACGAAAGACTTTTACGGCCCGCTACTTCCCTTACGGCAGTCGGACTAACAAAGTGACTGCTGCACCACACCGCCGCATACCGCGGGCGGACACTACTTAGGAGATACGGGAATGGCCACTGGCACCGTAAAATGGTTTAACACAACCAAAGGCTTCGGCTTTATTGCACCAGATGATGGTGGAAAAGACGTGTTTGTTCATATTTCTGCTGTTGAGCGGGCGGGTCTGACGGGCCTGCGTGACGACCAGAAAATTCAGTACGAAATGATCGAAGGCCGTGACGGCCGGGCATCTGCTGGAGACCTTGTCGCGCTCGACTAAGGTTTAAAACGGGTAAGAATTTGTGAACGGCCGCCCTGCCCAGGGTCGGCCGTTTTGTGATTCCGGAGCCGTTTCAAACGGCCGTTCCGACCCGCAAACCCCGCGTCGGATTTGCGTCGGATACCTGTCGGACTTCTGTCGGACCCCGGCGGGCGGTGAGGTAAGGATATGATTTGGAGCGGTGCGTGAGATCACACACCCTACGGGTTGGGGAGAGTTTATCACGCCTTAACCAAAACGCGCCGAAACTGCCGTATGGCAAATTATGTGAGACCGCGAATTTCTGGTGCACGTATTTTCTTTACGGTCCGCCTTGCGCATCCGGGAGCTTTCCTCGTGCGGGACGTGGAGCGGCTCCGGCGCGCCGTCGCTGTGACCAAGGCGGAGCGGCCCTTTGAGATTGAGGCGTGGGTTGTTCTGTCCGACCACATGCATTGCGTTTGGCGACTGCCGCCGGGCGATCACGACTATTCGACCCGCTGGCGATTGATCAAATCCCGGTTTTCGCGCGGAGTGCCGAAAGGGCATTGTCGTGCCAGCCATGTCAGCCGCCAAGAGCGCGGCATCTGGCAACGCCGGTTTTGGGAGCATCACATCCGCGACCAACGCAGCTTCGACGCGCATTTGCGATATTGCTGGTTCAACCCGGTCAAGCACGGTTTGGTTGAGGACCCCTTGGATTGGCCATATTCGTCCGTCCACACAGATCCCAGGTTTGAGGCCATGCCCGTGTTTCAATACGAGCCGTAGGGTGCGTGTTCACACGCACCGTCCAACGCTCAATACGCGCGGCGAATGCTGGATCGAATACCCGGTGGCGGGTGATTGCGATGGAGGGACGGTGCGAAACCACCCATCGCCCCACCCCAAACCCGGTTCACACGTAGGGTGCGTGTTCACACGCACCGCCCAACGATCAATGCGCGCGGCGAATGCTGGATCGAATACCCGGTGGCGGGTGATTGCGATGGAGGGACGGTGCAAAACCGCCCATCGCCAAACGACAAACCCCGGTTCACCCGTAGGGTGCGTGTTCACACGCACCGCCCAACGGTCAATCCGCGTGGTCAGGTCGGATCGAATAACCGGTTGAGGGTTTTGGCGATGGTGGAACGGTGCGAAACCACCCATCGCCCAACCACAAACCCCGGTTCACACGTAGGGTGCGTGTTCACACGCACCGTTCAACGGCCAATGCGCGTGGTCAGGTCGGATCGAATACCCGGTGGCGGGTGATTGCGACGGTGGAACGGTGCGAAACCGCCCATCGCCAAACGACAAACCCCGGTTCACCCGTAGGGTGCGTGTTCACACGCACCGCCCAACGGTCAATCCGCGTGGTCAGGTCGGATCGAATAACCGGTGGCGGGTTTTGGCGATGGTGGAACGGTGCGTGAAATCACGCACCCTACGTGTTGCTCAATCCTCAGTATTTCCTGCTTTCTTTCAACAGTTCAAAAAGTCCCATTCCTGCTAAATATGAAATCGCTCCACCGAAAAACACTCCGATCCAAGCACCCACCCAAGCCCCATCATTCAAAGGAAGTTTAGAATCAGAAAGAAAGACCAATATCCCTATACAAAAGAACACATGACTCGCTGCTGAAGAGCTAACCGAAAACTTTGGCATTTCGTCAGGCTTTATAGGTTCGCCTGAGTGAAATATTTTTTCGAAATGCTTAAAAATAAACATCAGTTCGAAAGCTGCAGATATAAAGAAACTCACAACAAAAACAAAGGTTAACATCGAGGAAATATCGAAAATTCGAGAAACCACCAACGTAACTACGCCGGTTTGAAATGCTGAGAGCAGACCTAGTATTGGGGTTGAAAGCACTAACGCGATCCGGCCCAATCTCTTTTCAAATGCCGCGATCAAGTAGCCGAATCCATAGCCAAAGCAAACGGCCAAAATCATCACGGAGATAAGCGCAAAAAGTAAAGAACCGAGAAGTGGGGAAACGTCAGTTGAAGCGTTAAATTCATAGACCCCAAATTCAGAAATCTGTGTTATCGCGAGAACAAAACCCAAAATCGTGATAATTGAAGCAATAAAACTAACAGCTTTTTCCATTGAATTTATCCTCACTCACCCCTTCACCACACTTTCAAACTCCCGCCATTCGCCTTTGCTCATCCCTGAGCTCTCCTGCGTCACCTCTTCCCCGGCGAGCATTTTCTTCAAACACTCCAACGCCTTACCGCTCAACGTCGCCCCTCCCAACCGATAATCCTCGAAGGCTCCATAGGCGGCGGGGACCCAGTCTTTGACGACGTCACAAATCGCGTCGGCGTAGACGCGGATCTCATATTGGGCGTGTGAATCCGCGCGCAGGCGCAGGAAGTGGAACAGGTTGTGCAGGTCTACTTTCCAATACCATTGGGTGTAGATATTTGCGGGCAGGTTCATGCGGGCGAGCTCGCGCGCGAGGCCTTGTTGGCCGTCCTCCGAGATCATCTCTTCGTAGTGGTCATAGGCGCGCATGCTGTCGTCTTTGAGGTAGCGCAGGACGCGCTCGGCCTCCTCGCCCTGCAAGGCTTCGCCGCGGCCCTGGTTGTTGATCACCGATTGCGCGTTGAGGTGGTCTGGCGAGGGGATGTAGAATTCGCGGTCGAGGAT